>NZ_WJZM01000001.1:0-370634 GCF_021609545.1 Pseudomonas sp. PA-1-6B
GGATTTCAGGGGGCAGGCGGCGGGGTCTTTTACAGGTTGCAATGGCGATTCCCTGTAGGGTCTCGCTTATGTAGGAGCTGGCTTGCCTGCGATAGCATCTCCCCATTTTGACTGCTACACCGAGGCGCTTGCATCGCAGGCAAGCCAGCTCCCACACAGAACGTCAGTGGGCGAGGAATTTGCTCAGGAACTGCTTGGTACGTTCTTCCCTGGGGTTGGCAAACAGCGCCTTGGCTTCGCCCTGTTCGACGATCACACCCTTGTCGAAGAAGATCACCCGGTTGGCCACATCACGGGCAAAGCTCATCTCGTGGGTGACGATGACCATGGTGCGGTTTTCTTCGGCCAGGCTGCGAATGGTCGCCAGGACTTCGCCCACCAGTTCCGGGTCGAGGGCCGAGGTGGGTTCGTCGAACAGGATCACCTCCGGCTCCATGGCCAATGCGCGGGCAATCGCCACACGCTGTTGCTGGCCGCCGGACAGCCGCCTCGGGTAAGAGGCTTCCTTGCCCGCCAGGCCGACCCTGGCCAACAGCTTGCGCCCCAGTTCGGCCGCCGCTTCCCGTGGCATCTTCTTGACCACGATGGGGCCTTCGATGACGTTTTCCAGCGCGGTGCGGTGGGGAAACAGGTTGAAGTTCTGGAACACAAAGCCCACATGCTGGCGCAGGCGCCGCACCAGGCCCTGTTGCTGGTTGAGCGGCCTGCTGCTGTCGATCTCGATGTCACCCACCTTGATACGGCCGCTGGTGGGTTCTTCGAGGAAGTTCAGGCAGCGCAGGAAGGTGGTCTTGCCGGAACCGCTGGGGCCGATGATGGCGACCACTTCGCCTTCCTTGACCTCAAGGTCGATGCCGTTGAGCACCACCTGGCCGTTGAATTGCTTGGTCAGTTTTTCAACCACGATCATGCTTCAAGACTCCAGGTCATGCCGGTTGACCCGGTCTTCCAGACGATTCTGCAGATGCGCCAGGATGCTCGCCAGGATCCAGTAGATCAGGGCTGCGGACAGATACATGGTAAAAATTTCGAAGGTACGTGCCGACACCAGTTGGGCCTGGCGGAACAGCTCGGGCACCTGGATGGTGGCGGCCAGCGCCGTGTCCTTGACCAGTGAAATAAAGCTGTTGCCCAAAGGCGGCAACGCCGTGCGCATCGCCTGGGGCAGGATGGCCCTGCGCAACGTCTGCGCACGGGTCATACCGATACTGGCAGCCGCTTCCCACTGGCCACGCTCGATGGAGGCGATGGCGGCCCGCAGGATTTCACACGCATAGGCAGCCATGTTCAGCGAAAAGCCGATCATGGCGGCCGGGATCGGGTCCAGCTCGATGCCCACTTGCGGCAAGCCGTAGTAGATCAGGAACAGCTGCACCAGTAACGGCGTGCCGCGAAAGAAAGACACGTAGACCCGGGCGGTCCAGCTCAAGAGCTTGAAGCGCGAGAGGCGCATCAAGGCCAGGCCGAAGCCCAGCAGCAGGCCGAAGAACATCCCGCCCAGGCTGAGGATTACCGTGTAGTACGCGCCCTTGAGCAGAAAGGGCGCGGAGTCCAGCGCGAGTTGGAAACCTGCTTCCATTATTGCGTGACGTCAGCGTTGAAGTACTTCTCGGACAGCGTCTTCAACGTGCCGTCGGCGCGCAGTTTGTCCAGAGCCTTGTTCACCGCATCGAGCAGCTCGGGCTCACCTTTGCGCAGGGCGATACCGGATTCCTGACGGGAGAAGGCGTCGCCGGCAGCGGCGGTGTCGGGGGCTTTCTTGGCGTATTCCAGGGCGGCCAGGCGGTCGATCAGGATGGCGTCGATACGACCGATGCGCAGGTCCTGGAACTTGGTCGGGTCGTCGTTGTAGGTCTTGATAATGGCTTTTGGTTGGTTGTCCTTGAGCCATTGTTCGTAGTTGGTGCCCAGGCCCACACCGACTTTCTTGCCGGCCAGGTCGTCGGCTTTCTTGATCGAGTCGACGTTCTTTTTCAGCACCAGCGCCTGGATGCCGGACACGGTGTAAGGCTTGGAGAAATCGTACTTTTTCTTGCGCTCTTCGGAGATGGTCACCTGGTTGACCACGGCGTCCAGGCGCTTGGATTCCAGCGCGGCGAGGATGCCGTCCCAAGGGGTGGCTTGCAGCTTGACCTTGACACCCAGCTCCTTGGCCAGCGCCTCGGACAGTTCCACTTCGAAACCGCTGAGCTTGCCGCTTTCATCGACAAAGCTGAACGGCGGGTAGGTGCCTTCCAGGCCGATCTTGATCTCGCCGGCCTTCTTGATGGTGTTCAACTGCTCGCCGGCAACCGCCTGGCCCAACCAGCCAGCGCCAAGCGCGAGGCCCAAAGTGCCAACCAACAGCGTGCGACGAAATGCAGAAATAGTCATGGAGAGCCCCTGTGTTTTTTATGGTGAGCGAAGCAGGTGACGCGGTAGTCGTATCCTGCCCTAAAGCGCGAAGCGCGTCTTCGCCTTCGGCGCGATGATAAGGTGGGTTTTTAAGTCTCGAAAATAATAAAAATACAATCTCATATTCTTTTTGGGTATATGCGTATCCAATCAGTTGAATAGTGAGTCATAGGCAAACAATGCCGGCGCGCCACCGGTATGCAGGAAAATGATCGGCCCCTCCTCAAAGCGCTGGCGCCCGATGCCGTCGAGTAAACCGGCCATGGCCTTGCCGGTATACACCGGGTCCAGCAACAGACCTTCCTGGCTGGCCAAAAGTTTGATCGCCGAGAGGGTGCCAGCGTTTGGCTCGCCATACCGCGGCCCGAAGTACTCGTCCCACAGGGTAACCTTGAAGGCGTCGGGCATAGCCACACCGAGCAACTCGGCGGTGCGTTCGGCCAGGCCCTGCACTTTCGGGAATTGCGCTTGCTCGGTGCGCGACACGGTGATGCCGATCACCGGCAACTGCGGCAATGCTTCGCTCAAGGCCAGGGCCAGGCCGCTGTGGGTACCCGCACTGCCAGAGGCGAGCACCACGGCGGCGAATTGAATGCCGCTGTCTTCAATCTGCGCGGCCAACTCCAGCCCGGCGCGCACGTAGCCCAGCGCGCCGAGTGCATTGGAGCCGCCAATAGGCACCAGGTACGGCTTCTTGCCGTTACTGCGCAGGCGGTCGGCGAGGGCGTTGAGTTGGTCGTCGGCGTTGTCGAGGTTTTCCACCAATTCCACTTTGGCGTCGAACAACTCCAGCAGCAGGCGATTGCCGTTGCCCAGGTAGTTGGGGTCGTCGGTGCCGGTAGGGTTTTCCAGCAGGGCAACACAGCCCAGGCCAAGCCTGGCGGCGAGCGCGGCGGTCTGGCGCACATGGTTGGACTGGATCGCGCCGGCGGTGACCAGGGTGTCGGCGCCCTGGGCGATGGCGTCGGCGGCCAGGTATTCGAGTTTGCGCAGCTTGTTGCCGCCCATGGCCAGCGGCGTGGTGTCATCACGTTTGACGTAGATGTCCCTGCCCAGCCAAGCCGACAGCCGCTCGAGCTTTTCCAGGGCCGTGGCACTGCCCAGTAGTTCCAGACGGTTAAAACGGTCGAGCTGTTGTTTGATCATGGTTACGCACGGTGGCTGAGTGATTGGGGGACTATAGGCAGGCACTTTTCATCGGGCAACCGTCAATCGCTTATGACGAAAGGTTCTTAGCGCCACACCATTGGTTCTTAAGAGCTGCCTGGGTGCATACCGTAAAGTGATGGCCATTTCGTCAGGAGTGAATACCGTGAGTGAGCGTTCCAGTCATTGGCAATTGCAGACCATCGTCAGCCAACTGCGCGGCGCCCGCGACCAGTGGCGAACGCGCAATGGGCGCTTGAGTGGCGAGCATGGTGGCCGTGAGTTGCCGTCCCGCGAGGCGGTGGCGCAGATTCTTGAAGCCTTGTGCGGCGCCCTGTTTCCGATGCGCCTGGGCCCGGCGGACTTGCGCGAAGAAAGCGAAGACTTCTACGTGGGCCATACCCTCGACGTCGCGCTCAACGCCTTGCTCGCCCAGGCGCGCCTGGAGTTGCGCTATGCCGCGCGCCAGAGCGGTGAGGACGACAGCGAAGTCAACGCCCACGCCATTCGCCTGATCCAGGATTTCGCCCTGGCGTTGCCATCCTTGCGCAGCCTGCTGGACACCGACGTACTGGCCGCCTACCACGGCGACCCGGCTGCGCGCAGTGTGGATGAAGTGCTGCTGTGCTACCCAGGCATCCTGGCGGTGATCCACCACCGCCTGGCCCACCACCTGTACCGTGCCGGCCTGCCGTTGCTGGCGCGGATCAGTGCGGAAATCGCCCACTCGGCCACCGGCATTGATATCCACCCCGGCGCACAGATCGGCCCGAGTTTCTTTATCGACCACGGCACAGGCGTGGTGATTGGCGAGACCGCGATCATCGGCGAGCGCGTGCGCATCTACCAGGCCGTGACACTGGGCGCCAAACGCTTTCCGGCGGATGAAGATGGGCAATTGCAGAAAGGCCACCCGCGTCACCCTATTGTTGAAGATGATGTGGTGATTTACGCCGGGGCGACGATCCTGGGGCGGATCACCATTGGCCAGGGTTCGACCATCGGCGGCAATGTGTGGCTGACCCGCAGCGTGCCGGCCGGGGCGAATATCACCCAGGCGAACTTGCAGCATGATGATGGGGCGCAGAAGTAAGACCTGAGTCAAACGCCGACCAGTGTGGGAGCTGGCTTGCCTGCGATAGCGGTGTATCAGTCAACAGATGGGTGGCTGACCCAGCGCTATCGCAGGCAAGCCAGCTCCCACATTTCGTATGTATTTCACCGTCGGGTTGCTGAACGATTCGTCTCCTCCACGCGTCATACCAATCCCTGAGCTAGTGTAGGAAACACCTACCACTCAGCCCTGCGATTAGTCCAAGACCGCCTATTCATGTTTAACTTGAACGTTCGTTCAAGTTAAACCGGTGGTTCGCTGCCCGCTCACAACAGGAGGCTTACCTTTGCTGAGTCCGTTTTTTACAGCCATATCCCGCAACCTTGAGGTGCATCGTTCATGAGTGCATCGTCCACCCCTTCCAGCGGCATGGTGCGCATGAATGCGCCCGTTTTCTACTTTGCCGCCACCGTCATCCTGCTGTTCGGCATCACGGTCATCGCTATCCCGCAACAGGCCGGCGCCTGGCTGCTGGCGGCGCAAAACTGGGCGGCCAACACGGTCGGCTGGTACTACATGCTGGCGATGACGCTGTATCTGGTCTTCGTGGTGGTCACCGCGCTATCGGGCTACGGCAAGATAAAACTCGGTGCCGACCACGACGAGCCCGAATTCAGTTACCTGTCCTGGGCCGGCATGTTGTTCGCCGCCGGGATCAGCATCACGCTGTTTTTCTTTTGCGTCTCGGAGCCGCTGACGCACTTGGTGCAGCCGCCCCAGGGCGAAGCAATGAACGCCGATGCGGCGCGCCAGGCCATGCAGGTGTTGTTCCTGCACTGGGGCCTGCATGGCTGGGGCGTGTTCGCGTTTGTCGGCATGGCCCTGGCGTATTTCGCCTACCGGCATAACCTGCCGCTGGCGTTGCGCTCGGCGCTGTACCCGCTGATCGGCAAGCGCATCAATGGCCCTATCGGTTACGCGGTGGATGGCTTTGGCATCATTGCCACGGTGTTCGGCCTGGGCGCCGACATGGGCTTTGGCGTACTGCACCTCAACTCTGGCCTGGACTACCTGTTTGGCATTGCCCATACCCAGTGGATCCAGGTGGGCCTGATCACCCTGATGATGGGCGCGGCGATCATCGTGGCCGTGGCCGGCGTCGACAAGGGCGTGCGGGTGATGTCCGACATCAACATGCTGCTGGCCTGTGCGCTGCTGCTGTTCGTGTTGTTCGCCGGGCCTACCCAGCACCTGCTCAACACCTTGATCCAGAACATCGGTGACTATCTGGGGGCGCTGCCCACCAAGAGTTTTGATGTGTACGCCTACAACAAGCCGAGCGACTGGCTGGGCGGCTGGACGGTGTTCTACTGGGCCTGGTGGATCGCATGGTCGCCGTTCGTGGGCCTGTTTATCGCGCGTATTTCCCGTGGTCGTACCATCCGCGAGTTCGTGTTTGGCGTGCTGCTGATTCCACTGGGCTTCACCCTGGCGTGGATGTCGATCTTCGGTAACAGCGCCATCGATCAGGTGCTCAACCATGGCATGGCTGCACTGGGCCAGTCGGCGATCGATGACCCATCGATGAGCCTCTACCTGCTGCTGGAAACCTACCCGTGGAGCAAGACGGTGATCGCGGTCACGGTGTTCATCAGCTTTGTGTTCTTCGTGACCTCGGCTGACTCCGGCACCGTGGTGCTGTCCACCCTGTCGTCCAAAGGCGGCAACGCGGATGAAGACGGGCCGAAGTGGCTGCGTGTGTTCTGGGGCGCGATGACCGCCCTGGTCACCAGTGCCTTGCTGTTCGCCGGCAGTATCGACTCGCTCAAGTCTGCGGTGGTACTGACCTCGCTGCCGTTCTCGCTGATCCTGCTGCTGATGATGTGGGGGCTGCACAAGGCGTTCTACCTGGAGTCGCAAAAGCAGATCGCGCAGTTGCATTCCCTGGCACCGATCTCCGCTTCGCGCAAAGGCCGAGGTGGCTGGCGCCAGCGTTTGAGCCAGGCGGTGCATTTCCCATCCCGCGATGAGGTATACCGTTTCCTCGACACCACGGTGCGCCCGGCGATTGAAGAAGTGACCGCAGTGTTTGTCGAGAAGGGCCTTACGGTGGTGACCCAGCCCGACCCGTCCAACGACAGCGTCAGCCTCGAAATCGGCCATGGTGAAGAACGTCCGTTCATCTACCAGGTGCAGATGCGTGGCTATTTCACACCGTCGTTCGCCTTGGGCGGCATTGGCAAGAAAGAGATCAACAACCGCCGCTACTATCGGGCCGAAGTGCACTTGAGTGAGGGCAGCCAGGACTATGACCTGGTGGGCTACACCAAGGAGCAGATCATCAATGACATCCTCGACCAGTACGAGCGCCATCTGCAGTTCTTGCACATGGTGCGCTGATAGCGTTCCTCTCAAGTAGGTCTTTGCTGTAAAAGGAAGAGGCAGACTTAAGCGATTCAGCTGCTTAAAAGGCCCGGGAATATGCCTATTCCCGGGCCTTATTTGCCCTAGATCAAGAGAGGATTCGATGACGTACATTGCTGCCGAAAACCGCTATGAATCTATTCCTTATCGCCGCGTAGGCCGCCGTGGATTGGTGCTGCCGGCACTGTCCCTGGGGTTGTGGCACAACTTTGGCGACAGCACCCCGATCGACACCCAGCGCGCATTGCTGCGCACGGCGTTCGACCTGGGTATCAACCACTTCGACTTGGCCAACAACTACGGCCCGCCCTACGGCAGCGCCGAGATCAACTTCGGCCGTTTGCTGCGCGAAGACTTCAAGCACTATCGCGACGAATTGATCATTTCCAGCAAAGCCGGGTGGGACATGTGGCCCGGCCCTTACGGCCAGGGTGGCGGTTCGCGTAAATACGTATTGGCGAGCCTGGACCAGAGCCTGCAACGCCTTGGCGTCGATTATGTGGATATTTTCTACTCGCACCGCTTCGACCCCGACACGCCCCTGGAAGAGACCGCCAGCGCCCTGGCCACCGCCGTGCAGCAAGGCAAGGCGTTGTACATCGGTATCTCGTCTTACTCCGGGGTTAAAACCCGCGAAATCGCAGCGTTGCTCAACGAGTGGAAAGTGCCGTTGTTGATCCACCAGCCGGCCTACAACCTGCTCAACCGTTGGGTGGAAAAAGACCTGCTGGACACCACCGAAGAACTCGGTGCTGGAGTGATCGCCTTCACGCCGCTGGCCCAGGGTTTGTTGACCGATAAATACCTCAACGGGGTACCGGCCGATGCGCGGGTCAATCGTCCGGGTGGTGGCTCGTTGCAGGCCCAGCACCTGTCCGAAGCCAACATCGCCCATGTACGCGGCCTGAATGAAATCGCCAAACGCCGTGGCCAGAGCCTGGCCCAGTTGGCGCTGGCGTGGACGTTACGTGATCCACGGGTAACCAGTGCGCTGATCGGCGCAAGCCGGCCGGAGCAGATTATCGAGAACGTCGGGGCGTTGAAGAACTTGAGCTTCAGTGCTGAAGAACTGGCGGAGATTGATCGGTTTGCGCAGGAAGGTGGGATCAACTTGTGGGAAAAACCGTCCACCGCCGAATAACCTGCCGCACTCGATAAATGTGGGAGCCGGGCTTGCCCGCGATAGCGGTTTTTCAGCCAATAGTGCAGTGGCTGAACCACCGCTATCGCAGGCAAGCCAGCTCCCACAGTTGATCTGCGCTGGATTCTAGAACGGCACATCCCCAAGAATCGTCGCCCGGTGCATCACCCGCCGCTGCGGCCGGTAGTCATCCACAGCGTAATGCTGGGTGACGCGGTTATCCCAGAACGCCACGTCATTCTCTTGCCAGCGCCAGCGGATGGTGAATTCCGGGCGGGTGGCGTGGGCGAACAGCAGCTTGAGAATGGCCTCGCTTTCGGCTGCTTCCAGTTCATTGATTCGGGTGGTGAAACCATCGCTGACGAACAGCGATTTGCGCCCACTTACCGGATGCGTGCGCACGACTGGGTGCGATAGCGGCGGGTTTTTCTTGCGAGTTGCCTCCCAGCGCACCAGGTCCTCGGCGGTGTTGCCAAAGCGCTCCAGCGGGAACGACTTGGTGAAGTCGTGTGTGGCGGTGAGGCCATCGAGCAAGCGCTTTAGCGGTTCAGACAGTGCTTCATACGCCGCAATCCCACTGGCCCACAAGGTATCGCCGCCGAACGCGGGCAACAGCTTGGCGCTGAGCACTGCGCCCAGAGCAGGCGTGGGCAGGAACGTCACGTCGGTATGCCACACCGCGTTATCACGCACATCGGTGACGGCGGTGTCGAGGATCAGCACTTCGGGCTGTTCCGGCACGTTGGGGTAGATCGGGTGGATGTGCAGGTCGCCAAAGTTTGCCGCGAACCGTGCCTGTTGCGCAGGGGTGATCGGCTGGTCACGGAAGAACAGCACCGAATAGTCGAGCAACGCCTGTTCAATGGCGTCGCGCTGTTCGGGATTCAGCGGCTGGGTGATATCGACGCCGCCGATCTGGGCGCCCAGGGCGGTGCTTAATGGGGTAACGGTCAGGCTGCTCATTGTGGGTTCTTCACTCAGTGTGCCTGGCCATGCCAGGGCACTAATTTACGCTGCAGGGCGCGCAGGCCCATTTCCATGGCGAAGGCGATCAGGGCGATGACCAGGATGCCCAGCACCACCACATCAGTGACCAGAAACTGCGCCGCCGACTGCACCATGAACCCCAGGCCGCTGGTGGCGGCAATCAACTCGGCCGCCACCAAGGTCGACCAGCCCACACCCAGGCCGATGCGCACACCGGTGAGGATATCGGGCAGGGCGCTTGGCAGGATCACATGGCGAATCAGTTGCGCGCGGGTAGCGCCCAACGACTGCGCAGCGCGTAATTTGGCCGGGTCGACGGTGCGCACCCCAGTGGCGGTGGCGATGGCAATCGGGGCGAAGATAGCGAGGTAGATCAGCAGCACCTTGGACAGCTCGCCAATGCCGCACCAGATCACGATCAACGGCAGGTAGGCCAGGGGCGGAATCGGCCGGTAGAACTCGATCAGCGGATCGAGAATGCCACGGGCGATACGGTTGGCACCGATGGCGATCCCCACCGGCACGGCGGTCAGTACTGCAAAGCCCAGGCCCAGGCCGATGCGGCTGAGGCTCGCGCCCAGGTGCTGCCACAAGGTGGAATCCATGTAGCCGGTGGTCGCCAGCAGCCAGCCTTTTTTCAACACGGCGGACGGTGGCGGCAGGAACAACGGTTCGATCAAACCGGTGGCGGTGACAGCCCACCACAGGGCAAGCAAGGCCGCCAGGGTCAGCAGGCTGATCCAGCGCGTGCTCAGGCGACGGCGCAGCGGGATCACGGCATGTGTCGCAGGCTCGGTGGCCGTGGCGGGAAGTTCGTAGCTGCTCATGCGTACACCTGCCGTTGGGAGAACACTTTGCCCAGCACATGTTCACGGGTTTCGATAAAGCTCGGGTCGGATTTGATTGCGCGGGCTGATTCACCGGCGGCGTAACGTTGGCCGAAATCCAGCTGCAGGCGTTCAACGATCTGGCCGGGGTTGGGCGCCAGCAAGATCAGGTCGGTGGCGAGAAACACCGCTTCTTCGATGTCGTGGGTAATCAGGAACACCGGCTTGGCCGTGCGCCGCCACACTTGCAGCAGCAACTCCTGCATCTGTTCACGGGTGAAGGCATCCAGGGCGCCGAAGGGTTCGTCCATCAGCAGTACACGCGGATCGGCCGCCAGCGCACGCGCCAGGCCGACGCGTTGCTTCTGGCCACCGGAGAGTTGCCAGATGCGGCGGTTGTCGAAACCGGCCAGGTCCACCAGCGCGAGCATTTCACGCGCCCGCACGTCGCGCTGCGCCTTGGGCACACCGGCCAGTTCCAGGCCGAAAGCCACATTGGCCAGCACGTCCTGCCAGGGCAGCAGGGCATCGTCCTGGAACACCACGCCGCGCTCGGCACTGGGGCCTTTGACCGGCACGCCATCGAGGGTGATACGCCCGGCAGACGGTTCGACGAAGCCGGCAATCAGGTTCAACAACGAGGTCTTGCCACTGCCGGACGGGCCCAGGGCGACCAGCAATTGCTGGGGCCCAAGCTCCAGTGAAATATCGGACAGTACCGGTTCCGGGGCGCCTGGGTACTGTGCGCTGATGCGCTCCAGTTGTAGCAAGGCCATCGCAGTGAACTCCTGGGTCAGTTGGTAATGAACTTGGCGCTGACATAAGGGGCGTAGTCGGGCAGCACGGCATCGACCTTGCCTTGTTCCTTGAGGAACGCAGCGGTGTCGGTGACGGCCTTGGTGGTCGGTGCGCCCAGCAGCGTTACCTGGTCGGCGGCCAACGGGTAGACGTTGCCTTGCAGCAGCAAGGGGATATCGCTGGCCTTGGCGCCGGAGAGTTTCACCAGCTTGTCGACGTTGCCGGTATCGGCGAGCCAGGCTTGTGGGTCTTTGCGGTAGGCGGCGTAGGCATCCAGAGTGACCTTGGCGAAGGCGGTGACGATCTCTGGGTGCTTCTCGGCGAAGTCTTTGCGCACGATCCAGGCATCGAACGTCGGCGCGCCGAACTTGGCCAGCTCCCCGGAGGTGATCAGCACCTTGCCGGTTTCCTTGGCCACGCCCAGGGCTGGGTCCCAGACATAGGTGGCATCGATATCACCGCGCTTCCAGGCGGCAATGATGGCCGGTGGGGCGAGGTTGAGAATGGTGACTTTGGCCGGGTCGATGTTCCAGTGCTTCAGCGCGGCGAGCAGGCTGTAGTGGCCGGTGGAAACGAAGGGCACGGCGATTTTTTTGCCGACCAGGTCCTGAGGGCTGTTGATCCCCGAACCGTTACGCGCCACCAGGGCTTCGGCGCCGCCGATCTGGGTGGCGACGAGGAAGGTTTGCACCGGGACTTTACGGGTTATCGCGGCGGTGAGCGGGCTGGAACCGAGGTAGCCGATCTGCACGTCGCCGGACGCGATGGCGGCGATGATGTCGGCGCCATTGTCGAATTTGCGCCAGTCGATCTTGGCGTTGGTGGCTTTTTCATAGGCGCCGTCGGCTTGGGCGACTTTGGCCGGGTCCACGGTGGTCTGGTACGCAATGGTTACGTCCGCCGCCTGGGCAAACAGGCTGGCACCGGCCAGGGACAATGCGGCCAACAGGCGCAGAGGGGTCAGCAGTTTCAAAGGGAAGCTCCTCAATCAGGCGGCCGAGGGTCGGCGTGAGAGGAGACTAAATGATCTAAGAATTCAAAAATAAATAACTTTTTCGAATTAGCTTATGAGGGGAAATGGCGACGCCTGTTTTCAGGCTGGCAGAATAATGCGGGAGCTGGTTTGCCTGCGATAGCGGTGTATCAGTCAACAGGTGGGTTGCTGACCTACCGATATCGCAGGCAAGCCAGCTCCCACACAAGCCAGCTACCACAGGGGGAGCGAGCCTTAGGTTAGTTGCTGATGGCGAGGATGCTTGCCTGGTACGAGCCGACAAACACATCGAAATCGCCCACTTCGTTCTGCTCCAGCTCTGCCTGTTGCGCCAGCGACGCACGGGCCAGTTCTTCAAAGCGCGCTTGTTCCTCAGGCGCCAAAGGTTCTTTGCGGAAGTATTCGGCATGGACTTCGCTTTGATGCAGGGAGAACTGCGCAAAGCTTTCCTTGCGCTCAGCCATGGCTGCCAACACCTGGGCCGACGGCGTCAGGGACGGGTCCTTGACCTTGGCCAACTGGGCGTCCAATGCCTCGCTGTGCTCGGTGATGCCATGGCTCTGATCGAGCAGGGCGGCCAGCGGGGCAATCTTCTCCAGCAACTCGGCCGCCCACTCCTTCATGTCCACCGGCTGGCCGTCACGCTGCAATTGCAGGCCCGGACGGCGGCCTTCCTTGACCACGCTGAGGAAGTTGGAGGTGGCGTTGCCGCACTCGTTGTTGGCGAACAGTGGGCTGTCGTTCAGCGCGCAGTACAGCAGGAATGCGTCGAGGAACCGCGACTCTGGCAGGTCGATACCCATCGGCAGGAACGGGTTGATGTCCAGGCAGCGTACTTCGATGTACTGGATGCCGCGGGCCATCAACGCCTGGATCGGCCGCTCGCCGGTGTAGGTCACGCGCTTGGGACGGATGTTGGAGTAGTACTCGTTTTCGATCTGCAGGATGTTGGTATTGAGCTGCACCCACTCGCCATCCTTGTGCGTGCCGACTTCGACATAGGGCGCGTAGGGTGTTGCCACCGCTTCGCGCAGGCTGTCGGTGTAGCTGGCCAAATCGTTGTAGCACGGCGTCAGGCCGGCCTGGGCGTTGCTCTGGTAACCCAGGTCGCTCATGCGCAGGCTGGTGGCGTAGGGCAGGTACAGCGTGTCGGCGTCGAGGACTTCAAGCTGATGCGAGCGTCCGCGCAGGAAGCCGGCATCCAGGGCTGGCGAGGCACCGAACAGGTACATCAACAGCCAGCTGTAGCGACGGAAATTACGGATCAGCGCGATGTAGGCCGTGGATTGATAGTCACGGTCGGTGCCGACAAACCCTTCTGTTTCCTTGAGCAACGGCCATAACGCTTCCGGCAGGGAAAAGTTGTAGTGGATGCCTGCGATGCACTGCATGGTCTTGCCGTAACGCAGGGCCAGGCCCTTGCGGTACACGTACTTGAGCTGGCCGATGTTGGAGGTGCCGTAGTAGGCAATCGGAATATCTTCCTCGGCCGGCAACGGGCACGGCATCGAGGGGCTCCACAGGTATTCGCTGCCCAGCTTGGTGTAGGCAAAGCGATGGATCTTGTCCAGGCTGCTCAGGGTATCGGCCGGGTTCGGCAGGGCAGGGGTGATGAACTCCAGCAGCGATTCCGAGTAGTCGGTGGTGATCTGTTCATTGGTCAGCGCGGCGCCCAGGGCTTCGGGGTGCGGCGTTTGCGCCAGTCGACCTTCGTTGGTGACGCGCAGGCATTCGCGCTCGATGCCGTGCAAGCATTGCTCTAGCAGGGAGAGGTGTTCGCGCTTGCCGAGCAGGGCCAGGCGGCGGTTGAGAAGTTCGCTCAAGTTGGATTCCTTCACGCGTCAGTCGCCCCAATATGGGGGTGGGCAGGACGGTCTACAAGGGTGAAGTTGAAACTGGCGTGATCGCCTGGTTTTGAGTCGATTTGACCCGCTCTGAATTTGCCGACTTCACTCCATGAATTGGGCTACAGCGCAGCGAGAAAATTCCGACGCTGTTATCGCAGCGCCGAAATTAACTCAAATCGGGGGTGGGGAGCTATAGGACAGCGAACGTGCCCTGTGCTTTTGCGACAAGTCTTTCGCCCTGATACACGTCGGCCTCGACCACCAGGGTGCGGCGACCGGCGTGGATCACCCGGCTGGTGCACAGCACCTCACCGTCTTCCACGGCGCGGATATAGTTGATCTTGCATTCGATGGTGGCGCTCTGCTGGTCGAAACCATGGGCGCTGGAACAGGCCAGGCCCATGGTTATATCCACCAGGCTGAAAATCGCCCCGCCATGGAGCTTGCCCGCGCGGTTGCGCAGGTGCGGCTCCAGGGTCAGGGCCACCTCGGCAACGCCCTCTTCCAGGCGTTGCAGGCGGCAGCCGATCAGTTCGCTGAATGCGCTCTGGGTCAAACCGGCCGGAATTTCCATCAGCGCTTCTTCAACTGTTTAGCGTTGGCAAACAGCGACGCCATGGCGTTGTTGCTTGGCGCGGCGGTGGTGGTTTCCTTGCGCGGGGCGTTGTTCTGCGACTGGCGCGGCGCCGAACCGGGGCGAGCGCCACGGGCACCGTCGATTTTCTCGCCGGGGGTATCGCTCATGCGCATCGACAGGCCGACGCGTTTGCGCGGGATGTCGACTTCCATGACCTTGACCTTGACCACGTCACCGGCTTTCACCGCTTCACGTGGGTCCTTGATGAACTTCTCCGAAAGCGCGGAGATATGCACCAAACCGTCCTGATGCACGCCGATGTCCACGAACGCGCCGAAGTTGGTCACGTTGGTCACCACGCCTTCGAGGATCATGCCCGGTTGCAGGTCCTTGAGGTCTTCTACGCCGTCCTGGAACTCGGCGGTCTTGAACTCGGGACGTGGGTCGCGGCCAGGCTTTTCCAGCTCTTGCAGAATGTCGGTGATGGTCGGCACACCGAAGGTTTCGTCGGTGTACTTCTTTGGATCCAGACGCTTGAGGAACGCAGCGTCGCCGATCAGCGAACGGATATCACGGTCGGTCTCGGCGGCAATGCGTTGCACCAGCGGGTAGGCCTCCGGGTGAACTGCCGAGGCGTCCAGGGGGTTATCGCCGTTCATGACGCGCAGGAAGCCGGCCGCTTGTTCAAAGGTTTTTTCACCCAGGCGTGCGACTTTTTTCAGCGCAGCACGGGTTTTGAACGCGCCATTTTCGTCGCGATGGCTGACGATGTTCTGCGCCAGGGTGGCGTTGAGGCCAGAGATTCGCGCCAGCAGGGCCACGGATGCGGTGTTCACATCCACGCCCACGGCGTTTACGCAGTCTTCCACCACCGCATCCAGGCCGCGTGCCAGCTTCAGTTGCGACACGTCGTGCTGGTACTGGCCGACGCCGATGGATTTAGGGTCGATCTTCACCAGTTCGGCCAGCGGGTCTTGCAGGCGACGAGCGATGGACACCGCGCCACGGATCGACACGTCGAGGTCCGGAAATTCCTTGGAGGCCAGCTCCGAGGCCGAGTACACCGAAGCGCCTGCTTCGGAGACCATGACCTTGGTCATCTTCATGGCTGGGTATTTTTTGATCAGCTCGGCGGCCAGCTTGTCGGTTTCGCGGCTGGCGGTGCCGTTGCCGATGGCGATCAGGTCCACCGCGTGCTTGGCGCACAAGGCGGCCAGGATCGCCAGGGTCTGGTCCCACTTGTTGTGCGGTACGTGTGGGTACACGGTGGCGTGGTCCAGCAGCTTGCCGGTGGCGTCGACCACCGCGACCTTGCAACCGGTGCGCAGGCCCGGGTCGAGGCCCAGGGTGGCACGCGGGCCAGCCGGTGCGGCCAACAGCAGGTCGTGCAGGTTATGGGCGAACACGTTGATCGCTTCGGTTTCGGCGCCGTCGCGCAACTCGCCCAGCAGGTCGGTTTCCAGGTGAGTGTAGAGCTTGACCTTCCAGGTCCAGCGCACCACTTCGCCGAGCCACTTGTCTGCCGGGCGGTTCTGGTTCTGGATGCCGAATTGTTGACCGATCATGCCTTCGCACGGGTGCATGGTGCCCGGCAGCTCATCACCGACTTTCAGTGCGGAGCTGAGAATGCCTTCGTTACGGCCGCGGAAAATCGCCAGGGCGCGGTGGGACGGCATGCTTTTGAGCGGCTCGTCGTGTTCGAAGTAGTCGCGGAACTTGGCGCCTTCTTCCTCTTTGCCGGCGATGACGCGGGCGCTGAGGATGGCTTCCTGCTTGAGGTAGGTACGCAGTTTTTCCAGGAGGCTGGCGTTTTCTGCGAAGCGCTCCATCAGGATGTACTTGGCGCCTTCGAGCGCGGCCTTCACGTCGGCGACGCCTTTTTCAGCATCGATAAAACGGGCGGCTTCGGCTTCTGGCGTCAGCGTAGGGTCGTTGAACAGGCCATCGGCCAAGTCACCCAGGCCGGCTTCCAGGGCGATCTGGCCCTTTGTACGACGTTTCTGTTTGTACGGCAGGTAAAGGTCTTCGAGGCGGGTTTTGGTGTCGGCGAGCTTGATGTCGCGTTCCAGTTGCGGGGTCAACTTGCCCTGTTCCTCGATGCTGGCGAGGATGCTTATACGCCGTTCGTCGAGTTCTCGCAGGTAGCGCAGGCGCTCTTCCAGGTGCCGCAGTTGGGTGTCGTCGAGGCTGCCGGTCACTTCTTTTCGGTAACGGGCGATGAAGGGCACCGTGGAGCCTTCATCCAGTAGAGCGACGGCCGCTTCGACCTGTTGTGGGCGTACGCCGAGTTCCTCGGCGATGCGGCTGTTGATGCTGTCCATAAAACCACCTGAAATTCTTAAAATCAGCGCGCAGGCCCGTAGAAAAAGGCCGGCGAGGCTGGTTGAGCGGCCCGACTGGCGCCGCTGCCTGGGTCAAGAGGCTGGCTATTGACCCTCGAAATCGAAAAATTCACGACAAGCGGGTAAAAAAAGCCTGGCAGTAAAGGGTAACGATCTGACGTTGCCCTGCACGGAGGCGCCGCATTATAACCAGCGTTCTGCCGTTGAGGGGTACTGCGCCGGCGGTTGTAGGGCGCGGGTTCGCTGGCAGTAGATGAAAAATCTGCTAACAATGCACACGGTGCGTATAACGGCAGCTACGCCATAATGCGCGCCGAGATAAGAGGAGCATCCAATGAGCAGCACCGCACAAACTGCTGAAGGCGAAAAAATTCTCATCGTTGATGACGATCCGGGGCTGAGCAGCCTGCTGGAGCGTTTTTTCAACTCCAAGGGCTATCGTGCCCGCGCGGTGCCGAACACCGAACAGATGGATCGTCTGTTAGGGCGTGAAGTTTTCAACCTGGTCGTACTTGACCTGATGTTGCCCGGTGAAGACGGCCTCACCGCCTGCAAGCGCCTGCGCGGTGCGAACAACCAGATCCCGATCATCATGCTCACCGCCAAGGGCGATGAACTGAGCCGCATCAAGGGCCTGGAGCTGGGCGCAGATGACTACCTGGCCAAGCCGTTCAACCCCGATGAGCTGATGGCGCGGGTCAAGGCCGTGTTGCGTCGCCAGGCACCGGCGGTACCGGGAGCACCGGGCAGCGAAGACGAAAGCGTCACCTTTGGCGATTACGAATTGTCGCTGGCCACCCGTGAGCTCAAGCGCGGTGAAGAAGTGCACATGCTCACCACCGGCGAATTCGCAGTGCTCAAGGCCCTGGTGATGAACGCTCGCCAGCCGCTGACCCGTGACAAGCTGATGAACCTGGCCCGTGGCCGGGAATGGGACGCCCTCGAGCGCTCCATCGACGTGCAGATTTCCCGATTGCGCCGGATGATCGAGCCAGACCCGTCCAAGCCGCGGTATATCCAGACGGTGTGGGGTGTGGGTTATGTGTTTGTGCCGGATGGCACCGCAACCAAGTGACCGATGATTTGCAGGGGCGGGTATCCTGGCGTTTGACTCCATGAGGGGCGACGGGGTGCCCGGCGTCTGCAATTCTGCGAGCGCCGCTCGTTCCTGCAAGGTGTGCAGCTTTCATCTATGAAAACCCCGCTGTGGTTCCCACAAAGTTTCTTCTCCCGCACCCTCTGGCTGGTGCTTATTGTCGTTCTGTTTTCCAAGGCGCTCACGCTGGTTTATCTGTTGATGAACGAAGACGTGCTGGTGGACCGGCAGTACAGCCATGGTGTCGCCCTGACGTTGCGTGGTTATTGGGCGGTAGACCCTGAGAACCGCGAAAAAGTAGCCAAGGCGTCGACGCTGACTCGGGTTGACGGCGCTGGTGTGCCTGAAGGCGAGCAGCATTGGCCTTACAGCGAGATCTACCAGCGCCAGATGCAGGCCGAGTTGGGCGCCGACACCGAGGTGCGGCTGCGTATGCATGTTTCGCCTGCGCTATGGGTGCGAGCGCCAAGCCTGGGGGATGCCTGGATCAAGGTTCCGCTTTATCCGCACCCGCTGCGGGGGCAAAAAATCTGGAACGTGTTGGGCTGGTTCCTGGCGATTGGCTTGCTCTCAACGGCGTCCGCGTGGATTTTCGTCCGCCAGCTCAACCAACCCCTCAAGCGCCTGGTGTTTGCCGCTCGCCAACTGGGCCAGGGGCGCAGTGTGCGCTTGCCGGTCAGCGACACGCCCAGTGAGATGACCGAGGTGTACGGCGCCTTCAACCAGATGGCAGAAGATGTCGAACAGGCCGGGCGCGAACGCGAGTTGATGCTGGCGGGGGTGTCCCATGACTTGCGCACGCCACTGACGCGATTACGGTTGTCCCTGGAGTTGATGGGGGACCATACCGACCTCACCGATGACATGGTGCGCGACATCGAGGACATGGACGCTATTCTGGACCAGTTCCTGGCGTTCATCCGTGACGGGCGGGATGAAGTGGTC
This sequence comes from Pseudomonas sp. PA-1-6B, assembly GCF_021609545.1. NCBI lineage: Bacteria > Pseudomonadati > Pseudomonadota > Gammaproteobacteria > Pseudomonadales > Pseudomonadaceae > Pseudomonas > Pseudomonas sp. PA-1-6B. The sequence goes on from NZ_WJZM01000001.1 coordinate 18,573, forward strand.
GAGGAGGTCGACCTCACCGACCTCGTGCGTGAGGTGGTTGCGCCCTATAACCAGAATGGTGAGCAGGTGCGCACGCGCCTGGAGCCGATCCAGCCGTTCGCATTACGCCGGGTGTCGATGAAGCGCCTGCTGAACAACTTGATTGGCAACGCCTTGCACCATGCCGGTTCCGATGTGGAAGTGGCGGCGTACGTTTCTGGCGACAGTGCCGCGCCTTACGTGGTGCTGAGCGTGATGGACCGTGGCACAGGAATCGACCCGGCTGAGCTGGAGGGTATCTTCAACCCCTTCACCCGTGGCGACCGCGCCCGAGGAGGCAAGGGCACCGGGTTGGGGTTGGCGATTGTGCGGCGGATCGCGTCGATGCATGGCGGCAATGTCGAGCTGCGCAACCGTGAAGGCGGCGGGTTGGAAGCGCGAGTGCGGCTGCCGCTGGGGTTGATGCTGCCTCGAGACGCTGTCTAACAAGCAATCTGAACGCAAATGTGGGAGTTGGCTTGCCTGCGATAGCGGTAGTTCATTCAACAACGATGTTGAATGTACCGGTGTCATCGCAGGCAAGCCAGCTCCCACAGTGGTTCGCGGCGTGTGGCAGATGTGGGTATTCAGCCCTTTCCCTTGGTCCGAGTCATATTCGGCCCGCCATTCTTTTCCAGATGCTGAATGATGATCCCCGCCACATCCTTGCCGGTGGTGGTTTCGATCCCTTCCAGGCCCGGCGATGAGTTTACTTCCATCACCAGGGGGCCATGGTTGGAGCGCAGGATGTCCACACCCGCCACGCTCAGCCCCATCACCTTGGCCGCCCGCAGCGCGGTCATGCGTTCTTCCGGGGTGATCTTGATCAGGCTGGCGCTGCCGCCACGGTGCAGGTTGGAGCGGAACTCACCGGGCTTGGCCTGGCGCTTCATGGCCGCAATCACCTTGTCACCCACCACGAAGCAGCGAATGTCCGCGCCGCCCGCTTCCTTGATGTACTCCTGCACCATGATGTTCTGCTTGAGGCCCATGAACGCCTCAATCACCGACTCCGCTGCCGTTGCTGTTTCACACAGCACCACGCCGATGCCCTGGGTGCCTTCGAGCACTTTGATCACCAGCGGTGCGCCATTGACCATCTCGATCAGGTCGGGAATGTCGTCCGGAGAGTGGGCAAAACCGGTGACCGGCAGGCCGATGCCCCGGCGCGACAGCAGTTGCAGGGAGCGCAGCTTGTCCCGCGAGCGCGCAATGGCCACGGATTCATTCAGCGGAAACACTCCCATCATTTCAAACTGGCGCAATACCGCGCAGCCATAGAAAGTCACCGAAGCGCCGATACGCGGGATTACCGCATCAAAGCCTTCCAGGGGTTTGCCCCGGTAGTGGATCTGCGGCTTGTGGCTGGCAATGTTCATGTAGGCACGCAACGTGTCGATCACCACCATTTCATGGCCACGTTCAGTGCCGGCCTCGACCAGGCGACGGGTGGAATACAGACGCGGGTTTCGCGACAGCACAGCAATCTTCATGCAGCACCTGGGGCAGAAATAGTGGAGACCGGGAACACCGGCTTGTCTTGAACGTACTTGAGGCCCGGATTGACCACCAACTGGCCGTCAATCAGCGCCTTGGAGCCCAGCAGCAGGCGGTAACGCATGGCTTTGCGACAGGCGAGGGTGAACTCCACCCGCCATACCCGATCACCCAGGGCCAGGGTGGTGCTGATCACGTAGCGCACCTGTGCATGGCCGTTGGAGCTCTTGATGGTTTTCATCGTCACCAGGGGCGCTTCACAGCGGCGGTGACGTAGTTGCACCACGCTGCCCAGATGCGCGGTAAAACGCACCCACTTTTCACCGTCGCGCTCAAAAGGCTCGATATCGGTGGCGTGCAGGCTGGAGGTGCTGGCACCGGTGTCGATCTTCGCCCGCAGGCCCGCCACTCCCAAGTCGGGAAGTGCCACCCACTCACGCAGACCCACAACGGTCAAATGGTCAAATGTCTTCAATATGGTTAACCGGTCAATTCGCCCAGGCTTGAGGAGATACCTCAGCCAACGCTTTGAATGCAGGCTTGGCGAACCAGAAGCCCTGCATCAGAAATATTCCGCAGTCGGACAGGAAGTCGCGCTCGCCGGCACTTTCGATGCCCTCGGCGATGACAGTAACCCCCAACTGCTCACAGATTGTGACAATCCCCCGGACGATCACCTGACGGACACGATCCTGGTCGACATCGCGAATCAGCGCCATGTCGAGCTTGATCAAGTCAGGTTGGAAATCGGCCAGCAGGTTCAGCCCCGAATAGCCCGCGCCGAAATCGTCGATGGCGGTCTTGAAGCCGAATTCGCGGTATTCACGCAGAATATTCGTCAAATGGCGATAGTTATCTACGTGCTCGCTTTCCAGGGTCTCGAAAATCAGCCGGTCCAGCGGGAAATTGTGCGCCCGGGCGGCCTCCAGGGTGCTGCGGATACACAGTTCCGGACGATATACAGCATTGGGCATGAAGTTGATGGAAAGGTGAGTCTGCATGCCCAGGGCTGCGGCACCGGCGATGGCCTTGGTCCGGCAGCGCTGGTCGAAGCGGTAGCGATTGGTTTCGTTGACCTGAGCCAGCACCGACAGCGCGCCTTCTCCCTGGGGGCCGCGCACCAAGGCTTCGTTGGCGAAGATCGAATGGTCACGCAGATCTACGATAGGCTGGTAGGCGAACGCGAAATCGAACCCCAGAGGCTCGCTTTGTTGGCAACCCACGCACCGCTGGTTGGGCGAGGTGAGTGAGAGGGGAAAGTCGGTCACGGCGTATCCTCGCGAAAACAGGGTGCTACCTGGCGTATCTTAGGTGAGCCTTGGGGTTTATGCGTCGAAGGGTTTCAACGGTAAAGTTGCGACATTTTTCAGAGCGAGGAATTCAAGTGGCTCAAAAGCAGGAAGAGGAAGAGAAGGTCCGGTTGGACAAGTGGTTGTGGGCGGCGCGCTTCTACAAAACCCGCGCTCTGGCCAAGGCCGCTATCGAGAGCGGGAAGGTGCATCATCGCGGCGAGCGCTGCAAGCCGGGAAAGGAGCCGCGCGTCGGCGACGAGTTTCAGATTCGTACAGGGTTTGATGAAAAAACCATCGTGGTACAGGCGCTTTCCATCGTCCGCCGGGGCGCGCCGGAAGCGCAGGCACTGTATGCCGAGACCGAAGCCAGCATCGCCAAGCGCGAAAACGCTGCGGCCATGCGCAAGGCAGGGGCTTCAGGCCTGACCACTGACGGCAAGCCGAGCAAGAAGCAGCGCCGCGATCTGTTCAAGTTTCGCGGCAGCGGCAATGACGATTGATTGCACGAGTCGCCCATGCAAACTCGATCAAATCTGGGAGCGGGCTTGCCCGCGAATACGGTGGGTCAGGCACAGATGCATTGATTGTCACCCCGCATTCGCGAGCAAGCCCGCTCCCACTTTTAGTCCTGGGGGGTTACGGAGTTGTGCGCATGACACTCAACCGCCCAATAACCGGCAACTTGCTCAGTAGCCCGAAAAGCGGCGCCGTCATCCGCAACAAAGCGCCCGACACCTTCGCCGCAAACGGCGTGTAATACCCCCACCCCAGCGCCAACAGGGCCAGCAGTACGCCACCGATATAATCGTCCTGGCCCCAGTGCGCGCCGGCTACCAGCCGCGGCATCATGAACAGCAGCGCCAGGCCCCAGATCACCAGCACCTGGCCGATGCGCCGGGCGAACACGCTCATGAACATTGCCCAGATCAATAGCACCGAAGCATGGTCGCCGGGGAAGCTCTGGCTCGAGCGGTCCTTCAATTCCCAGGTTTTCTCCAACCCTGGGAAAAAGTCGCTCATTTGAATCGCGCCGCTGATGACCATCGACGGGCTACTGTGCTGCCAGCCCATGTGCGCCGCGAGTTTGGAGAACAGCATGCGGATAAACAGCAATAGCAGCAGAATGCTGAGGAAGCCAAAAAACGCCTGGCGCACCTGTACGGCCTTGAACACCCAGTCGCCGCGGATCAACAGCGCCAGCAAGATCACGCCGACCACTGCATCAAACGGCCGCAGGCTGGCCACGGCCCACACATGCAGCCAGGTCGAGTTCGTGGCCAATGGGCCATTGAGCAGATGAAACAGCCACTCGTCGAAAATCACACAGAGCATCTGGCCCGTGGGCCACAGCCAAAAACACAGCAGCCCGATAGCGAGTAGATTGCAAAGAGCCCATCGCCGGAGGTTCCAGTTGGCTTGGAACAAACCCGGATTGTTCATAAACTGTCCCTCATCGCTCTATTCAGCTCCTTGAATTCAGGAGAAATCGCACCAAGATGGTGCTAAAGCGTTTAATTTTATAAACCTTGTAATCATTTTGTCATCACTTCAGATACCCAGACCTATGACTGATCTACCGGATACCGACTTCACCCAACGCTTCATCTTCGATGAGAGCGATGCCCGCGGCGAGATGGTTTCGTTGGAGCTCAGCTATGCCGAAGTCCTTGCCAAACACGCCTATCCGGAGCCGGTCGCGCAATTGCTCGGCGAGTTGATGGCCGCCGCGGCGCTGCTGGTGGGCACCATGAAGTTCGACGGTTTGCTGATCTTGCAGGCTCGTTCCGAAGGGCCAGTGCCCATGTTGATGATCGAGTGCTCGAGCGAGCGCGAGATCCGTGGCCTGGCCCGTTACGAGGCTGACCAGATTGCCGCAGATGCCACCTTGGCCGACCTGATGCCCAACGGCGTCCTGGCACTGACTGTCGACCCGACTGAAGGCCAGCGGTACCAGGGTATTGTTGACCTCGACGGCCAGACCCTGTCGGAATGCTTCACCAACTACTTCGTTATGTCCCAGCAAGTGGGCACCAAGTTCTGGCTTAACGCCGACGGCAAGCGCGCCCGTGGTTTGCTGGTGCAACAACTGCCTGCCGATCGCATCAAGGATGAGGATGATCGTGCCGAAAGCTGGCGGCATATCATCGCGTTGGCCGACACCTTGAAGGCCGAAGAACTGCTGGGCCTGGACAACGAAACCATCCTGCACCGCCTCTACCATGAAGAGGCCGTGCGCCTGTTCGACGCACAGGGCCTGCATTTTCACTGCAGTTGCTCGCGCGAGCGTTCCGGTAACGCGCTGGTCAGCCTGGGCCTGGAAGATGCGCAAAATCTGGTGGTGGAACATGGTGGCCATATCGAGATCGACTGCCAGTTCTGCAACCAGCGCTACCTGTTCGACGCGGCTGATGTAGCGCAGTTGTTCGCCGGCGCAGGCAGCGACACCCCTTCCGACACCCGCCACTAAAACGTTTAAGCACAGGTAAATCACCTGACAAACGCCGGATTAGAGGTGTTCTGACGGGAGGGCCCTACTCTTTTTGGGCTTTTCTGGCATAATCCGGCCCACTTTTTTCGCGGTAGTAGTGCGCAACTTTCTACTACAAAACGTTTGGAGCACTCGGCCATAGGCCGACGGGGAACCTCATGACGCAAGCCAATAACGCCGTATACACCGATCTGAGTGTTGACGATCTGGTCAAAGAAGCCCTGCAGCGCGGTGAAGGCGTGCTTGCCGATACTGGCGCGCTGGTCGTAGAAACCGGTCACCGCACCGGTCGTTCGCCGGTTGACCGTTTCATCGTTGAAGAGCCGTCCACCCAGGACGCCATTGCCTGGGGCCCGATCAACCGCAAGTTCCCTGCCGACAAGTTCGATGCCCTGTGGGCTCGCGTCGAGGCGTTCAATAACGCGCAAGAGCATTTCGTTTCCCATGTTCACGTAGGGGCTGCAGAAGACCACTACCTGGCCGTGAAAATGACCACCCAGACTGCCTGGCAGAACCTGTTCGGTCGTTGCCTGTTCATCAACCCGGCCCAGTACAACCCGGCCGGTCGTGAAGAGTGGCAAGTGCTCAACGTGGCCAACTTCGAGTGCGTACCAGAGCGTGACGGCACCAACTCCGACGGTTGCGTGATCCTCAACTTCGCACAGAAAAAAGTACTGATTGCCGGCATGCGTTACGCCGGTGAAATGAAAAAAGCCATGTTCTCGGTGCAGAACTTCCTGCTGCCGGCTGCCGACGTGCTGCCGATGCACTGCGCCGCCAACATCGGCGAAGCAGGCGACGTGACCCTGTTCTTCGGCTTGTCCGGCACTGGCAAGACCACCCTGTCCGCCGACGAAAGCCGTTACCTGATCGGTGACGACGAGCACGGCTGGGGCGAAGGCGTAGTGTTCAACATCGAAGGCGGTTGCTATGCCAAGTGCATCGACCTGTCCGAGAAGAACGAGCCGGTTATCTGGAAAGCCATCAAGCATGGCGCGGTACTGGAAAACGTCGTGATCGACGAGGCCAAGCACGCCGACTACGCCGACGTCAGCCTGACCCAGAACAGCCGTGCCGCCTACCCGCTGGAGCACGTTGCCAAGCGTTCCGAGAAGAACCTGGGCGGCGAGCCAAACGCGGTGATCTTCCTGACCTGTGACCTGACCGGCGTACTGCCGCCTGTGTCGATCCTCAGCGAAGAACAAGCGGCCTACCACTTCCTGTCCGGCTACACCGCTCTGGTGGGCTCGACCGAAATGGGTTCGGGCAGCGGCATCAAGTCGACCTTCTCCACCTGCTTCGGCGCGCCGTTTTTCCCACGCCCGGCTGGCGAATACGCAGAGCTTCTGATCAAGCGTATCCGTGGTTTCGGCTCCAAGGTCTACCTGGTCAACACCGGCTGGACCGGCGGCGGCTACGGCGTCGGCAAACGCTTCAACATCCCGACCACTCGCGGCGTGATTGCAGCGATCCAGAGCGGTGCGTTGATCGGTGCGCAAACCGAACACCTGGACACCATCAACCTCGACGTGCCATTGGCCGTACCGGGTGTTGAAACCGGCCTGTTGAACCCACGCAACACCTGGGCTGACAAGGCTGCCTACGACGAAGCCGCGAAAGCGCTGGCTGGCCTGTTCATCGAAAACTTCAAGAAGTTTGAAGTCAGCGATGCGATCAAGGCGGCGGGTCCTAAGTTGTAAGATTCGCCGGTTGTAAAAAAGCCGCCTTTATACAGGCTGTGTGAAAACGCAGCCTGTCTTAGGCGGCTTTTTTATGTGCGAATTAGTCGGCGATGTGCAGTACCACTGCACCGACCAGCACCAGTACAACGCCTGCCACCTGCACCGCTGATAACCGCTCCTTGAAAAATACAAACCCCAGGATCGCCGCGATCCCTCCAGAGAGCGTACTGATCACCGTCACCACCGACACCGAGCCGGCCATCGCGCCCCACGAAAACGCCGAAAAACCGCCGAGGTTCATCAAGCTCGCACCGGTCAAAGTCGCGCAGTTTTTCAGCGGCGGGATCTTCAAGCCATCCTTGATCTTCAGCACCATTACCACCAGCACGCATAAGCCCACCAGGTAACCCAGCCACAACATGGTGATTGGCCCCAGCGCCGGTAGTGTGTAGCGACCTTGCAGCCAGAAACTGGTGCCATACAAGGTTGCGGCGGACATGGCGTAGGCAATGGACAGGCGCGGGTTGTTGTGAGGCGTACCGTTGTCCTTGTGAATGCTGGACAGCACAACGCCGATCACGCACAGGGCGATGCAGCCCAGTTGTATCAGGCTGATGTGTTCACCGCTGGCCCAGGACAGCAAGGTGGTCACGACCCCATAGGACGTCACCAATGGCGCGACGATGGCGGCTTTGCCCAAGGCAAAGGCTTTGGACAGCGCAAGGGCGCCGGACACCGTCAGCAGAGCGGCGGCGACGGCCAGGAGCCAAACGCTTAACGGTGCATCAAGGGATTTGAAAAGGAAGGCTGGGAAAATGACCAGCAGGAGGGTCATGATCAAAAAACCGAGGGCTTGGCCGAAATACACCGCGCGTTTTACGCCAACGGCTCGGGCGTTGAGGCCCACCAGAAAGTCCGTGCCGCCCCAGAGCAGGGCGGCCAGCAGGCCCATTGTTACGTCCATGTAAGGTCCTTGTTATGTATACGGCTCGCCAGGTTAGCGCAGATCCAGTGTGGGAGCGGGCTTGCTCGCGAATGCAATGTATCAGTAGCGCAAATATTGGCTGACACGCCGTATTCGCGAGCAAGCCCGCCCCCACATTTTGCGCTCAGTGTTCCTCCGGTCAGCTCAGGTTTTCCAGCGTCTGCGTGTCCCAGCGGTGGGTCTTGATCGCCAGGTAGAGCATGCCGATGGTCAGTGGGATCTTGTCACCACGGCCCTTGGCGCGACGCTTCAGGAACACGTCGAACACCGGCGGCTGGAAGTAACGATAAGCGTCGTAGTCGCCCAGGTCGACCCCGAAATCCTGTTCAAGCGCCTCCATGAATTGCTTGGCATCAGCGCCATCGCACCCGAGGTCGAAGTTCAGTGAGGTGTGCAGGTCGATGGTCTTGTGTTTTGGCAAGCCGATTTCTTCATGCAGCAATTGCAGGAGCTGCTGCATGACGGGACCTTCGGGGAAGTTGGGAGACAGGTTCATGGTGGGACCAATCATCAAAGGGTGAGTGTTGTTTACCCTGCAATAGATATTCGGGGTGCTCAGCAACCCGATGCCTGTCACAAAGGCGACTATCGGCAGACTTTCAAGCTGTGCCCCTATGATCCAAGACGTGGCATACAAAAGAAGGATTGGACCGGTTATCAATAGGCAGAGCCCGAGCCATTTTCTGAGTAGGGGCAACCTTATTGTTCTATCAATTACAGCGGCCAGTATTAAGAAGAGCAGCAGATTGATCCACTGAATGTACTCGTTCATCGCGCCAGCCACGCTGGCAATTCCGGTTTGCCAGTACCAAGGCGAATCATCGTGAAGGTGATGCCATAGTGGCTGAAGTGTTGAATCCTTTCGATGTTCACAAAGTTATGCCGAGAACGTTGGGAGAGGGGGCTAGTTTCGGCCAGGAAAAGGGCGTTTCTGTAGAGGGGCGAGACCCTGTTTGAGGCAGTTTGGGAAACGGACGACGCGCCGTTTTTTGGTTTCTTACAATGCCTTCCTGCATTTATGACGTGATACCGATTTTGCTGGCCGAACCGAGCAAATGTGGGCGCCGGGTTTGCCCTAAGGCTTTTTGTAGGAGCGAGCTTGCTCCTACAGGTTTAGCTGCGGGGTGGCTGTTTGGTCGCTGAATTGGCAGCGACGAGCCGAACCTTAAAAGTGAGGTTGTTCTCGAGCAATAAACAGATGGTTTAATCGTTCGCGGTTCGATCAGGCACTGAGAGGCCTACCGATACACCGCTCAAAAATCGCCTCCAAGCCCCGATAGTCGCACGCCACCGCATCAATATTCGCGGGTATCCAGGCCGCATGTTTTACGAGCCACCAATTCACCGAAAACCCCGCATTCACGATGATCTGTTCAAACAGGATCCGCTGCGCCCGTCCATTCCCCTCGCGGAAGGGATGAATGACATTCAGGTCGCCATAAGCTTCAGCGATTTGGCGCACAAGGTCAGCCTGGGTCGCACCGACATACCAATTGGCGTCTTGCATATGCCGGACAATTTTCGCCGCTTCCGGTGGAATACGCTCCGGGGTGCAAAACAGCGTGTCGCCTTTCTGGATGTTGACGCTGCGCAGTTCGCCGGCCCAGTCATAAATGTCCCCGAACAGGATGCGGTGAATGTGTTGCAGGCGATCAAGGTCGTAGGGCGGTGGAAAGAGTGGAAGGTTGCCTACGGCGATTTCGGATAATTCCCGCTCGGCCTGGTGCAGGCGTGCTTCATCGAGCAAATCGAGGCGGTTGCGCAGAGTGCTGCTACCGGGGTAGCAGTATGGGTCCTGGCCCACCCCGTATTTGTCGAGCATCAGCTAGAGGTGTTGCGGTACTTGGCAAGGACGTCTTCGCGTGTCGGCAGGGGTTTGTCGACGTCGGTCGGTTGGGTATCGAACCCTTCCAGGCGCAGACTGGCCAAGTAATTGGAACGCCGGATCTTGTGATAGTGATCCTGTTTTTGCTCAAACGTCAGTTCGCTCATCGCTGCGTCCTCTTGGAAAGCAAGGCTTGATTGTAGCGCAATGCGTAGCTCGGTAGGCGGGATAAAACGCCCGTCACAACTTGTATAAAAAATCTGCCAGCGAGCTCATTTCAGCGTATGTTTCACCGCAAAATCTTGTAGGGCGATTCCGCCCACTACTTAAAGGGAGTTAAGCATGGGTTTGCTTCGTGTCGCCTCGGCGATGTCTTTGTGTGCGGTGGCGTTTTCTGCCCAGGCCGAGCAGTTGCCGATTGAGGTGCTGAGCGCGGTGGTCAAGGACCAGAAAATCGCCGATGCCGAAGTGCTGCTGCAACGTAATGGCGCGCAGAACGTGGTGGGCCGTACCAACGCGCAAGGCCAGGTAACGCTGACCAGTGAAGCGGCTGACGATGCCAGCAACCTGCTGATCATCAAGAAGCCTGGCTATTCCAACCTGGTGGTGAAGTGCCCGTGCAAAGGCATGACCTATGCCATCAGCCCGGTGATGGAAAATCTCGACGGCCTGCGTGTGGTGTTGACCTGGGGCAAGGCTCCGCGCGACCTCGACTCCCATATGATCTTCCCCGGCAATAACATCTTCTTCAACAATAAAAAGGGCACCGACGCCGAACTGGACGTTGATGACACCGATAGCTATGGCCCGGAGACCATCACCCTGCAGAAAAAGCATTACGGCGAAAGCTACGTCTATGCCGTGCACGACTATTCCAACAGCGGCTCTCCCACCTCTAGCGAGTTGTCCAACAGTGAGGCCAAGGTGTTCGTGTACATGGGGCAATCCCTGGTACGCACTTACTATGTGCCGCAGAACCGCACGGGCAACCTGTGGACCGTGTTCCGCATGACCGGCAGTGGCGACTTCCAGGACATCAACACCTTCACCGGCGTGAGAGTTGGCGCCGAAGATGTACTCAACGAGGTCAAGCCGTTGCTGGATGACAGCATTGCCGTCACCGCCGTGACGGTGAGCTCGTCGGTACAGGCCGATGCGAAGAAGCTGAACCTCAAGGGCGAAGCGGCCTACCAGGCCGGTAACCTGGACCAGGCCATCGACTTCTTCCGTCAAGCCATCGAGCTGGATAACAGCTTCGGCAAGGCTTACGGCAACCTTGGCCTGGCGTATCAGAAAGCCGGCAATACCGCGGAGTCGATCTGGGCCAACCGCAAGGCTATCGCCCTGGCCACCGGTACCAATGCCGCGACTGTGCGCGCCGGTGCTTACTACAACATTGCACGCATCTACGAAGCGGCCGGGCAGTTCCCGGATGCGCTGCGTCATTACCAGTTGGCCAAGGAGCAAAAGGCCAACCCGGTGTATGACACGGCGATCGAGCGGGTGCAGAACCGCTGATTCAGCAGTAGCACGGTTGTGAAATGTGGGAGAGGGCTAGCCAGCTCCCACATTTTTATCTGCGGCGTCCTGTTACTTTCTAGGAAAAGTCCCACTTCGGCCCTGAGCCATCCCTCCCCCTGTGTATCATCCTGTCTCTTTTTTCCTTGCGACCTTTCTCGATTCGCTGAGATTCCCGGGCTATGTTTTTGAGCCAACTCAGCGGTCAATGGAGTGACAGCCTTATGCACGACACCCTCCAGCAGGTCTTTGGTTACCCACACTTTCGCTTGGGCCAGGAAGAGACGGTCAGCGCCGTGCTGGCTGGGCGATCTGCCGCCGCCATTTTCCCTACGGGGTCGGGCAAATCCTTGTGTTACCAGTTGTCGGCCGTGTTGCTGCCGCACCTGACGCTGGTGGTGTCGCCGTTGCTGGCGTTGATGCAGGACCAGTTGGGTTTCCTGCAGCGCCATGGCATTTCGGCGGGCAGTATCGACTCGGCCCAGAGCCGTGATGAGGCCAATGATGTAATGGCCCGTGCGCGATCGGGCGAGCTCAAGATTCTGATGATTTCCGTGGAGCGTTTGAAGAACGAGCGTTTCCGTAATTTCCTGAACAGCGTGCAGATCTCGTTGCTGGTGGTAGACGAGGCGCACTGTATTTCCGAATGGGGCCACAACTTTCGCCCGGATTATTTGAAGCTGCCGGACTACCAGCGCCAGTTCAACATCCCTCAGGCGCTGCTGTTGACGGCCACGGCCACGCCCAAGGTGATCGCCGACATGCAGGCCAAGTTCGCCATTGCTGCCGAAGATGTAGTGACCACGGGCTTCTATCGCCCAAACCTCAACCTGCTGGTGGAACCGGTCAGCGGCCACGACAAACGCCGCAGGCTGGTGGAGTGGATGAAAGCGCGGGCCAACCAGCCGAGTATTGTCTACGTCACCTTGCAGAAAACCGCCGAACAGATTTCCGAGCATCTGAACCGCCACGGTATTCAGGCCGAGGCTTATCACGCGGGGCTGCCCCATGAAAAGCGCGAAGGTATCCAGCAGCGTTTCATGGGCGGGCGTTCCAATTGCATTGTCGCAACTATCGCGTTTGGCATGGGCATCGACAAGAGTGACATCCGCAATGTCGTGCACTTCGACCTGCCCAAGTCAATCGAGAACTACAGCCAGGAAATCGGCCGCGCAGGGCGTGACGGGCAGCCGTCGGATTGCCTGGTGTTGGCCAACCGCGACAGCCTCAATGTGCTGGAAAACTTCGTGTACGGTGATACGCCGGAGCAGGACGGCATTTTTCGCGTACTGGAGGAATTGCAGGCCGCGCGTAGTGAAGGGCAGTGGGAGTTCCTGCTCAGGTCGCTGTCGGACCACAGCAATATTCGCGAGTTGCCGCTCAAGACGCTCCTGGTGCAGTTGGAGCTCAAGGGCGTGATCGCGCCGCGCTATGCGTTTTATGCGGAATACCGTTTTAAATACCTGATCGAACCCGAAGCCTTGCTGGCGCGTTTTTCCGGCGAGCGGCAGCAGTTTGTCGCGGCGATCATCCAGGTGTGCAAGCGCGCTAAAACCTGGGCGACGGTCGATTTCGATGCGCTTTATCAACAGCACAATGCCGAGCGTAGCCGGGTGGTGAAGGCACTGGATTATTTTCAGGAGCAGGGCCTGATCGAGCTCGAAAGCAAGCAGATGACTGAGGTCTACAGTTTGCTCGACACCCATTTCGACCCGCACGCGTTAAGCGCCGAGTTATACACAGGCTTCAAGCAGCATGAAATGACGGAGGTCGCGCGGATTCACGCCATGCTCGACCTGTTCGCCACCGACCACTGCCTGGGGCAACGTCTGGCGCACTACTTTGGTGATGATAATGCGCCCCAGCGTTGCGGGCATTGTTCGGTATGCCACGGCCAGGTCGCCCATCTGCCGGCGCCGCCGAGCCTGCCGCCGCTTGTGGATAAAAACTTCATGGGGCTGTGCGGTGATTTTATCCACAGGCATCATGAGCACACGGGGCACTTGCCGAATGCGGAGCGTTTGACGCGTTTCCTTGGCGGTATCAGCGTACCGTTGTTTACCAAGTTGAAGGCGCGGGGCATTCCCGGTTTTGCTGCGCTGGAAGACTACCCCTACGCCGAGGTGCGCGACTGGGCCCATGCTCAATTGGATCAACTTTGATGAGACTTGCCGATGCCTGACTCAACGCCTGTGCGCGACGACTACCGCCACTTCCAACCGATCACCACGCGTTGGCACGACAACGATGCCTACGGCCATGTGAATAACGTCACCTACTACAGCTTCTTCGACACAGCCGTTAATACCTACCTGATCGAACAGGGCGGGCTGGATATTCATGACGGTGAAGTGGTGGGGTTTGTGGTGAGCTCGGCCTGCGATTACTTCGCCTCGATCGCTTTTCCCGAGTGCATTGAGGTTGGTCTGCGGGTGGGCAAGCTGGGCAATAGCTCGGTGCAGTATGAGCTGGCGGTATTCAAGGCGGGCGAGCAGGAGGCGTGTGCGGCGGGGCGCTTTGTCCATGTGTTTGTGGACCGAGCCTCGAACCAGCCAGTGCCGATTCCGGGAATGTTGCGCGAAGCGATGCAGCGCTTGGTGGTTTGACGCACCTACAAGCAATACAGACCAAATGTGGGAGCCGGGCTTGCCCGCGATGGCGCAGTATCAGGCAGTACATCTAAACCTGATTCACTGCTATCGCGGGCAAGCCCGGCTCCCACATCGGATGTGTTCGTCAGAGCGCGGGTTAATCAGTCGCGATAACGATGCTTGTTCTTGCGATGCCCATAGGCATGGCCGCGACCTGGGTGGCCATCGCGGTAGTAGCGACGATCGTCACGGTCGCGATCGCGGTAATGGCGGCTGTCGCGATCACTTTCGTTACCCATGTAGTTGCCTAGCGCGCCGCCCGCGCCACCGCCGGCTGCGGAGCCGATCAGTGCGCCGGTGCTGCCGCCAACGCTGCGCCCTACGACGTTACCGCCGGCTGCGCCCAGTGCGCCACCAATGGCGGCTTCGCCACGGCTACGTTTGTCGGCGCCGACTGCACTACCGCCTGCGCCACCCAAGGCAGCGCCAATGGTCGAGCCGGTGTTGCCGCCCAGCTGCTGGCCGACAACGGAACCTAGTACCCCACCCAATGCGCCGCCTACACCGGCTTCGGTGGTGCCGCCTGCCATGGCTGCGCCACTGACCAGGCCAAGGGACAACAAGAGAATCGAGGAGAACTTCATTCAGGGAAACCTCAAGGGATGACGGCGCGATCCTGAGGTTGTATCGAGGCGCTGACAATCGAAATCCGACCGGCGGCAGAGGTTGTATACAATTTGCTAAGTTGCTGTTTTGTATGGGGAACTTAAGTCGTTTTTACGGGTCTTTAGCTACTTCGGAAGGGCCGCTTTTATGCAAAAGCGGCCTTTTTTTTGTGCCTGCCGAATGTGCGGTGCTTGTGCCGGCCTCTTCGCGGGCAAGCCCGCTCCCACATTAGATCGGTCCACACAGTCTCAATGGTGAACCTATCCCAGTGTGGGAGCGGGCTTGCTCGCGAAAGCGGTAGTTCAAGCAACACACATCTCGGATCAAGTCAGGCCGAGCGCGCCATGATCAACCCATTGTCACTCGCCGCTTCCAAGCGAATCGCAACAAACTTGGACGTTGGCGTATGGCTACCATCGCCAGTGCTTTCCAATGGCACCAATGGGTTAACTTCCGGGTAGTAAGCCGCCGCCTGCCCCGCCGGAATATCAAATGCCAGCAGCGTAAAGCCCTTCACGCGGCGCTCACGACCGTCTTCCCACAGCGACACGATGTCTGCCTTCTGCCCCGGCTTGAAGCCCAGGCGGATGATGTCGGCTTCGTTGACGAACAGCACGTCACGCTGGCCTTTGACCCCGCGATAACGGTCGTCCAGGCCGTAGATGGTGGTGTTGTACTGATCATGGGAGCGCATTGACTGCATGATCAGGTCCGGCACCCGGCCCGTGGCGTGGGTGCGCTCGTGGATCAGGTCTTTGGGCAAGATGTTCGGGCGGAAGTTGGCGCGACCTGATGGAGTGTTCCAGCGGCGTGCGCCGGCGGAGTTGCCCAGATAGAAACCGCCTGGATGCTTGATCTTCTCGTTGAAGTCCTTGAAGCCTGGGATGGTGTCGGCGATCAGGTCGCGGATTCGCCCGTAGTCGGCCACCAGCCAGTTCCAATCCACGGGCTTGCTGCCCAGGGTGGCGGCAGCAATGCCCGCCAGGATCGCCGGCTCGGACTTCATCAGTTTCGACAGCGGTTGCAGTTGGCCATTGGAGCCGTGGACCATGCTGAACGAGTCTTCCACCGTCACCGCTTGCGGGCCATCGGCCTGGATGTCTATGTCGGTGCGGCCCAGGCACGGCAAGATCAACGCATCTTTACCGTGCATCAGGTGGCTGCGGTTGAGCTTGGTGCTGATCTGCACGGTCAGGTCGCAATTTCGCAGCGCTTCAAAGGTACGCGTGCTGTCTGGCGTGGCTTGGGCAAAGTTGCCGCCCAGGCCGATAAAGACTTTGGAGCGGCCTTCAAGCATGGCGTGAATCGCTTCCACCACGTTATGGCCATTGTCGCGAGGCACCTGGAACTGGAAACGACGCTCCAGCGCGTCCAGAAACGCCACCGGTGGGCGTTCGTTGATGCCCATGGTGCGGTCGCCCTGTACGTTACTGTGGCCACGCACCGGGCACAGCCCGGCACCTGGGCGGCCGATATTGCCGCGCAGCAGCATCAGGTTGGCGATTTCCTGGATAGTCGGCACCGAGTGGCGGTGCTGGGTAATCCCCATCGCCCAGCACATGATTACATTCTTGCCTTTGGCGTACATGCGTGCCGCTTGCTCGATCTCCACCAGGGTCAGGCCGGACTGCTCGACGATCTCCTCCCACGAGGTGTCGTCGATCTGACCCAGGTATTCCAGGACGTTGGCAGTGTGCTCGTTGAGGAAGTCGTGGTCGAACACCGCTTCCTTGCCTTCGGCCAGGGCTTGGCGTTCCCACAGCAGCAGGAACTTGGCCATGCCACGCAAGATAGCCATATCGCCACCCAGCGCCGGGCGGAAGTAGGCGGTGTTGGTCGGCTTGTCGCCGTTGGTGAGCATTTCCAACGGATGTTGCGGGTGTTGGAAACGCTCCAGGCCGCGCTCTTTGAGCGGGTTGATACACACCACCTGAGCGCCGCGTTTCACCGCTTCGCGCAGCGGCTCGAGCATGCGTGGGTGGTTGGTACCGGGGTTCTGGCCCCAGACGAAAATGGCATCGGCATGTTCGAAGTCATCAAAGGTTACGGTACCTTTGCCCACGCCGACACTCTGCGCCAGGGCTACGCCGCTGGCTTCGTGGCACATGTTCGAGCAGTCCGGGAAGTTGTTGGTGCCAAAGGCGCGTACGAACAGCTGGTACAGGTAGGCGGCTTCGTTGCTGGCGCGGCCCGAGGTATAGAACTCGGCCATGTTCGGGCTGGGCAGCGCGTTGAGGTGCTTGCCGATCAGGTCGAACGCCGCATCCCAACTGATGGGCAGGTAGTGATCGGTCTCGGCGTCATAGCGCATTGGCTCCGTCAGGCGGCCCTGGTACTCCAGCCAGTAGTCGCTTTGCTCCAGCAACGCCGTGACGCTGTGCTTGGCGAAGAAGGCCGCATCGACGCGGCGCTTGGTGGCTTCCCAGTTGACCGCTTTGGCGCCGTTTTCGCAGAACTTGACCATGCCGCTTTCCGGCGAGTCGCCCCAGGCACAACCCGGGCAGTCGAAGCCGCCGTTCTGATTGGTCTTGAGCATCATGCGCAGGTTTTTGAGGGCGTTGTCGCTGGTCAGCCAGGCTTGCGCCACACTGATCAGGGCGCCCCAGCCACCGGCTGGGCCTTTATAGGGCTTGTAGCGTGGGGTTGGGGTCTGGTCGGCTTGGTGGTGAAGGCTCATGGCTGGTGCTCCATCGCAGGGCTATAGACCCGTGGCGCGCTTTTTTGCGGCAGGTGGATGAGATTGAGGTTGTGCCGGCGTGCCCATTGCAGGGCCAGGCCCGTGGGCGACGACAGGCTGACCAGGGTCTGGATGCCCGCGCGCAAGACTTTCTGAATCAATTCGAGGCTGCAGCGGCTGGTAACAATCGCCAGGCCGCCGTCGGTCGGAATCTTTTGACGGATCAACGCGCCAATCAATTTATCCAGGGCGTTATGCCGGCCGATGTCTTCGCGACCCATCAGCAATTCGCCCTGGCTGTTCATAAAAACCGCCGCATGCACGGCGCCGCTGTGCTGGCCCAGGGGTTGGAATGCGCTGATACGCTGGCGCAGGCCGTCGAGCCACTGCGCCGGCGGCAAGGGCGCGCCGGGCAATACCTGAAGGTCGGGCAATGCTTGCTCTACCGCTTCCACGCCACACAGGCCGCAGCCGCTGGTGCCCGCCAATTGGCGGCGTTGCTGCTTGAGGTTCCAGAACGCACGGCTGGACACCTGTACCTGGGCGTACTGGGCTGCGCCCGAACCGCTGATTTTCAGGTCATAAATGTCGTTAACGTCGGTGATAATGCCGCTGCCGAGGCTGAAACCTACAATGAAGTCTTCCAGGTCCGTAGGCGTCACCAGCATCACCGCCTGGCTGATATCGTTATAGGCAATCGCCAACGCCACTTCTTCGGCCAGCGCAGTGCTGGCGACTTCAGTGTGTTCAAGATTGCAATAGTGATAGCTCTGGCTGGCGAGGGGCGCGGTCGATTCGAGAGCGGGCGCCGCGCAGTGAGGGCGCTTGGCGTTCATGAGGCAGTACCACCGGCGGATTGATCAGTGACTAGACTAGGCGCGACAAAGGGTCGCGTCTAATCGCCTGTATTGATCTATTGATAGAGGGCGTCGATCAAGGTTCACCCGCGTTTTCGTCGGGCTTATTCCAGGCAGGGGTGATTGCGATACTTTTGAGTCTTTAGCCAGTCTGGAACCCAAGTCGGCAGGACTGGTCTAGTCTTGGGCATCTGGAAATTAAATCCCAAGGAGAGCGCACCATGAGTATTTTTAGCTTTATCAAAGAAGCCGGCGAAAAGATTGTCGACCTGTTGACGCCGGGTAATGCGAACGCCAGTGAGCAGTTGAAGGAGCATGTGAGCAAGGTGGGCCTGGGTAATCCAAACGTGCAGACCACGGTGGATGGCGACAAGGTCACAGTGACCGGTGAAGTGGCCACGCAGGAAGAGAAAGAAAAGATCCTGTTGGCGCTGGGCAACATTGCCGGCGTGGCAAGTGTGGATGACCAGATTACTGTCAGTGGTCCAGTCGTGGTGGCTTCACGCTTTGTTGTTGTGAAAAGCGGTGACACTCTCAGCGCAATCTCTAAAACGGTCTATGGCGACGCGAATAAGTACAACAAGATTTTCGAGGCTAACAAGCCACTGTTGTCGCATCCGGACAAGATCTACCCGGGCCAGACACTGCGCATCCCTGAGTAATACGCAGAACAAAATGTGGGAGGGGCTTGCTCCCTCCCACACTTGATCAAAGCCCGGCGATGAGTTCTCGATAATCCCCGACGGCCGCAAATTCTGCGGTGTCCTTTGAGCCTTTTTTGCTATCAGGTTCTTTCACTGCCAGTAAATGTCCCACGCCGAAATCCCGGGCACTGCGCAGGATCGGCAAAGTGTCATCTATAAACAGGCTACGGGCCGGGTCAAAGTGGATATCCGCTTGTAAGGCCTCCCAGAATTGCGGGTTTTCCTTGGGAAAACCGTAGTCGTGAGAGCTGATCAATCGCTCGAAATACGGCGCCAGTTCAATGCGCTCCAACTTCAATGACAGCGAATCACGATGAGCGTTGGTGATCATGATCACGCGCTTGCCGGCCTGTTTGATCGCCGCCAGGAAGGTATCGGCATCCGGACGCAGGGCAATCAGGTGGGCGGTTTCCAACTTGAGTTCGCGCACCGGGATCTTGAGCTCGGCGCTCCAGAAATCCAGGCAATACCATTGCAACTGTCCGGCGTTACGCTCGAACAGTGGCTGCAACTCCATCTCGGCCATGGCTCGGCTTACGCCGTGCAGTTCGGCATAGCGTTGCGGCAGGTGTTCCATCCAGAAGTGGTTGTCGTAATGCAGGTCGAGCAGGGTGCCGTCCATGTCCAGCAGGACGGTGTCGATGGCGTGCCAGGGCAGAGAGGACATGGTGGGGTCTCATGTAAGTAAAAATATCCGACACAGACAATCGGAAAAGCCACGGTATAGTAACCCGATCACGCCAAGGAGCCGTTTATGCGCCAGAAACCCACTGTCCTCGCCCGCGAAATAGTCGCCAATAGCCGTTTGTTCCGCGTGGAGGAAGTGCAATTGCGCTTTTCCAATGGCGTTGAGCGGACCTATGAGCGTCTTGTCGGGCGTGGCACGGGCTACGGCGCTGTGATGATTGTGGCGATGATCGATGAAGATCATGCAGTGCTGGTGGAAGAATACTGCGGCGGCACTGACGAATATGAGTTGTCGTTGCCCAAAGGCCTGATCGAGCCCGGCGAAGACGTGCTTGCAGCGGCAGACCGCGAACTCAAGGAAGAGGCCGGCTACGGTGCACGGCAGTTGGAGCACATCACCGAGCTGTCATTGTCGCCCGGCTATATGAGCCAGAAGATCCAGGTGGTGTTGGCTACCGATCTCTACGAAGAGCGTCTTGAAGGTGATGAGCCCGAACCAATGCGGGTAGACCGGGTCAACCTGCGTGAGCTGTCGGCGCTGGCGCAAAACGAGCAGTTCAGCGAAGGTCGAGCCCTGGCTGCGCTGTATCTGGTAAGAGACCTGTTGACCCAGCGTGGAGCGTTCACCGCATGAGCGAACTGTTTTTAGGCCACCCGTTTATCGCACCGGTCATTGAGCTGGCTCGGCAGGCGGGTGAAGCCATCCTGCCGTACTGGCGTGCCGAGGTAGCCGTGACGTCCAAGGCGGATGATTCTCCCGTGACGGCTGCCGACCTGGCTGCCCACCATCTCATTCTCGCAGGCCTCACCGCGCTGGACCCAAGCATTCCAGTGCTGTCTGAAGAGGACGCCGATATCGATCAGAGCGTGCGTGCCGGCTGGCAGCGCTGGTGGTTGGTTGACCCTCTGGATGGCACCAAGGAATTCATTTCTGGCAGTGAAGAGTTCACCGTCAATATTGCATTGATCGAACAAGGGCGCGTGGTGTTCGGCGTGGTGTCGATACCGACCACTGGCCGTTGCTACTTCGGCGGCGCGGGCCTGGGGGCTTGGCGTTCGGACGTCAATGCAGCGCCCAAGCAGATTCAAGTACGCCAGGCCCCAGCCTCGGGTGAGGCCTTTACGGTGGTGGCCAGCCGTCGTCATACCAGCCCTGAGCAGGAGCGCCTGCTCAATGGTCTCAGTGAAGGCTTGGGCGAGTTGAAACTGGCGAATATCGGCAGCTCGTTGAAGTTTTGCTTATTAGCCGAGGGCAGTGCCGATTGTTATCCGCGCCTGGCGCCGACCTCGCAGTGGGATACCGCAGCGGCTCAGGGTGTATTGGAAGGGGCTGGGGGTGAAGTATTGGAGTTGAATGGCAAGCCGTTCAGTTACCCGGCGCGGGAGTCGTTGCTGAACCCGTTCTTTCTGGCGTTGCCGGCCAAGGCGGCGTGGCGTGAGCGGCTGTTGACCCTGGCCAGATCTTAAGGCCACTGCAGAGCAAAATGTGGGAGCGGGCTTGCCCGCGATGGCGGAGTGTCAGTCATACAGGTATTGGCTGATCCACCGCTATCGCAGGCAAGCCCGCTCCCACAGTTGTTTTGTGTCATGGCTGCTAGCGATGCAGGACGTATTGGCCGGTAAAGACGACGGCACGCTCTGCACTGCCCTCATTCACAATCCACGTCTCCAGCGCCAACCGCGCCCGCCCATAGCGCTGATAGGTCGCCACAAAGCGCTTCCAAATCTTTTCATCCGGCGCCGCGCAAATGGCTGTCGCGTCCTGGGTCACCGGCAGCGGGTAGCTGATCTGACCTTCCTGAATCACGATGTGCCCGTCTTCAATCCCGGCTTCACGCAGCTTCAGGTGCAGCCAGCCCCAACCCGCCAGCACCGCGCCGCAGTAGAGGCTGCCGCCGAACATGGTGCTCTTGTGGTTGATATTGGCTTGCAAGGGCAGGTGCAGTTGCAGTTGATCGTGTTGCCAGTCGAGCACCCTGAGGCCCATTTCCCGGGTGAGTGGGATGTCGTGGTGAAGGATGGATTCCAGGTAACGGCTATCACTGCTCATGGCGGCCTCTTTGTAGGTGGACGATGTCATTCGTCATCGGCGCTCTGGCCGGCACTGTCGGCGAAGTTCAGGCCGTGTTTGCGCAGTTTGTCGTGCAAGGTTTTGCGCGGTACGCCCAGGGCTTCGGCGAGGCTGCGCACAGAGCTGTGGGGGCGGGTCAGTTCGGCGGCGATCAGGCTTTTTTCAAACTGTTCGACTTGCTCGCTCAGGCCTCCGGGTGTGGAGGTCAGCACACCGGCGGCGGGGTGGTCCTGGGTGTTATCCAGGGCCAACTCCAGGCCGAGGGCGAAACGCTCCGCGGCGTTTTGCAGTTCCCGCACATTGCCCGGCCAGCTGTGGCGCAGCAACAGCGCGCGCTGGCCCGGTTGCAGTTCGTGCAAGGGCAGGCCGTGGCGGCTGCTGGCCTCGTCGGCGAAGTGCTGGAAGAGCATCAGCGCGTCTTCACCCCGTTCTCGTAGCGGGGGGATGCGCAGCGGCGCCACATTGAGGCGGTAATACAAGTCGGCACGGAAGCGGCCCTGGTCGGCGGCCTGGCGCAGGTCTTCCTTGGTGGCGGCGATAATGCGGATATCCAGCGGGATCAACTGATTGCCACCCAGGCGTTCCACGACGCGCTCCTGTAAAAGGCGCAGCAACTTGACCTGTACATCCAGGCTCATGCTTTCAATTTCATCCAGAAACAGCGTGCCGCCATTGGCAAACTCGAACTTGCCGATGCGGCGCTTTTGCGCGCCGGTAAACGCGCCGGGTTCATGGCCGAACAGTTCGCTTTCTACCACCGATTCCGCCAGCGCCCCGGCGTTGATCGCCACAAACGGGCCGCTGCGTCGGCTTGAGAGGTCGTGCAGGGCGCGGGCGACGACCTCCTTGCCTGCCCCGGTTTCGCCGAGGATCAGCACATCGGCCTTGGTCGCGGCCAGTGCACCGATTTGCTCGCGCAGGCGCAACATCTGTGGCGAGTGCCCTACCAGGCGCGTACTGAGTTGCTGGCGGTCGCTGAGAGCCAGGCGCAGGCTGCGGTTGTCCAGCACCAGCCGACGCAGGGCCAGGGCGCGGCGCACGCTGTCGAGCAGCGCGTCGCTGGCGAAAGGTTTTTCCAGGAAGTCATAGGCGCCGGCACGCATGGCCTGCACCGCCAGCGGTACGTCGCCGTGGCCGGTGATCAGCAGCACCGGCAGATCGGGGTCCTGGCCGTGCAGTTCGGCCAACAGTTCCAGGCCGTCCATGCCGGGCATGCGAATGTCGCTGACCACCACGCCCGGCCAGTCGCGGGACAGGCGTGCGGTGAGCCCGGTGGCTTCTCCCAGGGGCAGGACTTTCAGGCCGGCCAGGTCAAGGGTCTGGCACAGGGCCTGACGCAGGTGTGGATCGTCGTCGATCAATACCACCTGAGTCGAGTTGTCGATACTCATACACTGCGGTCCTCGGACGGTTGCAGACTGACGCCCGGCGAGCCGGCGCGCAATTTCAAGGTTAACAGCGCGCCGCCCTCCTTGTGGTTGGCGAACAACAGTTCGCCGCCGAAGGCGCGCATCAGGGTGTCGCAGATCGCCAGGCCCAGGCCCAGGCCCTGGGTGCGCGTCTTGGTGGTGTAGAACGGCTCGCTGGCGCGGCCCAGGGCTTCCATGCAAAAGCCCGGGCCATTGTCGCGAATGTACAGGTTGACGCCCTGGGGCGTGGTTTCGGCACTCAGCCAGAGTCTGCGTGGCGGGCCTTTTTCGGTGAGGGCGTCCAGAGCATTGGCCAGCAAGTTACCCAGCACCTGGCGCAGACGGGTTTCACCGGCCTGCACCCACAAGGTCGCCTCTGGCAAGTCGCGAATCAACTCCACCTCCATCGAACGCCGACGCTTGGCCAGTAATGCCAGGGCGTCATCCAGTGCCGGTTGCAGGGCCACGCTCTCCGGCGCGTGACGGTCACGGCGGGCGAAGGCGCGCAAGTGGGCGATGATCGAGGCCATGCGCCCGGTCAATTCACTGATCAGCTTGAGGTTGCCGCGGGCATCGTTGGTGCGCTCATGGTCGAGCAGGATCTCCGCGTTTTCGGCATAGCTGCGAATCGCCGCCAGTGGCTGATTCAATTCATGGCTGATACTCGCCGACATAGTGCCCAGTGCCGAGAGCTTACCGGCCTGGACCAGATCGTCCTGGGCACGCACCAGTTCTTGCTGGGCATGCTCGCGCTCCAGCACTTCCTGTTTAAGGCGCCGGTTAAGGCCCTCCAGGTCGCTGGTACGCTCGGCCACGCGCATTTCCAACTCGCGGCGGGCCTTGGCTTCGAAGGCGATGCGTTCCAGATAGTGCCGGCGGCGCTGCATCAGCAACCCCAGCAACAGCATCAGCACCAACAACGTGGCACCGCCCACGGCGACGACCGTGCGCACCGGACGGTTGATCAGCGAGCGCGGCGCGAGGATTTCCACGTTCCAGCCGGTCTCGGCGATAGCCGTGGACTGGCGTAGCCAAGCGCTGCTGCTGAGGCTCAACGGCTGCGGGTCGCGGGTGGGGTAGGGCTGGATAGCAATGATGGCCTGGCGTTCTTCGGCGGTCAGTGGCCGAGTGGCGCGGAATCGCCATTGCGGGCGCGAAGTGAGGATCACCACGCCGTTGTGGTCGGTGACCAGCAATTGTTCCGGGGTATTGCCCCACAGGCTTTCGGTGTGGTCCAGGTCGACCTTCACCACCAGCACGCCGATGACGGTATCGCCGTCACGCACCGCGGCGGCGAAGAAGTAGCCGCGCTTGGCCGAGGTGGTGCCCAGGCCGAAGAACCGGCCGAGGCGCCCGGCCATGGCTTCGCTGAAATACGGACGGAAGGAAAAGTTACGCCCCACAAAGCTGTCTTGTTTGTCCCAGTTGGACGCGGCGAGGGTCTTGCCGGTGGTGTCCATCAGATACATCACCTCTACCCCGGCCTGGGCGGCGACGTCCTTGAGCAACTGGTTGGCATTGACCAGGTGGGTGCTGACGTGGGGCGCGCCCAATGCAGTGCGCAGGGCCGGTAAGTCCCCGAGGATCTGCGGCAGTATTTCGTAGCGGTGCAGGGTGCCCAGCAAGTTGGCGACGTAGAGGTCGAGGGTCTGGCGGTTTTGCCCGGCCAGCTCGCTGCGGTAATAGCGCTCGGCCAAATGCTCCAGCGGCCACAACAGCGGTGCCAGGCACAGAGCCAGCAGGGCGAGGCTGCGCCAGCGGGGTCTTCGCGGAAGGGGTGGGGTCATGGAAGTCGCGCCTGTGGGTACAGGCGCATTATGCCTAGTGCTGCTGTGCAAGACACTCGTGCAATGCGTCTTGCCACTGTGGCTGGCTGACGTGCCATTGCTGTTGCAGGCGGGTGCAGTCCAGGCGCGAGTTCAGCGGGCGCTTGGCGGGGGTCGGGTAGGCGCTGGAAGGGATCGGCTCCAGCTCGGCGCAGGCCTTGCCCTCGGCGCGCAGTTGCTCGCCAATGGCTTGGGCAAAGCCGAACCATGAAGTCTCACCCTGGGCAGTGAGGTGGTAAACACCCCAATCCCCTGCCTTACCGGCCTGCCACTGCTCGATCAGCACGCGGGTGCTGTTGGCGATAGTCCCGGCCCAGGTCGGCGCACCGATCTGGTCGGCCACGATGCGCATCTGCGGTTTTTCCTGCAGGAGGCGCTGCATGGTCAGCAGGAAGTTCTTGCCGTGGCTGGAATAGACCCAACTGGTGCGCAAGATCAGGTACTCGCCGCCTGCAGCCGCAATCGCCTGCTCACCCGCCAGCTTGCTCTGGCCGTAGACACCCAATGGGTTCGGCGTGTCGCTTTCGGTGTACGGGGCAGGTTTGGTGCCGTCGAACACGTAGTCGGTCGAGTAGTGAATCAGCGGGATGCCCAGGGCCTTGGCTTCTTCGGCGAGGATGCCGGGGGCGATGGCATTGATGGCGAACGCAGCGTCCGGCTCGCTCTCGGCCAGATCGACGGCGGTGTGTGCCGCCGCGTTGATGATCAGTCCAGGGCGATGGGCGCGCACTTGCTGGCGGATAAGGTCTGCGTCTGCCAGGTCAAGCTGGTCGCGGCCCAGGACGATGAGTTCGCCCAGGCCCTGGAGCCGCTGTTGCAGCTCCTGGGAGACTTGGCCGTGTTGGCCGGTGATGAGGATTTTCATGGGAACAAGTCAGCTTCCATGAGCAGTTTGCCGACCTGATCCTTGGCGGAGAGTTGCGGCGGTTCGGCCAGCTCCCAGTCGATGGCCAGCGTCGGATCATTCCAGAGAATGCTGCGCTCGGCGCTTGGCTGGTAGTAGTCGGTGGTTTTGTACAGGAACTCTGCGTACTCACTCAACACCACGAAACCATGGGCGAAGCCTTCCGGCACCCAGAGTTGGCGATGGTTCTGTGCCGACAAGCGGACACCCACCCACTGGCCAAAGTGGGGTGAGCTGCGACGGATGTCGACCGCTACGTCCAACACTTCACCGTAGGTGACACGCACCAGCTTGCCTTGAGTGTGTTCAAGCTGATAGTGCAAACCTCGCAGCACGCCTTTTTGCGAGCGTGAGTGATTGTCCTGCACGAAATTACGCTTGAGCCCGGTGGCCGTTTCAAAGGCGCGCGCATTGAAACTTTCGTAGAAGAAACCGCGTTCGTCGCCGAATACCTTTGGCTCGAGGATCAGTACGCCGGGTAGTGTGGTTTCAACTACATTCACTGGGTCTCTCCGGCAAGCGAGTAGAGGTATTGGCCGTAGCCGGTCTTGCCAAAGTACTTGGCGCGCTCCAGCAGATAATCACGATCGATCCAGCCATTTTCATAGGCGATCTCTTCCAGGCATGCCACTTTCAAGCCCTGGCGGTGCTCGATGGTCTGAACGTAGGTCGAGGCTTCCAGCAGGCTGTCATGGGTGCCGGTGTCGAGCCAGGCGAACCCACGGCCGAAGCGTTCAACGTGAAGATCGCCACGCTGAAGGTAGGCATTGTTGACGTCGGTGATCTCCAGCTCGCCGCGTGGCGAAGGCTTGACCGCCTTGGCGATCTTGATCACGTCGTTGTCGTAGAAGTACAGGCCGGTCACGGCATACGGTGACTTGGGCTTTGCCGGTTTTTCTTCGATGGAAAGGGCGCGGCCCTCTTTATCGAAATCAATCACACCGAAGCGCTCCGGGTCTTTCACCCAATAGCCGAAAACAGTAGCGCCCGAGGAGCGCTCGGCTGCGGTGCGTAACTGATCGCCAAAATGCTGGCCGTGGAAGATGTTGTCCCCCAGAATCAGGCACACCGCGTCATCACCGATGAACTCTTCGCCAATGATAAATGCTTGAGCCAGCCCGTCCGGGGAAGGCTGTTCGGCATATGTGAAACGCACGCCAAACTGGCTGCCGTCTCCCAGCAGGTTTCGGTACTGCGGTAGGTCCACCGGAGTGGAGATCACCAGAATGTCCTTGATGCCTGCGAGCATCAGCACGGATATCGGGTAGTAGATCATCGGCTTGTCATACACCGGCAACAGCTGTTTGGACACTCCCAACGTAATGGGGTGTAGGCGAGTGCCGGAGCCGCCAGCCAATACAATTCCCTTCATCATGCGATTAGATCCTTCAAGTCGGTGTTGCCCAATCGTTCTCCCTGATAACTGCCGTCCTGGACCCTGCTGCACCATTCCAGATTATCGAGGTACCACTGTACGGTTTTGCGCAGGCCGGTCTCGAAGGTTTCTTCCGGGACCCAGCCCAGTTCGCGTTCGATCTTGCTGGCGTCGATGGCGTAGCGTTGGTCGTGGCCTGGGCGATCCTTGACGAAGGTGATCAGGTCAGTGAATTTCTCCACACCGGCTGGGCGTTGCGGCGCCAGTTCTTCCAGCAGGGCGCAGATGCCACGTACCACGTCGATGTTCTTCTGTTCGTTGTGGCCGCCGATATTGTAGGTTTCGCCCACAACCCCAGTGGTGACCACTGTGAGCAGCGCACGGGCATGATCCTCAACGAACAGCCAGTCACGCACCTGCAGACCATCGCCATACACCGGCAGTGGCTTGCCCGCCAGGGCGTTGAGAATCACCAGGGGGATCAATTTTTCGGGGAAATGGAACGGCCCGTAATTGTTCGAGCAGTTGGTCAACAGCACCGGCAGGCCATAGGTGCGCTGCCAGGCGCGTACCAGGTGGTCGGACGCTGCCTTGCTCGCGGAATACGGCGAGCTCGGTGCGTAAGGCGTGGTCTCGGTGAAGAGGTCGTCCACGCCGTGCAGGTCGCCATACACCTCATCAGTGGAGATGTGGTGGAAACGGAATGCGCTTTTTGCCGGCTCTGCCAGCTTCTGCCAATAGGCTCGCGTGGCTTCCAGCAGGCTGTAGGTGCCAACGATGTTGGTCTGGATAAAATCCGACGGGCCGTCAATGGAGCGGTCGACATGGGACTCGGCCGCCAAGTGCATGATCGCATCGGGTTCGAAGCGTGCGAGCAAGGCGCTGACGGTGGCCTGGTCGATGATATCGGCCTGGACAAACTCATAGCGGCTGTTGGACGCGATGCTGGTCAGCGACTCGAGGTTGCCGGCGTAAGTCAGCTTGTCCAGGTTGAGCACCTCGTGCTCGGTGTGCTGGATCAGGTGGCGAATCAGGGCTGAGCCGATAAAGCCAGCGCCGCCAGTAACGAGAATGCGCATATCGGAGGGCCCTTTCCTTAGATAGACATTATGCGGATGAAGCATAGCTTGAGTGGTGCGAGCCGGGTGGTGCAAGCGCTGTATTACTGGGGGTTGCCTTGTGCCCCTGAACAATGGCGATATAGACGCCTGAAAAAACAAAGGTCGTCACAATGTCGTTAGCCACGTTGACCCACCGTGCCAGCTTGCCTTGCCCACAAGTAACCCCCGAGCAAGCAGCATGCCTGCTCGAGCGACACTATGGAATAACGGGCAAATTACACTCATTGGGCAGTCAGCAAGACCTCAACTATAGAATTGACAGCACACGGGGCCGCTTCGTTCTGAAAATCTGCCGGGGTGACTACGCCGCGGTTGAACTCCAGGCCCAGCACGCAGCGCTCAACAGCCTGGGCGCACATGCCAGCCTGCGTGTGCCCAAGGTCATCCAGACCTTGGCGGGTGAGGAGTTGCTAACGGTCAACGTCGATGACCAAACCCTGCACCTGCGGCTATTGGACTACATCGACGGCCAGCCCCTGACGCAGTTACCCCACCTGAGCCGCACCGTGATCGAAGGCTTTGGTGAGCTGTGCGGGCAGATGAGCCTCGCGCTGGCAGGTTTCGAGCACCCTGGCCTTGCGCGCACCCTGCAATGGGACCCGCGCCACGCGCAAGCATTGATCACCCACCTGCTGGCAACCTTGCCCGACCTGCCGCAGCGTGCTGCTTTGGAGCAGGTGGCCAGGCAGGTCGAGGCGCATGTCCAGCCGTTGGCGGCACACCTGCCTTGGCAAGCAGTGCACATGGACATCACCGACGACAACGTGATGTGGCAGCGTGATGCCCAGCGGCACTGGCGCATACAAGGCGTGATCGATTTCGGCGATCTGGTGCACACCTGGCGAATTGCCGACCTGTCGGTGACCTGCGCGGCGTTGTTGCACCATGCCGACGGTGATCCGTTTGCCCTCTTGCCGGCGATCCAGGCCTGCCACGCGGTCACGCCGTTGCAGCGCGAAGAGCTGGAGGTGTTGTGGCCGTTGATCGTCGCTCGCGCGGCGGTGTTGGTGCTCAGCAGTGAGCAGCAGCAACGCCTGGACCCGGACAACGTTTATCTAAAGAAAAACGCCGAACACGAGTGGGAAATCTTCCATATCGCCACGTCGGTGCCCTTCGAACTCATGCAAGCGGCGATTCTGCGCAGCGTCGGCAAACCATTACCGCCCGTCGCCAACCAAGACTTCGCGCCTTTATTGCCAGGCTTGGTGGGCCGCGAGTTTGCGCTGATCGACCTGGGCGTACTCAGCCCGCATTTCGAGGCTGGCAATTGGGAGACTCCCGGCATCGATCGGCGCTTGCTGGATCAAGCGGCGACGGTGCATGGGCTGGCGGCCAGTCGTTATGGGCAATACCGCTTGTCGCGCACCCGCCCCGACAGTGCGCTAGAGCCCGAGACCTTCCCCCTGCATGTCGAACTGCATCTGCCCCACGGCACGGTGCTGGAAGCACCCTTTGCGGGAATGCTGCGCGAAGGTACCGACGGCTTGCTGTGTTTGCACGACGGCGGCCTGAGCCTGCGCTTGTGGGGCGTGCGCACATCACTCAAGCCGGGCGCAACCTTGGTCAAAGGGCAGGTGCTGGGCGAGGTTCACGCGCCGTTGACTGTGCAGTTATGCCGCGCCGACCTTGAGCCACCGCTGTTCTGCACACCTTCCCGGGCGTTGGCGTGGCAGGCGTTGTGCCCGTCACCCGCAGCGCTGTTGGGCCTGGCCTGTGATGCGGAGCCGGAACTGGACCCAGAGGCCCTGCTGGCCAGGCGTGATGCCAGCTTTGCCCGCTCCCAGAAGCACTACTACGCCGACCCACCGCGTATCGAGCGCGGCTGGCGTAACCACCTGATCGATATGCAGGGCCGATCCTACCTCGACATGCTCAACAACGTGGCCGTGCTGGGCCATGGCCACCCGCGCATGGCTGAAGTGGCGGCTCGGCAGTGGTCGTTGCTCAACACCAACTCGCGGTTTCACTATGCGGCGATTGCCGAGTTCTCCGAGCGCCTGCTGGCGTTGGCGCCGGAGGGCATGGACCGGGTGTTCCTGGTCAACAGCGGCACCGAGGCCAATGACCTGGCGATTCGTTTGGCCTGGGCCTACAGCGGCGGGCGCGACATGCTCAGCGTGCTGGAGGCCTATCACGGCTGGTCGGTGGCGGCGGATGCCGTGTCCACGTCGATTGCCGATAACCCCCAGGCCTTGAGCAGCCGCCCGGATTGGGTACACCCGGTGACCGCGCCCAATACCTACCGCGGTGAATTTCGCGGGCTGGACAGCGCGCCGGACTATGTACGAAGCGTGGAGCATAACCTGGCGAAAATCGCCGCGAGCCAGCGCCAATTGGCCGGGTTCATCTGTGAGCCGGTGTACGGCAATGCCGGCGGCATCTCCCTGCCACCGGGTTACCTGCAACAGGTGTATGGCCTGGTCCGTGCCCAGGGAGGCGTGTGCATCGCCGATGAAGTGCAGGTGGGTTACGGCCGCATGGGGCATTTCTTCTGGGGGTTTGAACAGCAAGGTGTGGTGCCTGACATCATCACCATGGCCAAAGGCATGGGCAACGGCCAGCCGTTGGGTGCAGTGATCACCCGCCGAGAAATTGCCGAGGCGCTGGAAGCCGAGGGTTACTTCTTCTCCTCATCAGGAGGCAGCCCGGTCAGTTGCCGGATCGGCATGGCGGTCCTGGATGTGATGGAAGAGGAAAAGCTGTGGGAAAACGCCCAACTGGTAGGTGGGCATTTCAAGGCACGGTTGGAGGAATTGATCGATCGCCATCCACTTGTCGGTGCCGTGCACGGTTCGGGCTTCTATCTGGGCCTGGAACTGGTGCGCGATCGCCAGACCCTCGAACCTGCGACTGCAGAAACCGCCTTGTTGTGTGACCGGCTGCGGGAGCTGGGGATTTTCATGCAGCCTACCGGTGATTATCTGAATATCCTCAAAATCAAGCCGCCGATGGTGACGTCCAGACGCAGCGTGGATTTCTTTGTGGACATGCTGTCGAAGGTGCTGGATGAGCAACTGTGATTTATCGATTGTTATCGGGTATTTTTTACGATGGCAAGCACCTATCATTTTTTTAGGCTATTAAAGCCGATTTTTATCCATTATAAAGTTGCCCTTCACCCCATTCGGAGCCCTGATCGCCATGACCACCTTGCACAGCACACCTCGCGCCGATGGCTTTCACATGCCTGCCGAATGGGCGCCCCAGACCCAGACCTGGATGATCTGGCCCGAGCGCCCAGACAACTGGCGCCTGGGCGGTAAGCCTGCTCAGGCGGCCCATGTGGCGGTGGCCAAGGCCATCGCACGTTTTGAGCCGGTGACCGTCGCGGTCTCCGCCAGCCAGTACGAAAACGCCCGTGCCCGCCTGGACGTACCCAATATCCGCCTGGTGGAAATGTCCAATGACGACGCCTGGGTTCGCGACACCGGCCCCACTTTTGTGATCAACGGCAGTGGTGAAGTACGGGGTGTGAACTGGGACTTCAACGCCTGGGGTGGTTTTGACGGCGGTCTGTATGCACCGTGGAATCGCGATTCCCAGGTGGGAGGCAAGATCCTCGAGATGGAGCGCGCACCGCGTTACCGCACTGAAGGCTTCGTGCTTGAAGGCGGTTCGATTCATGTCGACGGCGAAGGCACCCTGATCACTACCGAAGAATGTCTGTTGAACCGCAACCGCAACCCGCACCTTGATCGTG
Source organism: Pseudomonas sp. PA-1-6B (assembly GCF_021609545.1). Lineage (NCBI taxonomy): Bacteria > Pseudomonadati > Pseudomonadota > Gammaproteobacteria > Pseudomonadales > Pseudomonadaceae > Pseudomonas > Pseudomonas sp. PA-1-6B. The sequence continues at coordinate 50,466 of NZ_WJZM01000001.1, forward strand.
CGGCCATTGAGGCGGTGCTCAGCGATAACCTGGCGGTAGACAAGATCATCTGGTTGCCGGATGGGTTGTTCAACGACGAAACCGACGGCCATGTGGATAACTTCTGCTGCTACGTGCGCCCGGGCGAAGTGCTGTTGGCCTGGACCGATGACCCGCAAGACCCGAACTACCCACGCTGCCACGCAGCCATGGACGTGCTGCAAAGCAGCACCGATGCCCAGGGCCGCTCGTTCATTGTGCATAAAATGCCGATCCCGGGTCCGCTGTATGCCACTGAGGAGGAATGCGCCGGGGTAGACCTGGTTGACGGTAGCCAGGAGCGTAATCCGACCGTGCGGTTGGCCGGTTCCTACGTCAACTTCCTGATCGTCAATGGCGGCATCATCGCGCCGAGTTTCGATGACCCGTTGGACGATCAGGCCAAGCAAATCCTGCAGAACCTGTTCCCACAACATGAAGTGGTGATGGTGCCGGGCCGCGAATTGTTACTGGGTGGGGGCAATATCCATTGCCTGACCCAACAGCAGCCAGCTCCGCAGCGAAAGTGAGTGCAGTTGTAACAGCGCCTTGATGGCTTACGAGCACCGCGCGTTTGCAGTGTTCCCCGCAAGCCCGCGACCCAGCCCGGTCGCGGGCTTTTTCATGCCTGCATGCCGGTGAACAGGGCACATTGGCATAGCTCTTGTATCGCTGTGGTTACAGTGGCCCAAGGGGGATGACCGTGCAGTTCTGTCACAAACCTTGAGTAAGTTAGCCGCTCACGCAGCAGGAGAGAGCGCTGAAATGAATGCCGATGTCCACCTGATGAACACGCGTACGTTCCACCCTTTGCGGGTCGACGCAGACGCCATCCATGCGTTGGCCCTTTGGTTGAAGGCGAACGGCTCGCCACAGGTCAGGCAATTGCCTGATTTGCGCAGCGTGATGAGTGAGCGCTACCCGGTTGGGTTGTTTACGGACGACGAAGTGCAGGCGTTGTGCGAGTTGATGAGCAACTAAAGAACACCTAAAACCAACTGTGGGAGATGGCTTGCCTGCGATGGCGGTGGTTCAGTTGAAGATTGGGCGACTGGCACACCGCTTTCGCGGGCAAGCCCACTCCCACAGGGATCTGCGCCAGGCGCTGATTTTTTGGACAATATCTAACCAGTGTGGGAGCTGGCTTGCCTGCGATGGCGGTGGCTCAGTTGAAGATTGGCTGACTGGCACACCGCTTTCGCGAGCAAGCCCGCTTCCACAGGGATCTGCGCCAGGCGCTGATTTTTTGGACAATATCTAACCAGTGTGGGAGCTGGCTTGCCTGCGATGGCGGTGGTTCAGTTGAAGATTGGGGGACTGGCACACCGCTATCGCGGGCAAGCCCGCTCCCACAGGGATCTGCGCCAGGCGCTGATTTTTTGGACAATATCTAACCAGTGTGGGAGCTGGCTTGCCTGCGATGGCGGTGGCTCAGTTGAAGATTGGCTGACTGGCACACCGCTATCGCGGGCAAGCCCGCTTCCACAGGGATCTGCGCCAGGCGCTGATTTTTTGGACAATATCTAACCAGTGTGGGAGCTGGCTTGCCTGCGATGGCGGTGGTTCAGTTGAAGATGTGGTGACTGGCACGCCGCTTTCGCGGGCAAGCCCGCTCCCACAGGGATCTGTGCCAGGCGCTGATGTTGTGGCAATGCCTAACCAGTGTGGGAGCAGGCTTTGGTTCCCATGAGGCGTGTCAGAAGCTGTAGGTACCGGTGACCACCAGGCTTCGCGGCTCACCTGGTTGAATCTGCGCCGCACTGGTCGCCGAGGCGTAGTAGTTTTTATCAGCGATATTGTTCAGTGCTGCCCGCACGTCCCATTCTTTCTGACGGAACCCGGCCAGCGCGTCCCAGCGACCATAACCAGGCAACACCACGGTGTTGAGGTTGTCGGCGTAACGATCGCCCACCAGGGTCAAACCGGTTTCCGCGTACCAGCCCATCTCCGGCTTCCAGGTGATGAACAGGCTGGCGTTGCGCTTGGCCACGTCGCTGATCCGTTTGCCCTCAAAGCCGTTGTTGTCCTTCTCGACCTTGGCGTCCTGCAGGCCTACGCCGCCGCGCACGTACCAGTTGTCGACGATCTTGCCGGTGGCGGTCAGCTCCACGCCGCGTGAGCGTTGTTCGCCGGTGAGCAGGGTAATGGTGCGGTCCAGCGGGTCGCTGGTGCGGCGGTTGTAGAGTTCCAGTTCGTACACAGCCAGGGTGGTGCTCAGGCGCTCATCGAACCAGTCGCTCTTCACGCCGATTTCTTTTTGCTTGGTCAACTCCGGGCTCAGGTCGTTGACGTTGCCGGTGGCGTTCGGCGTGATGCCGATCAGGCCGCCGCCTGCTGGGGTGAAAGTCTTGCTCCACGAGGCGTAGAACGAGTGGTGCTCCAGAGGCGTCCACACCAGGCCGACGCGCGGGCTGGTGCTGTGGCTTTTCACGTTCTGTTGGATGTCGAGCAACTTGTTGGTGGTGTCCACTTCGAAGCGGTCGTAACGCAGCCCGCCCAGCAGTTGCCACTGGTCATTCAGGCGCAGTTGGTCCTGTATGTAGAGGGCGCGGCTTTCGACTTCGGTGTGGTTGTTACTCGACAGTCGCATGCTCCCGGTGTGGCTCAGGCGGCGATTGGGTTGGTTGAGGTCCAGGCTCGGCACCGTCTTGCCATCGCGAGCGGAGTACAGCTTCGGATCACGGCGCTGGCTGCCCAGCTCAATACCGGTGAGCAGGCGGTGTTCCAGGCCAAAGGTGTCGAAACCGCCCTCCAGCTCCACGTTGTTGAACACGTTTCGGGTGGTCAGGTCCTGCTGCCAGTGTTGGCGGCTGACGGTGTTGGTTTTCGGGTCATAGCCGGTCTGGTAGGTATTGTCGAAATCGCTGTCGAGCTTGAACACGCCGAGGGTGTGGCGCAGTTGCCAGTCGGCGTTGAGCTCGTAGGCAAGTCTGGAACGCAGGGACTGGGACTTATCGTCGATGTAATCGCCGTGATCAAAGTAAGTGGTGCTGCGGCTCACATCCGCCGGGCGCCCGTTGACACCAGGAATGCCACGGTCTGGGGTGCGGTTGTACCGGCTGTATTCGTATTGCACCAGCCAGTTCAGCTCTGGAGTGAGCTGCCAGCTCATCGACGGCGCGAACAACTGGCGGTTGCCGCTGACTCCATCGCGAAAGCTGTTGTTGTCCTGGTTGCCCATGTTCAGGCGCAGGCTGATGTTATCGGTGGGGTCGGTACTCAGGTCGGCATACAGGCTGCGCAAATCGTTGCTGCCGCCTTGGGCTTCGATGCTGGACTTTTGCCCTGGGGTTGGCAGTTTGCTCACCCGGTTGACGATCCCGCCCTGGCCGCCTCGCCCGTAAAGCACGGCGGCCGGTCCCTTGAGCACTTCGATACGCTCGATGTTATGCAGGTCACGTACGTACTGGCTGTCGTCGCGAATGCCATCCAGATAGAAGTCATTGCTGGCGTCGAAACCGCGTATGCGCAGGCTGTCGAAGCGTGTATCGGCGCCGCTGCTGACGTTGGGGATACCGCTCAACGCCTGGCCCAGGTCGTTGGTGCCATAGGAACGCAGGCTTTCGGTTTTGACTGAGTCGATCGCCTGGGGCACATAGCGAACAGCCGTCGCGGTGCGTGTGGCGGTGCTGGTCTCTTTGACCCGTGGGTCGTCTTCGTCTGCTTCCACGCTGATCGAGGTTTCGGGCAGGACCGTGGCCGCACCGGCAAAACCAGCAGACAGCAGGACAGAGAGCCCAAGGGAGAGAGGCGTCAGGCGAGGGGCAGGCATGGGAGTGTATCCAAATGACATGGCAGGAAAATTGTGCGCGAATGGTAATGCTTTGCATTTGCGCGCGTTATCTATTCCCTAACGCATTGCATACGGATTTGTTACTTAATGTGTTTCCAAAGGCTGATCAAGGTGTTTTCAACGCTTTCATCCCGCCGCTTTAGCCCGCCGCTTAGACGAATATCGCCTAAATACAGACGATTCACGAAATTGACACATAGTTCAACGCCCGCATAGGATTGCGCCCAACGCCTGTGGCTAACCACCATGACTAAATCCAATAAAAAAAGGCCCGCGGCAGTTCAGTCGTCCGCGGGCCTTCTTTTTGCTGGCGAGGTCGACACCAGAAAAGCAACAGGAGCCTGGTGTCACAGCGCGTACTCAACCCGTAATAAGGAATATAAGAAAATGTTGAAGCAACGGATGAGTCTGATCGCTCTGGGGATTTTGAGCGCATCGACAGCAATGGCAAACGACCAGGAGCAATCCAAGGGTTTCGTTGAAGACAGCCACCTGAACATCGCAGCACGTAACGCCTACATCAGCCGTGACTACAAAAACGGCAAGCAGGACAAAGCTGAATGGGGCCAAGGCTTCATCGGCAAGTTCGAGTCCGGCTTCACCCAAGGCACCGTCGGTGTGGGTGTGGATGTGATTGGCCAATACGCTATCCGCCTGGATGGTGGTAAAGGTCGCAGCGGCGCTGGCGGTATCGACTTCTTCAAGCAAGGTGACAGCGGAGAAGCCGCCAACGACCTGGCCAAAGGCGGCGCAGCCGTCAAGGCGCGTATCTCCAACACCGTGATCAAATACGGTCAGCAGATGCCGGCCGTGCCGGTCCTGCAATACGACAACTCGCGCCTGCTGTCGGAAACCTACGAGGGCACCTCGATCGTTTCCAAAGAGATCGCCGGCCTGCAACTGGATGCTGGTCACTTCACCAAGGAAGCTCGCAAGAGCGCCGAGGGCAGCGATAGCGGCCGCTTGAAGAGCATCAATTACATCGGTGGTAGCTACAAATTCACCGAAAGCCTGTCGGCTGCTTTGTACGCCTCCGACATGCAGGACGTGCTGAAGAAGCAATACGTCAACGTCAACTACGTGCTGGCCCTGCCAGAACAACAGTCGCTGACATTTGACTTCAATGGCTACAAAACCAAGCTGGACCGCAGCTTCGCCCTGGAAAACCAAGGTGATGCGGACGCTCGCGACAACAAGATCTGGAGCCTGGGCGCTACCTGGGCCGTTGGCGCGCACAGCTTCACACTCGCTCACCAGCGCAGCACCGGTGACACCGGCTACCTGTACGGTGGCTACCGCAACGCTGGCGGCATTGGCGACGGTGGCAATACCATCCTGCTGGCCAACTCCTACTGGTCCGACTTCAACGGCAAGGACGAGCGCTCCTGGCAAGCAGGTTATGGCATCGACTTCGCCACCTTCGGCGTACCGGGCCTGACCTACAACATTGCCTACGTGCGCGGCACCAACATCGACGACGGCACTGGCCGTGGCGATGGCACCGAGCGTGAAATCTGGAACCAGTTCAAGTACGTGGTACAGAGCGGCCCAGCCAAAGACCTGAGCCTGCGTGCCCGTGCCTCGTGGTTGCGCGTTTCCAACAACGCCAGCAACTACAACGTAGGCGGTAACGAAATCCGTCTGTTCGCCGACTACCCGATCAACGTTTTCTAATTGATCGAATGTCGTGCCTGATGCCAGGCGATAAAAAACCCCGACTGGTTCGGGGTTTTTTATTGTCCGCTCGCGGGGGCGTCAGGCTTTGACCGGTGCGAGCTTTTTGCAGTTCTCTTTGCGCGTCGGGTACTGCTCGCATTTGCGCAGTACGCTTTGCACCTGCTGCGCATTCTGCAGTTGCTGGTTGGCCAACAGCTTCTCGGTAATAAACAGTTCTTCCGAGCCCAGGTTGCGTTCTGCCTTGTCGATCATCGCCAGTGCCGATTGCCCGTCACCGCGCTTGAGGTGGTAGCTGATCATCAAGTCATAGGTGGAAGGCCCTGCCAGGGACCAGTCCTTGATCGCCTGCAACTCTTTCACCGCTTCGCTGTTTTTGCCTTGGGCCAGGCGCACGGTATAGGCGGTGCGCCGAATGCTCGGCTGGTCTTTTACCGGCGAGGCCAGAGCCTTGCGGATGAAAGCGTCAGCCTGCGGCACCTTGTTTTTCTCCAGGGCATCAATTGCGAAGTACGCGTCTTTATAGCCCTGCAAAGCCTTCGCCACCTGAGGCGTGCTCTTCATTTTCGACCAGCTTTGCGGGTTGACCCGGGCGCGGCGTTCCTGGCGATACTCGCGTTGCAAGTACTGGCGCAGCTCGGTGTCGCGGTCCATCGCCGACATATGTGAGCGGTTGAAGTATTGGCTGGTCGCGGTGATGCCGGTGGTCAAGCCATCCTTGACCAGCACGTCCAGCTCTTTGGTGAACTGGTTGAGATTGAACTGCTGCAGCGAATCCTGCATGGCATTCTTGCGCGCCGTGAGGAACCCCGTGAGCAAGGGCTTCTGCTTGCCCTGGAAGTCATTGAGGCGCTCCAGACTATGGGTGGCGGCTCGCGGCGCGTAACCGGCACGGATCATCAAGTCGGTGCCCAGCAAGTCGGCCTGGTCTTCCTGGCTGCGGCCCCAGGCGGTGCTCCAAACCTGGTCGGAAAAGGTATTGGCCAGTGCGGTATACAGCACGGTATTACCGATGGTCTTCTGGGTGCCGGCCGGGTCCTTGCTGAACAGTTTCATCGTACCGGAGCTGCGGTCCACGCCCGTATCGGCAGCCATGGTGGCCAAGGCGACCGTGGAGGCGACGGTGGTGAACATGTCTTTCTGCTGCTGGAAAGCGGCCATGCGGTCATGGTGATGCAGCAATACGTGGCTCATTTCATGGCCCAGCATCGCGGCGATTTCGTCTTCGCTGGCGACGTTGTCCAGCATGCCCAGCGGCACGAACAGGTTGCCGTAGGGGTCTGCCGACGGCCCGAAGCCATAGCTGTCGGTGATCTTCACCTGCAGCGGCGGCAACTCCCCCGGCCAGCCCTTGGACAAGCGCGTGACGATGCCCTGCAAGTAGCCTTGCAGCATCGGGATATCCACCAGGTTCTGCTGGCGCGCTTCAGCGGCCGGTACCGCACGCCCGTCGTAGCTCAAACGCTGCTGGCTCTGGCGCTGTGGGTCGAGCTTGTAATACTGGCGTACGTCGCTGTTATCCACGTAATGGCCCTGAACCCGGGACTGGGTCGAGGGCCCCACCAGGTTCATAAACGCCTGGTCTGCGCCTTTCATGGTGGCGCAACCACTGAGCACCGAACTGGCCAACAGGCTGGCTGCTACTAGATATCCCTTCACCGCAACGCTCCTTTTATTGATTGCAGCCGGCACCAAAACCGATGGTGGAGTTGTTGCGGCTGTCCTTGGCCTGGCTTTTGGTCAGGCCCTGGCAGGGCAGGTCGACGACGTTCAGCGGGGGTTCGATGCGCAAATCCATGGTGTCCAGCCACACCTTCTGGCCTGCCAGCTCTACCTGCACCAGGTCCAGCGCCTGGTTGTACTGCAATACCGGCAGGGGCTGGGTGGGCGCGTCCTTTTTCGCCAGCTCACGTTGTTGCTTGCCCTGCTCGTCCAGCACTGTCACCGGGTCGGCGAGGAACGCCTTGATACTGTGGGTTTCTGCCCAGGCGCCCTGGGTGAAGAGGGCGGCGAGCAAGACGATGAGGCTTCTGTTCATCCTTGGTTTCCTTGAGTCAGATAGCAGAGCGGTGCACTCAGCGATCGCGGTCGAAGAAGGCTTCGATCCGCTCGCTGAACAGCACCAACGACAGCAACACAATGCCCAGCACGTTGACCGGGGTGATGTCATTGAGGCTCAGCAACACACTGACCCCCGTCAACATCGACATCACCAACAGCCACGACGGGCACGGCGAGGTAAAAAACCAGATTTCCTGGCGCCGCCAACGGCTCCAGGTGCGATGGCCCGCCAGGCGACGTGCGTGCAGCGCCTTGAGCACGGCGATCAACGCCAACAGCCCGAGCTCCAGCAGGTCTAGCCAATTGAACGGCAGGTGGGGGAAATTGGCCGGTTCATGGTCGTAGTCCATGCCCGCATTGATCAGGTTGTCCAGCGCCATGGCGTGCAGGTAAACGCCAGGGAGTTGGCCGTGTACCGGCGACTCCACCAAGTCACCGGTGGAAGCGATATTGGCGCCCACCAACACCAGGCGGTCGCGCAGTAACTCGGCGACCAATGCCTGGTCATCGGGGTCGCTGACCTCCAGGTCACTGGCCGACAACGTCAGCGTATAAGGGCATCGCGCCTGGGCCGAGTCGTCGAGCTTCCAGAACACCGCCTGAAATAACTGCGCCACCCCATCCAGCAAAAAATGCCGTGCCGGCGCGCAGTGGCGGATATCGGCAATACGTGCCTGTTCGGGCGCCAGCTTCAGCCCCCACTGCACGGCGATGGGCTGGCGCTGCGCAGCGGCTTGCACATCCACCGGCGGCTGCTTGCAGTGCTGCGTGGCACAGAACACTCGATACAGCGACAGGGCGGGAGTTTCCATCAGCCCTGCCTGTGTGCGCATCGCCAGTGGATACTTGTCATCCACCCCTTCCCATACAACCAGCGCCGGCTGGCTCACCTGCATGAACGGCGCCAGCGTATTCGCCTGGCCCGCCTCTGCCCGAGTCAACCCAGTATTGGCCAGCCACAACGGGATGCCTTGGCGTTGATAACGCTCAAACACATTCGCCAGCAACTGGCTGCCCCGCGTCGGGTCGCCAAACGAGTGGTCGTGGCTATAAAGCAAATCCACAAACACCGCCTGGGGCTTGTACGCCAGCAAGCGCTTGAACAACTTGCTCTGCTCGCCATAAGGCATAGGCCACGAACTGTTATTGCGCATCAGGTAGGCATCATCGATCAACACCACCGCCACCCGCTGCTGCCCAAGGCTCGGGTAGTGACTGGCGAACATACGATTGAGCCACTGCGCCGACGCCTTGTCGCTGGAACTGGCCAGGCCGAAAGGATCAAGAATCGCCAGCAACACGATGATGACCGCCAGCCAATAGCGGCGGTATTTGAACAGCGGGGGTTTGGACAACATCCATGTCTCGATAAAAACGCAAGCAAGGCGGGGTTTTTAACGGAGTGGGGAGGGGGTGTCAATTGGAAAAGTGGCTAAGTGCCATATCACTATGGGCGCATGGGTCGTCATTCGTAAAAAGCCCTGGCCTATCCAGGCCAGGGCTTCGCTCTGTGGGCGCCGGGCTCGCCCGCGATGAAATCAGCCCGCGCCCCGCACGAGTTCTTGCCGATGACCCGTCGCATCTCCCCTGAGCGCTCGCGGGAGTGGCACCGGGTTCTCTGACTCAGGCATGATGTGAACCTGAGCCAACGGAGAGGCGCTATGGGCAGTCACGATAACCCAGCGGTTTCACTGGCCCTTCGTTCGTATTCGGGCCAAGTCGAATTGCACGATCACGACTTTCATCAGCTCGTGCTGCCGCAGTCCGGCTCCATGGACATCGAAGTCGACGGTCGGGCCGGCAAGGTCGACTGGAGTCAGGGCGTGGTAATTCCTGCCGGTGCTCGCCATGCGTTTCTGGCGCAAAAGGCCAATACCTTTCTGGTACTCGACGTGCCGGCCACGACCTTCGGCGGGCCCAAGAATCTCGACCTGTCGACCAGACTCCAGGCCGACAAACGCTTTTTCCCAATAGGCCCGGAAATCCGCCATTTACTCGATTACGCCAGCCGCAGCGCGCCCTTGCTGACCAGTTCACCTCAGGTGGCGGAGTCTTGGAGTACTTTGCTGCTGTCTTCGCTGACGCTGCCGCCCGGAATCATCCCTGAGCATGGTCAGTTCACCCTGGCACGGGCACTCGCTTACATCGAAAGCCATCTGGACAGCCGGCTTAGCGCCACCGAGATTGCACGGGTGGCAGGCACCAGCGAGCGGCAACTCTACGTGCTGTTCGCTCGGCATTTGAATAGCACGCCTTTTGCGCATATCGCCACCTTGCGTCTCAACCGTGCCATCGACTTGCTGTGCGAAACCGCGCTGTCGATCACCGAGATCGCCCACCGCGTCGGTTATGCCGATCAAAGCGCACTCACCCACGCCCTGAAAAAGAACCGCGACCTGACCCCGGCCACGGTGCGACGAAGTTCGCGGGTAAGGTGAATCCGGCAGGCCTGAACAAATCTTCAGCAGTGCTCATCAATACCCGCCCGGCCGGACCTTTCTATGATTGCCCCACCGACAAGGATAAATCAGACGGGGCGTAGATGACCGAAGTGACGCACACTGCCAAAACACAGGCGTCTGTCAGAGCCGCAGCCTCGGCCACCGCCATCGGCGTGATCGCGGTGTTCCTGTGGTCATGCCTGGCGTTGCTGACCAGCCTCACCGAGGGCATTCCACCCTTCCAACTGCTGACCCTGAGTTTTGCCGTCGCGTTTGTAGCGAGCCTGTGCATCCTTGGCCGCAACGGCATGGCGGGGTTTCGCAGCTGGCGTCAGCCCTGGTCGGTATGGGCGGTCGGTTTTCTAGGGATATTCGCCTACCACGCGCTGTATTTTTTCGCCCTCAAGGCTGCCCCGGTTGCCGAGGCGAGCCTGATCGCCTACCTGTGGCCACTGTTGATTGTGCTGCTCTCGGCCTTCAGCGTGGGGGAACGGCTGCGCAAACGCCAGTTACTCGGCGCGCTGCTGGGGTTGGCCGGTACGGCGTTCATCATGCAACAGCGCGCCTCGGATGAAGCCGCCGCCATGCCGGTAGCCGGCTACCTGGCCGCCTTCGCCTGCGCGCTGGTCTGGTCGTCCTATTCGGTGATCAACCGCCGTTTCAGTGACGTGCCAAGCAGCATCATTGGTGGCATCTGTGGCCTCGTCGCAGTGGCCGGCCTGGCCTGCCATCTGGCGTTTGAAACCGCGGTCATTCCAAGCGCCGGGCAATGGGCGGCCATCGTCGGCCTTGGCCTGGGGCCGGTGGGCCTGGCGTTTTTCGCCTGGGACCACGCCACCAAGCACGGCAGCCTGGCGATGCTCGGCGCTCTCTCCTATCTGGCCCCCCTGATCTCGACCCTGCTGCTGGTGGCCATAGGGCAAAGCCATGCCAGCCCGATCCTGATTATTCCCACACTGCTGATTATCGTCGGCGCCGTTATCGCCACCTCGAAAACAGGCCAGCCCAAAGCCGACATCACTGTTGTAAAGGAGCTTTGAGATGGACCTGATTGCCTCTGAAGGCGCCACAAGAATTGAACGCGACCTGCCACGGTTCAGCGTGGCGCCCACTCGTCCTGCGCTCCAGCATCTGGGACTACCGTCATTGAAGTCCAGCCGCAGCGGCATTCGCCGCCGCGCAAATGGCGAAGCGCCACGTGTGTTGCTGTTCGTGCCGCCTTACACGCGGCTGATTGAGCCGGTACCGCTGGGCAGCGCATTTGCCGACATCGGCATCGACACGTTCGAAGTAATGAAACGCGCCGGCACGCCCATTGGCCTGTTGCGCATCGCCACGGTGGCCAAGCGCGCCGGCTACGACGTGCAGATCGTCGACGCGCCATTCGCCGGCTGGTCCCAGGAAAACACTCTGGTAAACGTCGATCAGGGCCATTTGGTCCGCTATGGCCTCACCGATGTGCAAATGCGCAAGATCATCGAAGATGCACAACCGGACATCGTCGGCATCCAGTGCAACTACACCGTGCAATGGGGCAACGCCCGGGCGCTGGCCGACCTGGTGAAATCCATCGATCCAAATTTGCTGCTGGTGACGGGCGGTGCCCATTCCAGCGGTGACTGGCAGAATGCCTTGCTGGACTCGCCTTTCGATTTCACCCTGATCAACGAAGCGGATCGCGCCTTCACGCTGCTGCTCGACGCGGTCACCCATGAAGGCGGCAATGTCGACGCGGTGCCGGGCATTGCCTATCGCAGCTACAGTGGCCAACTAGTTCGACCGACGCGCAAATCCAGCTACTTGAGCATTGTCCCGGCCCGGCAGGATCTGGATGAGCGCCTGGGCGTCATGCCGTTGCCGGATTTCAGTTTCCTGAACATGAACAACTACTTGCAGCCCTATCATTCCTCCGGTGCGCGGGTGCGCAAGACCGGCGCCTGGGCGCAGATCTTTTCCACCATAGGCTGCAACGTCAATTGCAACTTCTGCTATATCCCCAAAATCAACGGCCCCTGGCGGGCATTGGGGCTGGACTGGTTCGACCTGCATCTGGCGGATTTGGTCAAACAAGGCGTAACCGAAGTGTTGATCGAAGACGATCACTTGATGCATGACCCGCTGTACGCTATGGAGGTCGGCAAGCTGTTGAAGAAACACCATTTGCCGTGGGTCGAGGAAGGTGGGCTGAGCCTGTTCAATCTGGTGCTGCTGCACAAGGGCGAGCGATTTCTGGCGGAACTTGATGAGCAGGAACTCAAAAGCCCGCACTACCGCAACGTCATCGCTGCCATTCGCGGCGGTCTCACGGCGAAGACGTTTATCCGTTCAATCGCCGACAACGGTTGCTACAACATTTACCTTGCGGTGGAGAGCGCCAACGAAGAGAGCCTGGTGAACTCCAACAAGTCGCGTTTCAACGCGATTCAGCAGGCAACCTTTGAGATCATCCAGATGTTTACCGAGTGCGGAATTCAGGTGACGGGCGGCTTCATGCTCGGCTTCGTCAACCCGCCGGCCTCGGCTGCCGAACAGCCGTTCATCGAAAGCCTGGGGCAAATCGGTAATACCATTGACTATGCCGTCAGCCTTATGGGCGCAGGCATGGCCTACGCCAACCCGTTTATCGTGACCCCGATTCCGGGCACCGAGATGTGGGCATACCAACAGCAGTATGTGGTTCGTCACTACGACAATGGCTGGTCTCACGAAAAAGCCACCATGGCCACCGAGCAATGGAGTGCCGAGGACATCGAAAAAGCCCGTATGGAATTGCTGGTACGCGCCAATGGTGCTGATCGGGTGCGGGAAATGGTGCGGCGCGGAACGTGGCCAGTGGATGTCTGATTTTTTACGCAGCCCTACTCGTTCAATGACTTCGAGCGAGTAGCCAAACAACCTCACACGTCAATTGAACCACTTACACCATCAGCCTGCTTTTGACCGGTTTTTGACCTTCATCTATAGGTTGAATTTTCCTAAGCGAAGAGTGAGCAAATGCGCGGTCAGTAGCCAGTAATAGCGCGTCGATTCAGCGTGCTGGTTCACGTGACGGTTTAGAAACCATGCGAGATGCTTTCGCTGCCAGGTCCATGGATTATCTTTGTGCAAGCGATTAGAGATCTTCGCTTGAATGGTCTTTGCTTGGCGTAGGTGACGTTCGCGAATGGCATGCGACCCGGTGAGAAGATCCGCCAGGAACAGCGCCATGTCGAATGTTTTGCTCGTGCTCGATCATCGTTATAAGCCGATATCACGTCGAGACGACCATGCCCCAGTTCGTCGCTGATTTGTGTGCAGGCCTGCTGATGAAGGATGGGGCGGGCAGGGCGGATGATTGCCCGTGAAAATCGAGGTGGTTTTCGGCTGGTATCCATAAGATTTTGGCGGAATCCGACGGAACGCCAAAACGAAAAAAACCGCCAGAAGGCGGGTTTTTCGGGGGTTCCAGAGATTTTGAAAGCCTTCTCTGGAACCTTGTATGGTGCCGGCACCAGGAGTCGAACCCGGGACCTACTGATTACAAGTCAGTTGCTCTACCAACTGAGCTATACCGGCGTGTTAGGGCGACGATTATAGCGATTGGAAAGGTTCTGTAAACCCCTGAATTCTGACTATTTTTGCAAAGTCGGAGGTTTCTTGCGATTAGGCTGTCTTGGGCACGTTTTCACAGGTTGCAAGCCTGTGGAAAAACACACGCTGAAAAGCCATTAAATTGACTGTCTACCGTCCATCTAAAAAACCGAGCATAAAAACAGCAAAATAATGACACTTCAAACCCTTTGTCACAGAATGCCCACAATAAGGGCGCCTATAAAAAGACCTGCGGCAAGTGCCCGCACTTGCTGACCTTCACGTCTTTAAGCTGCGTCGTGAGGAGCAGGCTATGAGCCTAAGCAAAGAAATTCTGGCGTTGTTTGGCAAAGACGTTATCCATGATGCCGACGGCATCAATGCAAGAATGCACTTTTTCGGCAGTGTTCCTGACGAAAGTATCCACCAACAGCCCATCAATGCCCCGGAGCTGCGCCCTAAAATAGTGGCGTTGGTGTCTATCAATGGCGGTGTGGGCCGCAGCACGCTGGTCACGGCCTTGAGCAGTGGGTTGCAGCGCCTGGGCGAGTCGGTGTTGGCGTTGGACCTGGACCCGCAGAATGCCTTGCATCATCACTTTGGGGTCAGTTCCACCTTGGCCGGAATCGGCCGCACCAGTCTGGAGCATGGGCAATGGGCGCCCTTGCAGCAGTTGGGCTTTGCCGGTTGCCAGGTGATGACCTTCGGCGATATCGATATCCAACAGCAGGAAAGCCTCGAGCGCTGGCTCAAGCAGGAGCCCGGTTGGCTGGCGCAGCGTCTTGGGTGCCTGGGGCTCAGCAAGCGGCACACGGTGATCATCGATACGCCCGCGGGTAATAACGTCTATTTCCATCAAGCGTTGAGCGTTGCCGATGTGGTGCTGGTCATCGTGCAGGCGGACGCTGCTTGCCTTGGGACCCTGGATCATCTGGACCTGCTGCTCGCTCCGCACCTTGAGGGCGAGCGCCCGCCGGTTGTGCAGGTGGTGATTAACCAGGTGGATGAGAGTAACCCCTTCAGCCTGGACATGGTCGAGGCGTTCAAGCATCGCTTGGGCAAAGACCCGTTGGAAGTTCATCGCGATATGGCCATCAATGAGGCGTTGGCCTACTCGTCCGACCCGCTGGATAACGTGGCGAAACGGCTGGCCAGTGATGATATCAACGAGGTTTGCCTGTGGCTGAAGGCGCCAAAACAGACCGCATAAAGCGCCCGTTATGCGCGTGGCGCCAGATGCTTATGCACAATCGGTTGGTAACAGCTGTCACGAAACAGCCATTTTGTGCAGCAGTTCTCAGCACGCTGCAACTGCCTGTTTTGTGTGCACTTTATTTTGTGAACAAAAAATGACCAGGCCGGCTTTGGGTGTGAAGTGCCGATATCTAGGGCCTCTGCAAAGTATTCATCAACAGAGTTATCCACAGGGCGCTTGTAGGATTTTTTGCCCTTTATTCGCGCTCGGCCAGCACCATCAGGTTGCGAGGGGTCAACGATGGTTCGCAGAAGCTGCCGACCTCGACGTTGTAGCCCTGTTCCACCATGAACAGTGCCCGGTCCAATACCAACCACAGTTCCAATGGGCGTCGAAACAAGCCTCTCACTAACTCAAGGTTGCGCACCTCGGCCAGGCGTTGCCAGCCGTGGGCTTCCAGGGCCGGCCAGTTCTGCTCGCCTGTGGATAAGCCCTTGAGGCTTGCCAGTTCCTGGCAATAGTCGGCAAAGGGTTTATCCAGCCAACTGGCGGGCAGGGAAGGTGTTGGCAGGTAGTCGTCGCAGCCACGCAGTTGCCGTTGCAGTTGGTCAAAGCCCAGGCGGCGGGCCATGGAGGTGTCCCGTTGTTGGCGTACACGGTTGCCGGCGGTGACGGTTTCGCTCAGGGGCAGGCCCAGGTCATCAATCGACAGTTGCAGCAGGGAGGCACGCGCGGCGGCGGAGAGGGCTTGATAACGGTCGGCGGTGATGCGGTTGTAGCAGCAGGGCGCCAGGGCCAGTTGTTTGCAGCCGGCGGCGTTGGCCAGTTGCAGCAGGCGTACATGCAGGTCGCCGCAGGCATGCAGGGCGACCGGCGTGTGTTCTGGCTGGATCGCGACATCCGCCATCACGTCTTGCAGATGATGGGTTGCGGGCAGGTCGTGGCGATCACTCAAGGCTTGGCCGGAGGCGATCAGGGCGGGGTCGTATTCCAGGCAGGTCAGCTGTTGGCCGGGTTGCAGCAGGCGGCGGCCTAGGTGGCCTTTGCCGGCGCACCAGTCCAGCCAGTGGGCAGGCGTTTGGGTAAAGGTCAGCGCGGCGCCGAAGGCTTCGATCTGTTGCCATTTGCGCCCTGGCACGTCGACATTCAAACGATGGCGAGCGGGCTCAAGGGTGTGCGTGGGTAACTTATTCACAGTAGCGAGGCGCAGCGCGTGAGCGGCCAGCTGTGGAAAAGGTGCGGGCGCGGGCAGGTCGTGGGGTTGGTTGTGAATGGCTTCAGCTTCGGCCAACGAACGCCGACGCAGCCACTGGGATAACTCGGGATGCTCGGTTTCCCAGGGCAGCTGCAACTGAGTAAAGGGCCGTGGTCGCCACAGCCCTTGGTGTTCGGTCAGGAATGCATCCAGTGCCTGGAAGCGTGCCTCAACGTCCTTGGCATGCATCGACGCGCAGCCATTTTTCCAGCAGTTTGAAGCCGCGCACCAGCACGTAGGCCATCAGCAGGTAGAACAACCCTGCGGCGAAGAAAATCTCCACCGGCAGGTAAGTGCGGGCAATGATGGTGCGCGCCATGCCGGTCAGTTCCAGCAGGGTCACGGTACTGGCCAAGGCGCTGGCCTTGAGCATCAGGATCACTTCGTTGCTGTAGGCCGGCAGGCCGATGCGCGAGGCGCGTGGCAGGATGATGTAGAACAGCGTCTTGGGCTTGGACATGCCCAGGGCCCGCGCCGCTTCGATCTCGCCCGGCGGAATGGCCTGGATCGCACCGCGCAGGATCTCGGCAATGTAGGCGGCGGTGTGCAGGGTCATGGTGGCGGTGGCGCACCAGAACGGGTCTCGCAGGTACGGCCACATGAAGCTGTTGCGCACGGCGTCGAACTGCGCCAGGCCGTAATACACCAGGAACAACTGCACCAGCAGCGGCGTGCCACGGAAGAAGAAAATGTAGCCGTAGGGCAGGGCGCTCACGTACCAGCGGCGCGAAGAGCGGGCGATACCCAGAGGGATCGCCAGCAGCAGGCCGGCGATCACGGCGATTGCCACCAGCTCCAGGGTCAAGGTTGCGCCCTGGGCCAACTTCGGCAGCCACTTGATGATCACGGCCCAATTCAGGCCCAGGTCAAAGTGCGATAGCCAGCTGTAGTCGCCGCTCATTGGGTGCTCCTTGCAAAGCCGCGGGCGGCGCGTTTTTCCAGGAAGTGCATGCTGGTCATCGCCAGTACGGTCAGGCCCAGGTACATGAATGCGGCGACCATGAAGAAGGTGAAGGGTTGCTTGGTCACGGTCACGCCGATCTGCGCGTGGCGCATGATTTCTTCCAGGCCGATCACCGACACCAGCGCGGTGTCTTTCATCAGGATCATGAACAGGTTGCCTAGGCCCGGTAGGGCGATGCGCCACATCTGCGGCATGATCAGCCGGGTGAAAATCCGAAACTTCGACAGCCCCAACGCCACACCGGCTTCGCGGTGGCCCTTGGGAATGGCGAGGATCGCGCCGCGGAACACTTCCGTTGCGTAGGCGCCGAAGCACAGGCCCAGGGCGATGACGCCGGCGGCGAAGGCACTCAGTGACAGGTCGGGGTTGCCGAAGAACTCACCGAGCGCACGCATCAGGTTGACGGTGCCGAAGTAAATCAGCAGCACCCACAGCAGCTCGGGAATACCCCGCACGATGGTCGAATAAGCGCCGCCCAGCCATTGCAGTGGCTTGTACGGGGAGGTCTTGGCCAAGGCGCCGGCAAGGCCGAGCACCAGCCCCAGGCACAGGGCCGTGAGCGCCAGTTTGACGGTCATCAGCGCGCCGGCGGCAAGGGCCGGGCCGAATCCGTAGAGATCGAAATTCATGGTGTTTTCATATCGCGGCAGGCATTGCTAAAAGCCAGCGCGCTCGCAGGAGCGCGCCGGGCAGGCCGTTCAGATCATTCGATGCTGAACGGGAAGTACTTGTCGTTGATCTTCTTGTAGGTGCCGTCTGCCTTGATCTCTGCCAGGGCTTTGTTCAGGCGCTCGCGCAGCGGGTCGCCTTTGCGTACGGCGATACCGATCTTGTCGCTTTCTACCACCGGGTCGCCTTTGAATTCATAGGCCGAACCGTCTTTGCTCTTGAGCCATTCGTACTGCACGTACTTGTCAGCCAGGATGCCGTCGAGGCGACCGGAGGTCAGGTCGAGGTAGGCGTTTTCCTGAGTGTCGTAGAGCTTGGCTTCGGTGTCCGGCAGCTTGTCTTCCAGGTAGGTACCGGCCAGCGTTGCGCGCTGTGCACCGATCACCTTGCCTTTGAGGTAAGTGGCGTCGGTTTTGAAATCCGCAGTGGCTTTGGGCGCAATGAACTGCAGCTTGTTGGAGTAGTACGGGTCGGTGAAGTCAACCGCCTGCTTGCGCTCGTCGGTGATCGACAGCGAGGACACCAGGAAGTCGAACTTCTTGGCGTTCAGGGCAGGGATGATGCCGTCCCAGTCGGACACATACACTTCGCACTTCTCGACTTTCATCTTGGCGCACAGGGCGTCGCCGATGTCCTTGTCGAAGCCGACAACGTTGCCGCTGGCGTCTTTATTGTTGAACGGCGGGTAGGCCGCTTCGATCCCCATCTTCAAGGTTTCTGCCATGGCCGTGGCGCTGAACGCCATCGAGACGGCCGCGGCCAGAAGGAATTTCTTATAGGTCTGCATGCATGTTGCTCCGTTAGCGGTTGCTGGACATGAATTGTTTGCAGCGCGCCGAAAGCGGGTTTTCAAATACCTGCTGTGGCGATCCTTGCTCTTCGACCAGGCCCTGGTGCAAAAACACCACTTCGCTGGATACCTGGCGGGCGAAGCCCATTTCGTGGGTGACCAGCAGCATGGTGCGGCCTTCTTCGGCCAGCGCGCGGATCACATTAAGTACTTCCTGGACCATTTCCGGGTCAAGCGCCGACGTCGGTTCGTCGAACAGAATGACTTTAGGCTGCATCGCCAGGGTACGCGCAATCGCCGCGCGTTGTTGTTGGCCGCCAGAGAGTTGCGCAGGGTAGGCGTGGCGCTTGTCGGCGATACCAACCTTGGCCAGCAGGGCCTCGGCCACTTCTATCGCTTCGGCCTTGCTCTGGCCGAGCACGCGCCGAGGAGCCTCGATGATGTTGTCGAGGATGCTCATGTGCGGCCACAGGTTAAAGTTTTGAAACACAAACCCGATTTCGCTGCGCAGGCGGTTGATCTGCTTGCCGTCGGCGGCCATCAGTTCGCCGTTTTTCGCGGCCTTTAGCTTGAGTTCTTCGCCGGCCACCAGGATCTGGCCCTGGTGCGGGTTTTCCAGCAGGTTGATGCAGCGCAGGAAGGTGGACTTGCCGGAACCGGAGGAACCCAGGATCGAGATCACATCGCCGTCGCGAGCGGTCAGCGAGATACCTTTGAGTACCTCAAGCTCACCATAGCGTTTGTGCAAGTTGCGGATTTCAAGCGCGGGCGTGGCCTGAGCCATGTGCGGTCCTCATTGTGTTCGTTGCGATCTTCGCTGTTGGGCCGCCTTCCTGGCGAGGCGCCAAGCTAGCATAGCGTTTGGATGACAGCCAACAGCGCTGCGGACGGTTAACCGGTGGTCTGCGGCAGGGTGTCGCATCGGCGCAGCAGTGTGTCGCGCCATCAACAACCTACAGACGTTTGACCCGGAAAGATCCACAGGCTTCGCGTAAAAAAGGGCGCGATGGTGCCAGCTTTGGCCGGGTGTTGGAAGGGTTAACCGGGCAAACGGTCCATATCAGCCCGGTTATGGGGCGTCACGTACTTTTTGTGTGTGTTTTTGGTGCGTCGCAATGCCACGAATGTGAGTCGCACGGTAACGCTATAGCGGAATGCCATTGTTCTCAATGACTTGCGATGGGTAGTGAATTGTCCTACAGCCCGCGCCAACTGTGGTTCTGAAATATTTTGGCGCAAATCTTGCGTAAAAAATAAAGAACGCCCTGTTGGATTCTTTTCACGAGAAAGGCTGCAAGCCGGGCGAACCGTTTTCGCAATTCCTCGCAAAGGTGTGTCAATGAGTAGTACGCAAAGCTCCAATGACCTCGAACAGGGGCTCAAACCGCGTCACGTCACCATGCTGTCGATTGCCGGTGTCATCGGCGCCGGTTTGTTTGTCGGCTCCGGCCATGCGATCGCTGCTGCCGGCCCGGCTGTGCTGTTGGCCTATGCAGCCGCCGGTACGCTGGTAGTCCTGGTGATGCGCATGCTGGCCGAGATGGCCGTTGCGTCACCGGATACCGGTTCGTTCTCTACCTATGCCGACCGGGCAATCGGCCACTGGGCCGGTTTCACCATTGGCTGGCTCTACTGGTGGTTCTGGGTGCTGGTGATTCCGCTGGAAGCCAACGCGGCGGCGACCATCCTGCACGCCTGGTTCCCCGACGTGGCGATCTGGGTGTTCACCCTGGTCATTACCTTGCTGCTCACCGCAACCAACTTGTTCAGCGTGAAGAACTACGGCGAGTTCGAGTTCTGGTTTGCGCTGATCAAGGTCGTGGCGATCGTGGGCTTTGTGATCCTCGGCCTGGCCGCGATCTTCGGCTTCTTGCCCACCAGCCAGGTCAGCGGTGTTTCGCACCTGTTCGATACCCAAGGGTTCATGCCCAACGGCATGGGTGCCGTATTGGCGGCGATCCTGACCACCATGTTCTCGTTCATGGGCACCGAGATTGTCACCATCGCCGCAGCCGAATCGAAGAACCCGGGCCAGCAAATCACCAAGGCCACCAACTCGGTGATCTGGCGGATTGGTTTGTTCTACCTGTTGTCGATCTTCATCGTGGTGTCCCTGGTGCCTTGGAACGATCCGACCCTGGCTGCCGTAGGTTCCTACCAGACTGTGCTCGAGCGCATGGGTATCCCGAACGCCAAGCTGATTGTCGACCTGGTGGTGCTGGTTGCCGTGACCAGTTGCCTCAACTCGGCGCTGTACACCGCGTCGCGCATGCTGTTCTCCCTGGGCCGTCGCGGTGACGCACCGGCCGTGGCCAAGCGCACCAACAAGAGCGGCACGCCT
The DNA here is from genome assembly GCF_021609545.1 of Pseudomonas sp. PA-1-6B. NCBI lineage: Bacteria > Pseudomonadati > Pseudomonadota > Gammaproteobacteria > Pseudomonadales > Pseudomonadaceae > Pseudomonas > Pseudomonas sp. PA-1-6B. Next base: position 71,237 of record NZ_WJZM01000001.1, read on the forward strand.
TACTGGGCGGTGTTGCTGTCTACCGGCGCCGCGTTCCTGGCGGTATTCGCCAACTACGTCGCTCCGGCGGCGGTGTTCGAATTCCTGCTGGCCAGCTCCGGCGCCATCGCGTTACTGGTGTACCTGGTGATTGCCGTGTCGCAACTGCGCATGCGCCAGAAGCGTGCGGCAGCGGGCGAGAAGATCGTCTTCAAGATGTGGCTGTTCCCAGGCCTGACGTACGCGGTAATGGTGTTTATCGTCGGTACGTTGACCATCATGCTGTTCCAGGAAGCGCACCGGGTCGAGATCATCGCCACCGGGGTTCTGAGCTTGCTGGTGGTATTGGCGGGGTTGGTGGTGGCGAGCCGTCGCAAGGCCCAAAGAGTGGGGGCTGCGGCGCTTAACTGACGAGAGACGGTGGTAGTGCACCTCGCAACAATGTGGGAGCCGGGCTTGCCCGCGATGACGGACTGCCAGTCGATATATTCGTCGACTGACACACCGCCATCTCAAGCAAGCCCTAATGCCAGTCAGTTAAGACAGAATCGGTAACTGTGGCGAGGGAGCTTGCTCCCGCTGGGGCGCGAAGCGGCCCCAAAAATGGGACTGCTACGCAGTCCAGCGGGAGCAAGCTCCCTCGCCACAAGTCACTGGTTGTCTGCTCGAGCTCTTAACTGACTGGCATTAGGGCAAGCCCGCTCCCACATTTTTTTTGTGTCAGTCGGGGGCGTTGGCCAGCGCCTGGGACGCCGCCACGTAATCGGTCTGGAACTGCGGCGACTCAATCCACGCTAACGCCGCGGCTTCGTCATCGCTGTCCGTCGCCCACTGCCGATACTCGATCAGCGCCGCCAGGATAAAGTCGGTCGCTTCTTCTTCGCCTTCCTGCTCCAGCACCAACGCCAGCAACGGGTGCGCAAGGAACACCGCACACAGCGCCTGCTGGCTGATCTCGCCTGCGGCACGCATCGCGACGAACAGTTCAGTCAAATCCACCGACTCAAGGTCGATGCGGCTGTCGTCGCCAGCAAAAGCATCCGGCTTGTGCGCCACGGCGCGCTGGGTGCGGTTTTGCTTGGCCTTGGCTTTTGCCCGGTGGGCGCGTTTTTGCTGCTTGTTTGGCGAGGCCATGGGCTCGACGTCCTTGGGGTCTGGGTCTAGAAGGTGTATTGAAGCGCAGGTTGGGGTAAATCCCAAGGGTTTCTCGGGCGGCAATGATTGCTGTAGTGCTCGACCTTATCTGCGCGGGTACTTAGGCTGACAGTCTAATGATCCACCAGAGCCCGCCCATGACCCGTGACACCCTGGAACACCATCAGGTCCCGATCTACTTTGTTGCCGTCTTTGTGGCCGTCACGTTTGGCCTGTTCTGGCCCTTATCCGCTCAGGGCTTCAGCCTTTGGGTGACACCTGCCATCGCCGTGCTGATGTATGCGATGTTTTTGCAGATCCCCTTTCTTGAGCTGCGCCAAGGCTTGGGCAACAAGCGATTCATGGCGGCCTTGCTGCTGGCCAATTTCATCTTGGTGCCTTTGCTGGTGTGGGGCTTGACCCGTGGCCTGGTGGAGCGCCCGGCGTTGCTGGTGGGCGCTCTGCTGGTGTTGCTGACGCCCTGTATCGACTACGTGGTGGTATTTACCCATATCGGCAAGGGCGATTCGCGATCGATGCTGGCGGCAACACCGCTGCTGCTGTTGCTGCAACTGCTGCTGTTGCCGGTATACCTGGGGCTGATGTTGGGCGAGCAATCCAGCGTGGTGGTAGCGGCGGGGCCATTTGTAGAGGCGTTCCTGGGGCTGATTGTGGTGCCGATGCTTCTGGCTGTCCTCACCAGCGCGCTTGCGCGGCGTTCGAGCGCTATCGGTCTTTGGAGCAGCGCCTGGGCGTGGTTGCCGGTGCCGGCGATGGCGCTGGTGTTGTTTGTCGTGCTCGCTTCGCACATCACTGCGGTGGTGCGAGATATCAACTTGTTGTTGCCGGTCATTCCAATCTACGTGGCGTTTGTACTATTGGCGCCGTTGATGGGCATTGGTGCTGCGCGGCTGTTCGCACTACCAGCGGTGACGGCGCGGGCGGTGACGTTCAGTGCGTCGACGCGTAATTCGCTGGTGGTTTTGCCATTGGCGCTGGCCCTGCCGGAGGAGGTGCGCGGTTTGGCCGCAACGGTGGTGATCCTGCAGACCCTGATCGAGCTGGTTGCCGAGTTGGCCTACGTTCGCCTGATCCCGGCAGTGGTGTGGCCCACCAGTCGGTAACCGCGTGAATGTTCAGGTCTGTTCAGGCGCCATTCAGGGGCGCGTTCGGCACCATACGCCAGCGCTTCCCACCTGACAGGTCACCCGATGGATCACCGCAACCGTTTTCGCCTGGAGTCACTGGGTATTTTTCTGGTCGCTCTCTTGTTGTTCACAGTAGGCATCTGGGATCAGCAGCCCCAGGGTTTTGACGGGCGTTGGGCGCTGTTCATGCAGGAAATGTATCGCCATGGCGCGAGTCTTTTCCCCACCACCTACGGCCAGCCCTATGCGGATTACCCAGGCACCGCGACCTTCTTCAGTTATCTATTCGCCCGCTTGTTTGACGCGCCGAACCACTTGGCGAATGTGCTACCCACGGCGCTCGCGTCGGCGGGGGTGATCGCGCTGATGTATCGCCTGCTGGCACCCTACAGCCGTGCCTGGTCGCTGCTGACGGTGCTGCTCACGCTGCTCACCGCCCAGTTGCTCGAAAAGTCGCGCTCGGTGTGCCTGGACCAGATGGTTGCACTGTTATGCGTGGGCAGTTTCTACCTGCTGCACACCGGCGAACGCCTCGGGTCACGGCTGAGGCAACTGGCGGTGTTCCCGCTGTTCATCCTGGGTTTCGCCATACGTGGGCCGCTGGGGTTGATTGAAGTCTGCGCGGTGGTATGTGTGTATTGGGCGTTGGGCAGGCCGGGGGAGCGTGTCCGACAGGTGCTGATCCACGGCGTTGCCGGCCTGGTGCTGCTCGCAGCGTGCTGGTGGCTGCTGATGAAGCTTGCGCGGTTCAGTGGTGGCGCTGCGTTTGCCGATGAGGTGTTCAAGATGCAAGTCGGCGGGCGCCTGGATGAGTCGGGTGAGCCGTTTTACTTTTACTTCCAACTGAGCTTGTACCGCTACTTCCCGGTGGTGCCGCTGGCGTTCGCGACCCTGTTTGCGTTGCGCCATCGCTGGCCCGAGCGTTGGGCCAATCAGCACCTGCAATTGCTGGTGCGGTTCGGGGGCTGCGGCTTGATGATTCTGCTCGGCCTGTCGGTACCGCATTTCAAGCGCGCTTATTACATTTTGCCGATGGTGCCGATGTTTGCGGCTGTCGCTGCCTATGGGCTGCTTCACGCGCAAGGCTGGCTGGTGGGCGTGCGCCGTTTCTATGAATGGCTGGTCGCGGCGCTGCCGGCGTTGTGCGTGGTTGTGTTGTTTGTGTGTCGACACGCCTGGCACAAGCAGGGCTACTGGCCGGAGATTTCCTTGCCGTTGATGATCGGCGTGCTGGTGATGCTGCAAGTCGCGGCGTTGATAGCCTGGCAGCGAGCATGGCGGTTGGTGTGGCTCAGTCTGATCGCGCTGGTGGCGCAATGGCTGTTGCTGGTGACGGTGATAGAGCCGGCCAAGGACCTGCAATTCGACACCCGGCGGTTTGTCAGCCAGGTGGAGGCGTTGCGCCAGGCGCAGCCAGGTCCCTTGGTGTTTGTCGACCTGGCCCGAGATACCTGGGCGGTGCGCTACATGATGAACCTGGATCACGATGAACAGCCGCTGTTTGTCGGCCGTCACGAGCTTGAGAAGTTGGCGACGCTGCCCCGGCCCTCCTGGGTGATCGTGTCGCGCAAGGAGACCGCGCTGTTGAAGGGTTCGCCGGTGGAGCACCTGGCATCGAGCTATCAAGGGCGCTTGAATGACAACCCGTTGATGGTGTTTTTGCTCAAGTAAGGAGGCCCTTGAGCCAAGGGCCTGCCGAGCAGCTGATTACTTGCAACGGAAGCTTTCAGGCATCGTGACCGTGTAATTGCGCTGCACGCGGTCCTGGAAATTCAGGTTCTGCAAACCCTGCTGTACCAGGAAGGCTTCGACCTTGGCGGCTTGGCAATCGTCGTTATAGGACGACGCCCGTAGCAGGTAGACCGCGCGCCTGCTCACTTCATCACGAGCGGTGACCCGGAAGGTGGTGAGCGTGGTGTAGCCGGTGCGCTCCGAGGTCCCGACCGGGCCGTATGAGGTGTTTGGGGTGCTGGTGCAGGTCAACTGGTCGGTCTTTTTCTTGTTCTTCTTGCATTGGGTGGTGGTGCTGTTTGCCACCTGCCCGTATTCGGTGGCGGTATAGCGATACGTCACCTGCTTGCTGTCGACGTCCAGGGTGACGGTCATTTTGATTGGTGCATGGTTCTTGGGCAGCGTGGTGTCGGTGAAGACATTGCGAAAGCCCTGGTCCTGCATGGCGCGGACCATGTCACGCAGGTAGTAGCGAGCATTGAGTGAGTTTTCATCACTGCCGCCAGTGGAGGTCACCAGCACGGTTGCCTGTCGATCGAAGTGATAGTCGGGATCAGGCGTCGCGTTGATCGCTACGTCCAACTGCGTGGCACACCCACTGAGCAGGGCGGTCAGTAGTAACAGGGTGCAAAGCAAGAAGCGGGTCATGAAAAAACCTTACAACTGAGATTTGGGTAAAGGCTGAACGATTGAGTCCAGCCAAAAATAACCCTCAATCGTCCTGCTGCGACATTGTGTCCGTAAATGCGTGAGTCGCATTAAATCGCAGGCAATAAAAAACCCCAAGGAACACATTGTTCCTTGGGGTTTCTCGGTATTTTGGTGCCCAGAGACGGAATCGAACCGCCGACACGGGGATTTTCAATCCCCTGCTCTACCGACTGAGCTATCTGGGCAACGGGGCGCATTAAACGGGTTTTTCAGGGGGGCGTCAAGCAAGTTTTCAAAAAATATTTAATTATTACCGTCGCTTACGTGCAGACCCCGGTTTTTGATCAATTATTGAGCAGGTGGAACGTAGCCGTCGGCCTTGGCGTATTCCTCGCCGGAAAAGAACTTGTCCATTTCGCCCTGCAGGTATTTGCGGTCTTCGGCGTTCATCATGTTCAGGCGTTTTTCGTTGATGAGCAGGGTCTGGTGTTTTTGCCAGTCGGCCCAGGCCTGGGCGGAGACGTTATCGTAGATGTCCTGGCCTTTGGCGCCCGGAAAAGGGGCACGCTCCAGGGCTGGCAGTTCTTCTTTGTACTTGCGGCACATGATGGTGCGGGTCATGACGAAACTCCTGCGTTCAATACGTCGGCCGCGCGCTTCAGCAGTTTTTTCACCGGGGCGGCAAGGCCCAGGCGCGGCGGGGTGGCGAGGTTATACCAGAGCCAGTCGGCCTCGGCCACGTGATGGGCGGTTTCCTCGACCTGGACCAGCCAGGGTTCGATGGCCAGCTGGAAGTGGCTGAAAGTGTGGACCAGCCCGGGCAGTTCCTGATGCTTGCCCAGCGCCAGCGCGTGCTGGTTGGCGAGGTGATCCAGGTCTTGCAGGTCGTCCAGCTCCGGCAAGCTCCACAAGCCGCCCCACAAGCCCGTAGACGGGCGACGGTAAAGCAGGATCGCGCCCTCGGCGTTGGCCAGCATGGGCATCAGCGTGCGCTTTTGCGGGATGGTCTTGCGCGGCTTGGGGATCGGGTAGCGTGTTTCCAGGCCCAGCATGTGGGCTTCGCAGCCTTTTTCCAGCGGGCACAGCAGGCAACTGGGTTTGCTGCGGGTGCACAGGGTGGCGCCCATGTCCATCATGGCCTGGGTGTAGGCGTTGACGCGCTCAAAGGGCGTGAAGCGCTCTGCGGTGGCCCACAGCTGTTTGGCGACCTTGGGCTCGCCCGGGTAACCCTCTTGCGCGGTAAAGCGCGCCAGCACGCGTTTGACGTTGCCGTCGAGGATCGGCGCGCGCAGGCCCATGCTCAGGCTGGCAATCGCGCCAGCGGTGGACAGGCCGATGCCCGGCAGCTCGGTGAGCTTTTCCACGTCGCGGGGGAATTCGCCGCCGTGTTCGGCCACCACGATCCTGGCGGTCTTCTGCAGGTTGCGCGCCCGTGTGTAGTAGCCCAGGCCCGTCCACAGGTGCAGCACTTCATCTTCCGGCGCGGCGGCCAGCGCTTCGACCGTCGGCAGGGACGCCATAAACCGGTCAAAGTAATTGAGCACGGTGCTCACCTGGGTCTGTTGCAGCATGATCTCCGACACCCACACCCGGTAAGGGGTGATGCCCTGTTGCCAAGGCAGGTCGTGGCGGCCATGGCGGTCGTACCAGTCCAGCACCGCTTGTGAAAACTGCTCGGTTCTCATCGGTTGAACAAGCCCTTCAATGCGTCTTTGAGCTTGGGGTTAACCTTGTCGAGTTTCTCTTCCAGCTTCTCGTTGAGGCGGTTGCCGGCAGCCTTGAGGGCGACCTGGCCCAGGCCGTCCTTGTCCAGGCGGCAGGCCTTGGCGCCAAGCTCAAGCGGGCCTCGGCAGCGCAGTGGCACCTCAATGCCCTGGAAGTTGGCGCCGACCTGGCAGGCCGGGTCCGGCACGTCGCGCTTGTCGCCTTCGACGATGATGCCGACGCGGTAGTCCATACCCAGCACGCGTAAATCCACATCACCGTTGCCGTTGAGCGTCAGGCCAGGGATGCGTACTTTCAGGTCGGGGTTGCTGGCCACGCCGTTACGGAACGTGAGGTTGCCGCGCAGTTCCTGGAAGGGCGTGTCCTTGCCGCCTGGTGTGGCGCTCAGGGTCTTGCGGTTGAGCAGGGCGATGCCGGTGCACAGTTGCTGCTCGATGTTGGCATTGAGCAGCACACCGTTGTTGATCACGATGCTGGTGGTGCCGTTGAGGCTGTCGATCAAGGCCTTCTGGCTATTGCCACGGCCGTTGAGGTTACTGTCGAGGGTGAGTTGGCCTTTGACCGGCGGGGTTTTCCCTTGGGCCTGCAGGATGCGCTCAACGGGCACCTGCTTGATGTGGCTTTGCAGGGCCAACACTGGCGTGTCCTGGCGTACGTCGAGCGTGCCGTTGGCCTGGAACGTGCCGTTGTAGAGACCGCCGCTAAGGGTGTCGAGCTTGAGTTGCCCGTCAATGCCGGAGGCTTTGAGCACCGCGTTCTGAATGGGCAGCTGGCTCAGGGTCAGTTCGCCAAAGGCCAGGTCTGCATTCACGTCCAGGCTGCGCAGGCGCGTCAGCGGCAGCAGTTTGTCGTTGCTCCAGGCACCTTTGGTCGGCGCCTCCGGCAATGGCGTGTTGCCGCCTGCCGCCATGGCGCCGGCTTCGCTGCTCTGTACTTCGGCCTGGCGTGCGGCGGTTGCGCCTTTGGCGGCTTCGGATTTGGCCGGCAGGTAATTGTCGGCATTGAAGGTATCGCCCTTGAGCTGCACACGCAGTGACTGCTTGGCGAAATCATCCACAGCGACGCGGCCGGTGAAGGTGCTGGCATCGAGCTTCAGGTTCAAGTCTTTCAGGGCGACGCTGGTGGGCGTGCCCTTGAGGCGGCTCACCAGTTCGACCTTGCTCAGGCTGCCTGGAGCCATGGCAGGCAGTGGGTGGCCGACGCTCTCAAGAAACTTGGCCAGGTCAAACTGGGCAACCGACAGGGCGCCGCTGATCTGCGGGGTTTTGTCCAGGTCATTGGCCTTCAGTTCGCCCAGGGCGCGCAGTTGGTTGGCCGCCAGTTTCAGGTTGGTCCATTCGGCGACGTTGGCCGCCAGGTCCACCAGCAGTTGGCCCTGGGTGGAGAAGCTCACGGTCTTGCCTTGCAACGGCTCACCGGTGGCTTCGCCACTCAAGCGCATGTCTTCGAACTGATAACGCTTGAGCGCGCGCTGGATGCGCAAGTTGCCGTTCAGCTCAGTCTTGACCCGCATCAGCGGCTGGTTGCTGCCCAGGAATGCGGTGAGTTTCAGCGGGATGCTGGCGCCTTCGTGGATGGCACCGGCACTCAACTGGATACTTTCGGCACTCAATTGCTTGCCGGTCTGTTCATCGGTGTATTCGACGCGGGCGTTGTTGATGGTCAGGCTGTCGATGTCCAGGCGGATCGGCTGCGGCGGTTTTTCCGGCTTGGTTTCAGCCACCGGTTCGACCGGCGCGGGAGCGGGGGCACCGGCGGTTTCGTCGGGCAGGTTCTTGCCGATGTCTTCCCAGTTGCCGTGACCTTGTTTGTCGCGGTTCAGGCGCAGGTTCAAGCCCTCGACACGCACATCGCTCATTTGTACTTCGCGGCGCAGCAGTGGCAGTACGCGCACCGAGAGGCCGAGCATCTGCAAGTCGGCAAACGGTTGAGTCGGTGCGGTCAGGGTCGCGACACTGGCTTCATGAAGCTCCAGGCCGAGCCAGGGGAACAGGCTCCAGCCGATATCGCCATTGAGCGTCAGCTCGATGTGGGCCTTGTCGCGGGCTATCTGGCGAATTTCTTCTTTGTAGTCGTTGGGATCGAAAAGGTGGGTCAGGGCAAAGCCGAGCGCCACAATGATCAGCAACAGCCCGAGAAGTACCAGACCCAGGATTTTGCCGAACGCTTTCATGGGCGAGTCCTTGTATGTCGATTTCAAAATTTAGCCGCAGAGTATAACGCCCGAAGGCCGGCGTCAGTTCACGGATCGTTACATTGTATCCACCGGTGCGGAAATGGGATTTTGACGTCAAGAAAATACAGATAATCGAAAAAAGGTAGTGGCAGTTTGATTTTTCCGTCATCCACTGGTGCTAATCTCTGCACGTTCGTCCGCCTTCTGCGACTTAACGTCGCGCCTAAAAGGGAGCTTCACTCAACAAAACGGCCACGCTTTGCGTGCAAGGCCGAGGGAGAGAGCGCCTGACGGACGCATACCAATAACTGGGGGAAACACCATGAGCACTAGCACTGTGGCCGGCAATGCCGCCGCACAGCCTGCGTTCCTGTCCAAGGAACGCATCATCGCCAAGCCGGGCTTCAACCGCTGGCTGGTTCCACCGGCCGCACTGGCCATCCACTTGTGCATCGGCATGGCCTACGGCTTCTCGGTGTTCTGGCTGCCCTTGTCCAAGGCGCTGGGTATCACCGCGCCGGTGGCCTGCGCGCCGGACATGAGCTTTATCGCCCAAGTCTTTTCGTCCCAATGCGACTGGCCCATCTCCATGTTGGGCTGGATCTACACCCTGTTCTTCATCTTCCTGGGCTGCTCCGCAGCGATCTGGGGCGGTTGGCTGGAACACGCCGGGCCGCGTAAGGCTGGTGTTGTCTCAGCGCTGTGCTGGTGTGGTGGCCTGCTGATTTCGGCCTTGGGTATTTATACCCACCAGATCTGGCTGATGTGGATCGGCTCCGGGGTCATTGGCGGTATTGGCCTGGGCCTGGGCTATATCTCGCCCGTCTCGACCTTGATCAAGTGGTTCCCGGACAAGCGCGGCATGGCCACTGGCATGGCGATCATGGGCTTTGGCGGCGGCGCGATGGTGGGTGCACCTTTGGCCGCGGCGCTGATGGGCCATTTCTCTTCACCGACCAGCGTCGGTGTATGGCAGAGCTTTGTGGTCATGGCGGCGATTTACTTCGTGTTCATGATCGGTGGCGCACTGCTGTATCGCGTGCCGCCAACCGGCTGGAAGCCTGAGGGTTGGACTGCTCCGGCGAAAAAAGCCAGCAATGCGATGATCACTCACCGCCATGTGCATGTGAATGTCGCGTGGAAAACCCCGCAGTTCCGCCTGGTATGGCTGGTGCTGTGCCTGAACGTGTCGGCCGGTATCGGTATTCTGGGCATGGCTTCGCCGCTGCTACAGGAAGTATTTGGCGGCAAACTCCTGGGCGTCGATGTGCCATTTGGTCAATTGGATGCGGGCCAGTTGGCCTCCATTGCAGCCATTGCCGCTGGTTTTACCGGCCTGTTGAGCCTGTTCAACATCGGTGGACGGTTCTTCTGGGCGTCGTTCTCCGACTACCTGGGGCGTAAAAACACCTATTTTGTGTTCTTCGCACTGGGCTTTGCCCTTTATGCGTTGATCCCGAACCTGGGGCACCTGGGTAACGTGGCGCTGTTCGTGGCTGCGTTCTGCATCATCCTGTCGATGTACGGCGGTGGTTTTGCCACGGTTCCGGCCTACCTGGCGGACCTGTTCGGCACTCAGATGGTTGGCGCGATCCACGGTCGCCTGTTGACCGCCTGGGCCGCTGCGGGCGTGTTGGGCCCGGTGTTGGTGAACTACCTGCGTGAATACCAGTTGAGCATCGGCGTTGAACGCGCCGCGGCCTACGACATCACCTTGTACATCCTGGCCGGCCTGCTGGTGCTGGGCTTCATCTGCAACCTGCTGGTGCGCCCGGTGGCCGACAAGTACTTCATGACCGACGCGGAACTTGCCGCCGAACAGGCGCTGGGCCATGACAAAGGTGCTGATGCGAGCACCGTGCTGGAATGGAAGGCCTCCGCCGCCAGCAAGCCGCTGGCGATTGCCGCGTGGCTGGTAGTGGGTATTCCGTTGGCGTGGGGTGTGTGGGTGACCTTGCAGAAGACGGCGGTACTGTTCCACTGACACCGCAATAAGGGTGGGCCCGGCTCCTGTGGGGCCGGGCTTGTGTGGGAGCTGGCTTGCCTGCGATAGCATCACTGCGGGGCAACTGGTACACCGAGGTGCCTGTATCGCAGGCAAGCCAGCTCCCACACAAGCCAGCTCCCACATAAGCCCATGCTCACATGTATGCACATGTCTATCCCCGACATTCCTCGCTCCAACTCGTCAGTCTTATCCCCTTCGTTGTTTCTGTTTAGCGCCTGCGCCCCTATAATGGCTGCCTTTTTCGCCCAATGATTTTGCGGAGCTGGTGATGGCCGAACGTAAGGCATCTGTCGAGCGCGACACTCTGGAAACCCAGATCAAAGCCTCGATCAACCTGGATGGCACCGGAAAGGCCCGATTTGATATCGGTGTACCTTTTCTTGAGCACATGCTGGACCAGATCGCCCGTCACGGGCTGATCGACCTGGATATCGTCGGCAAAGGCGACCTGCATATCGACGACCACCACATGGTGGAAGACGTGGGCATCACCCTCGGCCAGGCGTTTGCCAAGGCCATCGGCGACAAAAAAGGCATCCGTCGCTACGGCCATGCCTATGTCCCGTTGGATGAAGCGCTGTCCCGTGTGGTCATCGACTTCTCCGGTCGCCCGGGTTTGCAGATGCACGTGCCGTACACCCGCGCTAACGTGGGCCGTGGCTTTGACGTCGACCTGTTCCAGGAATTCTTCCAGGGCTTTGTCAACCACGCACTGGTCAGCCTGCACATCGACAACCTGCGCGGCACCAACACTCACCACCAGATCGAAACCGTGTTCAAGGCTTTCGGCCGCGCACTGCGCATGGCCGTGGAAGTCGATGAGCGCATGGGCGGGCAAATGCCGTCGACCAAGGGCGTCCTGTAATGCAGACGGTCGCGGTTATCGATTACGGCATGGGTAACCTGCACTCGGTGGCCAAGGCCCTTGAGCATGTAGGCGCTGGCAAGGTGCTGATCACCAGCGATGCCAACGTGATTCGCGAAGCCGACCGTGTGGTGTTCCCCGGCGTCGGTGCGATTCGCGATTGCATGGCCGAGATCCGTCGCCTGGGCTTTGATAGCCTGGTGCGCGAAGTCAGCCAGGACCGCCCCTTCCTCGGTATCTGCGTGGGGATGCAAGCCTTGCTCGACAGCAGTGAAGAGAACGGCGGTGTCGACTGCATTGGCCTGTTTCCAGGGCAGGTGAAGTTCTTCGGCAAAGACCTGCATGAAGATGGCGAGCACCTCAAAGTCCCGCACATGGGCTGGAACGAAGTGCGCCGCACCGTCGACCACCCGCTGTGGCACGACATCCCGGACATGGCGCGTTTCTACTTCGTGCACAGCTACTATATCGCCGCCGGTAACCCGCGCCAGGTGGTGGGTGGCGGGCATTACGGCGTCGATTTTGCCGCCGCGCTGGCCGATGGTTCGCGCTTTGCCGTGCAGTTTCACCCGGAGAAGAGCCATACCCATGGCCTGCAATTGCTGCAGAACTTCGCCGCGTGGGATGGTCGCTGGTAAATGGCCAGGAAACCGAAGCAGCCGATCTTGAACCTCACGCCCGAGCAGGAGCGTGAGGCTACCGACAAGATCAAGCGTTTCATGGAGGACCGCTTCGAGCTCAAGCTGGGCTCGTTCGAGGTCGCCGAAATTCTTGAGCTGTTCACCACCGAAGTGGCGCCGCATTATTACAACAGGGCGATTTTCGACACGCAGACGCTCCTTAAAGAAAGGTTCGAAAGCATCGAAAGCGACTTGTGGTCGCTTGAGAAACCCTGATTTCCCAAGCATTGCTGAATATCGAATAAGGTTTGCCAGATGCTGATTATCCCCGCTATCGATCTCAAGGACGGCGCTTGTGTCCGCCTGCGCCAAGGCCGCATGGAAGATTCCACCGTGTTCTCCGATGACCCGGTGAGCATGGCTGCCAAATGGGTAGAAGGGGGCTGCCGTCGTCTGCATCTGGTGGACCTGAACGGCGCCTTCGAAGGCCAGCCGGTCAATGGCGAGGTGGTCACCGCCATCGCCAAGCGCTACCCGACCCTGCCGATCCAGATCGGCGGCGGTATCCGCTCCCTGGAAACCATCGAGCACTACGTGAAAGCGGGCGTGAGCTACGTGATCATCGGCACCAAGGCCGTGAAAGACCCAGCCTTCGTCGCCGAAGCCTGCCGCGCGTTCCCTGGCAAGGTGATCGTCGGCCTGGATGCCAAGGACGGCTTCGTCGCCACCGACGGCTGGGCTGAAATCAGCACCGTGCAAGTGATCGACCTGGCCAAGCAGTTCGAAGCCGACGGCGTGTCCGCCATCGTTTATACCGACATCGCCAAAGACGGCATGATGCAGGGCTGCAACGTACCTTTCACCGCAGCCCTGGCAGCGGCCACCAAGATTCCGGTGATCGCTTCCGGCGGCATCCACAACCTGGGCGACATCAAGTCGCTGCTGGACGCCAAGGCGCCTGGGATCATCGGCGCCATCACCGGCCGTGCGATCTATGAAGGCACTCTGGACGTCGCCGAAGCCCAGGCTTACTGCGACGCCTACAACGGCTGAGGACTGACCATGGCGCTGGCCAAACGCATCATCCCTTGCCTGGACGTCGACAACGGTCGCGTGGTCAAGGGCGTCAAGTTCGAGAACATCCGTGACGCCGGCGACCCGGTGGAAATTGCCCGTCGATACGATGAGCAAGGTGCCGATGAGATTACCTTTCTCGACATCACCGCCAGCGTCGATGGCCGTGATACCACGCTGCATACCGTCGAGCGCATGGCCAGCCAGGTGTTTATCCCGCTGACCGTGGGTGGCGGCGTGCGCACCGTGCAAGACATCCGCAACCTGCTCAATGCCGGTGCGGACAAGGTCTCGATCAACACCGCCGCCGTGTTCAACCCCGAGTTTGTCGGCGAAGCCGCACAACACTTCGGCTCGCAATGTATCGTGGTGGCTATCGACGCCAAGAAGGTCTCCGGCCCGGGCGAAACCCCGCGCTGGGAGATCTTCACCCACGGCGGGCGCAAGCCTACCGGGCTGGACGCGGTGGAGTGGGCGATGAAGATGGAAGGCCTGGGCGCCGGTGAGATCCTGCTGACCAGCATGGACCAGGACGGCATGAAAAACGGCTTCGACCTGGGCGTCACCCGCGCCATCAGCGATGCCCTGGGCATTCCAGTGATCGCGTCGGGTGGGGTTGGCAACCTGCAACACCTGGCCGATGGCGTGCTTGAAGGCCACGCCAGCGCGGTGCTGGCGGCGAGTATTTTCCACTTTGGCGAATACACCGTGCCCGAGGCCAAGGCCTACATGGCGGCGCGCGGTATCGTCGTGCGCTAAACGCTGCTGGACACCATGGCAGGCTCGCGGCACTCTCTGCGCTTGCCATGGATTCCGGTAGCCTTCATGTTCAAACACCTGCTGCTCGCCCTTGCCAGTTCCTCCATGCTCATGGTGGCTACGGCACACGCCGAACAACCGTCTGACGCCTCCCTGGTGTTGCTGACGGAAAATTTTCCGCCCTACAACATGGCGAAAAACGGCAAGAACTTCGCCAAGGACGAGAACATTGAAGGCATCGCCGTGGACATCGTGCGCGAAACCTTCAAGCGCGCTGGCATTTCCTACAACCTCACTCTGCGTTTTCCTTGGGAGCGAATCTACAAGCTCGCCCTGGAACAGCCAGGTTACGGCGTGTTTGTGATGGCGCGGTTGCCAGATCGTGAAGCCTTGTTCAAATGGGTCGGCCCTATCGGCCCGGACGATTGGGTGTTGCTGGCCAAGGCAGACAGCAAGATCGAGTTGGAAAATCTGGAGCAAGCGCGCCGTTACAAGATTGGCGCCTACAAAGGCGATGCCATTGCCGAAAGCCTGGACAAGCAGGGGCTCAAGCCGATGGTCGCCCTGCGTGACCAGGATAATGCGCAAAAGCTTATGGAAGGCCAGATCGACCTGTGGGCCACTGGCGATCCTGCTGGGCGTTACCTGGCGCGGCAGGTGGGAGTGAACGGGCTCAAGACGGTATTGCGCTTCAACAGTGCGCAGCTTTACCTGGCGTTGAACAAAGACGTGCCGGATGAGCTGGTGGCCAGGCTCCAGGCCGCATTGGATGAGTTACGCAACAGCGGCCGTATAGACGAAATCATGGCGCAATATCTGTAAGTGAGCTGTTGTGGCGAGGGAGCTTGCTCCCGCTGGGCTGCGTAGCGGCCCTAAAATCGTGGGAGCGCTTCGCACTCCAGCGGGAGCAAGCTCCCTCGCCACAGTGACTGTCAGCGATAGATGCCGTTTTTGCCGTGGGCACTCATCGCCCGATTACTGCGCACGCTGATCATCAACTTGATATCGATCCACTCCACGCCCTGCGCCTTGAGCTTGGGCAACTCGCGCTCCAGCACCGCCAGCGTCTGTGGGTAAGGGTGCCCTATCATCACCGCCGAGCCCTGCTTGTGCGCCAGTTTGATCGCGGTCTGCAGTTGCGTGGTAATCGCCGCCTCGGTGCGTTCGTCATCGAGAAATACATCCCGCGACACATGGGCCAAACCGATCTTCTGCGCCTCGGCGGCGGCGACGGTTTGCGCACTGGTGCGGCTGTCGACGAAGAACTTGTGGCGCCGTTGCAGCTCACCCATCAGCCAAGTCATCGCTACCGGTTGTGCGGTCATGCGGCTGCCCATGTGGTTGTTGATACCGGCGGTGTAGGGCACGGCTTCAAATGCCGCGTCCAGGCGCTTGCCCAGTTCTTCGATGGACAGCTCCGGGTGCCAGGCGAAGGGGCCGGTGGCTGGGTCCATGGGCATGTGCAGGATCACGATCTTGCCAGCCTTGTGGGCCTCACGGGCAAATTCGGTGGCGTGGGGCGTGTCCGGCATGATGGCGGCGGTCACCGGGCCGGGTAGCGCAAGTACACGACGATCCCGAGGCAGGTTTTGCCCCAGGTCGTCGATGATAAGCGTCAGGTAGGCTTTGTGCGCTTCGCTGGCAGTGGCCGCTTGAGCGACCCCTGCCAGGCTGCACAGCACAGCGATGATCAGGGCAAGACGCATGATCAACGGCTGCGGGTGATGCTCAAGCCCTTGAGCAGGCTGAGCGCCTGGGCCAGTTGGTAGTCATCGTCCTGCGGCATCGGCTTGGCCTTGGCGCGGCTACCGGTTGGCTGGTCGGCACCGCCGTTGCCATTGCCCAGGTGGCCTTGCAGGTCGGCCTCTTTGTAGTATTCGCCATCGATCTCGTTGGTGATCTTGGCGCGGCGTACTTCGATGTCCGGCACAATGCCCTGGGCCTGGATCGAGCGGCCGTTCGGCGTGTAATACAGCGCCGTGGTGATCTTCAGTGCACGGTCGTTGTTCAGCGGCAATACGGTCTGCACCGAGCCTTTGCCGAAGCTGGTGGTGCCCATCAGCACGCCGCGCTTGAGGTCTTGCAGGGCGCCGGCGACGATTTCCGAGGCCGAGGCGCTGCCGCCGTTGATCAATACCGCCAGTGGCACGTTCTCGCTGAGGTCGTTGCCAGTGGCCGAGAAGCGCAACTCGGAGTTGGCGATACGGCCCTTGGTGTAGACGATCAGGCCCTTGGTGACGAAGTGGTCGACCACCTCGACCGCCGACTGCAACACGCCGCCTGGGTTGTTGCGCAGGTCAAGCACGATGCCGTTGAGCTTCTTGCCGTTGTCCTTGCGCAGCTTGGCCAGGGCCTTGGCCACTTCGTCGCCGGTCTTGACCTGGAACTGGGTGATACGGATGTAGCCGTAGCCCGACTCCAGCAACTGGCTTTTCACGCTCTTGACCGTGATGGTCGCACGGGCCAGGGTCACGTCAAACGGGTTGCCGCCGTCGCGTACCAGGGTCAGGGTGATCTTCTGGCCGAGCTTGCCGCGCATCTTGTCGACGGCTTCGGTCATGGTCTGGCCACGGGTCGGCTGGCCGTTGATCTTCACGATCAGGTCGCCGGCCTGGATGCCGGCCTTGGACGCCGGGGTGTCGTCAATAGGCGAGACCACTTTGATCTGGCCGTCTTCGGAGCCCACTTCGATGCCCAGGCCGCCGAACTCACCGCTGGTGCTTTCCTGCAGCTCGGCGAAATCTTCCGGGCCCAGGTAGGCGGAGTGCGGGTCGAGGTTGCTGAGCATGCCCTTGATGGCATTTTCCAGCAGGGCCTTGTCGTCTACGGGTTCGACATACGCTGCCTTGATCCGGTCCATGACCTCGGCAAAGGTGCGCAGCTCGTCCAGCGGCAATGGCGCCTTGGTCGTCGCAGCCATGGCAGGTGCAGCCGGTGCGGCCTGGTCGGCAAAAGCCAGAGGCGCGCCGATCACCAGGGCGATCGTCAGGGCCAGCGAAGTGAGGCGGGACAAATGCAGCATGTCGAACGAACTCCTAATGTAGATGCGACCCTATCCTTGGGACCGGCACCATTGTGCAGGGTCGCTCGGGCGGCCCTGCTGACGAATAGCGAAGTACAGCGCCGGGGTGTCCTGGCCGCCACTGTTACCGACAGTGGAGATGGATTCACCGGCTTTTACAACATCACCTGCCGACTTGAGTAATGTCTGATTGTGGCCGTAAAGGCTCAAATAGCCATTGCCGTGGTCAAGAATCACCAGCAAGCCGGCGCCCCGCAACCAATCGGCGAACACCACGCGCCCACCGTGCACCGCGTGGACCTGGCTGCCGGCAGAGGCGCTGATCATCACGCCATCCCACTTGGCGCGGGTGTCATCGCCACGGGTTTCCCCAAAGCGTGCCAGTAATCGACCATCAACCGGCCATGGAAGTTTGCCTCGTGCGGAAGCAAAAGGGCCGCCGAACGACTCGCCGCTGCTGGAAACCAACGGGCCAGGCGCTGCACGCGCCGGTTTGCGCGGGGCCGGAGCGTCGGTGGTGGCAGCCAGTTCGGCCTCACGCTGACGCTTTTTTTCGGCTTCCTGCTGGGCGATCAGCGCTTTTTGCCGCGCTTCTTCGGCCTCGCGTGCCTGGCGGGCCAGGGTTTCTTCAATGGTCTTGAGGACTTTGGCCAGGTCGGCCTGGTCTTGCTCGCGGGCCTGCAACTTGGCGTCGCGGGCTTTTACGTCGCTGTTGAGCTTGGCCAGGGCCTGCTGGCGTTCCTTGCGTACTTTTTCGAGCTGGTCGCGCTGGGTGTCGAGGGCGGTTTTCTGGTCGAGCAATTGCGATTGCTGGTCGGCGATTTCCTGCTCGACATTGGCCAATTGGCGCAGGGTTTCGTTAAATCCCTTCAATTGCGCCAGGCGCGCCTGGCTCAGGTAATCGTAATAGGTGAGGGTACGGGCGAATTTTTCTGGGTTCTGCTGGTTGAGCAGCAGCTTGAGGTACTCCTGGCGGCCGCTCTGGTACGCGGCACGGGCCTGGATCGCGATCAGGCGTTGCTGTTCAACGCGTGCGCTCTGGAGTTTTTTTTTCTCAGCGTCGAGTCGCTCCAGTTCCGACTCGCTCTTCTTTAGTTCTTTTTGCAGCTCCTGGACCTGCTTCTCCAGCTTGCCCATTTCGGTTTCCGTGCCGCGCAGGTCTTTCTGCACTCCGGATTTTTCTTCCTGGAGCTTGCCGAGCAGCTTTTTCAGCTCGGTAATGTCCTGACGCGTAGCGTCCAACTGTTGTTGGGTTTGTGCACGCTCATCGGCAAACGCCGGTTGGAGCAGGCAGACAAGAGCAAGGGTTATCAAGGCGCGAAGCATAGAGGCGGGCGACACCAGGGGAAAAGGACGGCCTAGTATGCCCGCCAAGCGCTGCAAAAAAAACGCCCAATTGGGGCTGGTAGGCAAGATAGGTGCCGAGTGGTGCTGGTATGGCGAAAAGACATCTATCAAACACCACAAACCAATGTGGGAGCGGGCTTGCCCGCGATTGCGGTGGGTCAGCGACATAGATGTCGACTGATTAGCCGCTATCGCGGGCAAGCCCGCTCCCACACTGTTTTGTGGCGTACTTTGGATCAGACCAGGATCGAGGTCCCGGTCATCTCCTTCGGCTGCTCCAGCCCCATCAGCTTGAGCATGGTCGGCGCCACATCCGCCAGCACGCCACCTTCACGCACTTTCAGGTCACGTTTGCCGACATAGATGAACGGTACCGGTTCGGTGGTGTGCGCGGTGTGAGCTTGGCCGGTGGATTCGTCGGACATCTGTTCGCAGTTGCCGTGGTCGGCGGTGATCAGTGCTTCGCCGCCGACTTTTTCCAGCGCGTCGACGATGCGGCCAACACATTTATCCAGGCATTCCACGGCCTTGACCGCCGCTTCCAGGTTTCCACTGTGGCCAACCATGTCGCCGTTGGCGTAGTTGACGACGATCACGTCATAACGCTGGTGATCAATGGCGTCGACGATCTTGTCGGTGACTTCCGGTGCGCTCATTTCCGGCTGCAAGTCGTAGGTAGCGACTTTTGGCGACGGGATCAGGATGCGCTCTTCGCCGGGGAACGGCTCCTCGCGGCCACCGGAGAAGAAGAACGTCACGTGGGCGTATTTCTCGGTTTCGGCGATGCGCAGTTGGGTCTTGCCGTTCTTGGCCAGGTAGTCGCCCAGCACGTTCTCCAGGCTGCCCGGGGCGAACGCCGACGGGGCCGGGATGTTGGCGGCGTATTGGGTGAGCATGACGAACTCGACCTTCGGCTGGCGCGCGCGTTCGAAGTCCTTGAAGCCTTCATCGACGAACACATGGCTCAGCTCACGGGCGCGGTCGGCGCGGAAGTTCATGAACACCACGGCGTCGCCGTCTTCGACCTTCACCGGTTCGCCGATGGTGGTGGCTTTGACGAATTCATCGCTTTCACCGCGGGCGTAGGCCGCTTCCAGGCCTTCCTGGGCGGTGGCTGCGTTGAATTCGGCCTGGCCGTCGACGATCAGGTTGTAGGCCTGGGCGACACGGTCCCAGCGGTTGTCGCGGTCCATGGCGAAGTAACGGCCCACCAGGCTGGCAATACGGCCCTTGCCCAGGGCGGCGAAGGTGGTATCCAGCAGTTCGATGGAGGATTGCGCGCTTTTAGGTGGCGTGTCGCGGCCGTCGAGGAAGGCGTGCAGATAGATTTTGTCAGCGCCGCGCTTGAACGCCAGTTCGGCCATGGCGACCAAGTGATCCTGATGGCTGTGTACGCCGCCGTCCGACAACAGGCCCATGAAGTGCACGGCCTTGCCGGCGGCAACGGCTTTATCGACCGCCGCGCAGATGGTCGGGTTTTCGAAGAACTCGCCATCGCGGATCGCCTTGGTGACACGAGTGAAGTCCTGGTACACCACTCGTCCGGCACCGAGGTTCATGTGGCCGACTTCCGAGTTGCCCATCTGGCCGTCCGGCAGGCCCACGTCCATGCCGGAACCTGAGATCAGGCCGTTGGGCACGGTGGCGGTCAGGCGGTCCAGTACCGGCTTGTTGGCCGAGTACACTGCGTTGTCGTGGTGGCTTTCACTGTGTCCGAAGCCATCGAGAATTATCAGGACCAAAGGTTTAGGCGTGGTAGTCATAGATCCTCTCGCGGCGCTAATAAAGGAAGACAATTGAAAAGGGAGTGGCAGTTTAAAGCGAAGTTCCAACCACGTCACCGCTTTACGGGGGTTGGCCCCCCCTGGCGGCTGTGTATACTTACCGCCATTTTAACGCCCTGGAACCTCCTTGATGGTTGATCACCTGATTGCATTTGCCACTGCCCACTACCTGCTTGTGGGCGCCTTCGTCATCCTGCTGGCGCTGCTGATCGCTCACGAACTGAGCCGCGGTGGTCGCAGCCTGAGCACGTCGGAGCTGACCGCGCTGGTCAACAAGGATGAGGCCGTCGTCGTCGATATTCGCCCGGCCAAGGATTATGCCGCCGGCCATATCGTTGGCGCCCTGAACATTCCCCAGGACAAGCTGATTGCGCGTCTGGGCGAACTGGAAAAGCACAAGGCCAAGACCATCATCCTGGTCGATGCCCAGGGCCAGCACTCCGGCACCCACGCCCGTGAGATGCTCAAGTCCGGCTTCACCGCCGCCAAGCTGTCGGGTGGTATCAGCAGCTGGCGTGGCGATAACCTGCCGTTGGTGAAGTGATATGAGCCAGGTTGTCGTGTATTCCAGCGATTGGTGCCCTTACTGCATGCGGGCCAAGGCCTTGCTTGAGAAAAAGGGTGTTGCCTTTGAAGAGATCAAGGTCGATGGCAAGCCCCAGGTGCGCGCCGAAATGGCCCAGAAGGCTGGCCGCACGTCGGTCCCGCAGATCTGGATCGGCACCCGGCATATCGGTGGTTGCGACGACCTGTTCGCTCTGGAGCGCGCCGGTAAACTTGATGCGCTGCTGTCCGCCTGACGTCTAAACCCTTAAGAACCCAAGATAAAGAAGGATCTGCGATGACTGATCAACAGAACACCGAAGCAGCAGAAGCTCAAGGCCCACAGTTTTCGCTGCAGCGGATCTACGTGCGTGACCTGTCGTTCGAAGCGCCAAAAAGCCCGGCCATCTTCCGTCAGGAGTGGACCCCAAGCGTTGCGCTGGACCTGAACACCCGTCAGAAATCCCTGGAAGGTGACTTCCACGAAGTCGTGCTGACCCTGTCGGTCACCGTCAAGAATGGTGAAGAAGTCGCTTTCATCGCTGAAGTGCAACAGGCCGGTATCTTCCTGATCCAAGGCCTGGACGAAGCGTCCATGAGCCACACCCTGGGTGCGTTCTGCCCGAACATCCTGTTCCCGTATGCCCGTGAGACCCTGGACAGCCTGGTTACCCGTGGTTCGTTCCCGGCCCTGATGCTGGCCCCGGTGAACTTCGATGCCCTGTACGCCCAAGAGCTGCAGCGCATGCAACAGGAAGGCGCGCCAACCGTTCAGTAATTTGCTGAGCGATGCGGTTCTAAAATGTGGGAGCGGGCTTGTGTGGGAGCTGGCTTGCCTGCGATAGCATCACTGCGGTGTGACTGACACACCGAGGTGCCTGCATCGCGGGCAAGCCCGGCTCCCACACAAGCCCGCTCCCACATTTGTTATGCGGTGTTATTTAAAGCCCAGTTGGCGCCAGCCTTCATAGACGGCAACGGCTACGGTGTTCGACAGGTTCAGGCTGCGGCAGCCTTCACGCATCGGCAAGCGCAGGCGATGGCCATCGGGCAATGCGTCAAGCACCTCGGCCGGCAGGCCTCGGCTCTCCGGGCCGAACAGGAACGCGTCGCCCTCGGCAAAGCTGGCATCATGAAACGGCCGCGAGCCCTTGGTGGTGAACGCGAACAGCCGAGGGTGGCCCAGGCTCTCCAGGCAACTGGCGAGGTCGGCATGGCGCTTGAGGGTGGCGTACTCGTGGTAGTCCAGCCCGGCACGGCGCAGGCGCTTGTCGTCCATGTCAAAGCCCAACGGCTCGATCAAATGCAGGTGGCAGCCACTGTTGGCGCACAGCCTGATAACGTTGCCGGTATTCGGCGGAATTTCTGGTTGAAAAAGGATGACGTGAAACATGCACGGCTCCGAAGGCAAAGATGCGCTGCATTCTACCCCCGAAGACGACCCGAGACCGAAGCTATTGCCGAGGGTGTTGGGCTCATTGGCGATTGTCGGCTTGATGATTGGCTTGATGATCGGTCGCTTGACCACCCCCGAGCCGCTGGAGCTGCAACAGGTAGAACCTGCGGCGGATGGTTTGGTGGTGTGGTTCAACGACGAACCCAAGCTGCACGGCGAGCATATCGACGGCACCGTGGCGTTGCTGTTTGACGCCCAGGGAAAGGCTGCAAGCGGGCAGCTCAAGGTCAATGACAAGGACGTGAATTGGCGCATACGCAAGACCGACGCTGGCCTGCTGCTGAACTTGGTGGCGGCTCGGCCGTTGCGTGGGGAGTGGAGCGGTGCAGAGGTCGATGGCCGCTGGCGGCTGGAGATCCATCTCCAAGAGCAATAAAAGAGGGAGTTCCCGGCCTGCCTGTACCAGGGCTCCCAAAACGGGGTGAAGCCCAAGGCTTCGGTGTTAAAGAGGGGATTCTCGGCCTGCCTGTACCAAGGTCCCCGAAACTGGGTAGTACTGGGGTTGTTGCAGGGGGCGTGCCAAAACTTGCAATTGCTGCTGGAAAAAAATGCCAAAAAGCGCAAAGCCCCGGAATACGGGGCTTTGTTTGTTTCTGCTACCAAGAAATTTGTAGCGAAAGCGATATGTGAGTTTTCTGGTCTGTGCTCAATGCCGGTTCATTGTGCATTGAAGCGGTGCACAGTCTGCAGGCATTGCACAAAACCAATGTGGGAGCTGGCTTGCCTGCGATGAGGGCGTGTCAGCCCTATACAGGGTGACTGACACACCGTCATCGCGGGCAAGCCCGGCTCCCACACTGGGCCTTCAGCGGTCTTGGGGTTCAGGCCTCATCACCCTCATCATCATCCCCACCATCCACCTTCATCCCCAATTCCTTGATCTTGCGCGTCAGGGTATTGCGCCCCCAACCCAGCAGCACGGCCGCATCGCGACGACGGCCGGCAGTGTGCTTCAGGGCAGTCTCGATCATGATCCGCTCGAACGCTGGCACGGCGCTGTCCAGCAGGTTCGACTGGCCGCGTGCCAAGGCCTGGTCCGCCCATTGGCGCAGCGCCTGTTCCCAGTTGGTCACGGGAGCCGAGTCCTGCGGCAGGCTCAGCAGCTCCGGCGGCAGGTCGCTGATGTGCACTTCACGCCCGGAGGCCATCACCGTGATCCAGCGGCAGGTGTTCTCCAGCTGGCGCACGTTGCCGGGCCACGGCAGGTTCTTGAGGTATTCCTCGGTCTCGCTTTTGAGCAGCTTGGGCTCGACGGCCAGCTCCAGGGCGGCGCGGCTGAGGAAGTGGCGGGCGAGGGTGGGGATATCTTCGCGACGGTCCGACATGCGCGGGATGTGGATGCGGATCACGTTGAGGCGGTGGAACAAGTCCTCACGGAATTTACCCGCATGCACCAGTGTTTCCAGGTTCTGGTGGGTGGCCGCGATGATGCGCACATCCACCTTGACCGGCGTATGCCCGCCCACACGGTAGAACTCGCCGTCCGCCAGCACGCGCAGCAAGCGAGTCTGGGTATCGGCCGGCATGTCGCCGATCTCATCGAGGAACAGCGTGCCGCCGTCCGCCTGTTCAAAGCGTCCGCGACGCAGGTTGGCCGCGCCGGTGAATGCGCCTTTCTCATGGCCGAACAACTCGGACTCCATCAGGTCCTTGGGGATCGCCGCCATGTTCAGCGCGATAAACGGCGAGGCCGCGCGTGGGCTGTGGCGGTGCAGGGCATGGGCCACCAGCTCTTTACCGGTCCCCGATTCGCCGTTGATCAGCACGGTGATGTTGGAATGGCTCAAGCGCCCGATGGCGCGAAACACTTCCTGCATCGCCGGCGCTTCCCCGATGATTTCCGGGGTACGGGTCAGGGTCGGCGGCGCTTCCTGGTTCTGTTGTTCCTGGGCGTGCTGGTTGGCGCGCTTGACCAGCGCCACCGCTTCATCCACATCGAATGGCTTGGGCAGGTATTCAAAGGCGCCGCCCTGGTAGGACGCGACAGCGCTGTCCAGGTCCGAGTGGGCAGTCATGATGATCACCGGCAGGCGCGGGTGCTGCTCGCGAATGCGCGCCAGCAAGTCCAGGCCACTGGCGCCAGGCATGCGGATATCGGAAATGATCACGTCCGGCTGCTGGCGTGCCAGGCGGCTCATCACCCCGTCGGCGCTGTCGAAGCTCTGGGTAGTCATGCCTTCCTGTTGCAAGGCTTTCTCGAGGACCCAGCGGATAGAACGGTCGTCATCGACGATCCAGACAGTTTCACTACGGCTCATGTCGTGGGGGCTCCTTGTTCCAATGGCAGGAAGATCGAGAACGTGGTGTGGCCAGGGTGGCTCTCACATTCGATCAGGCCCTGATGCTGGCTGATGATGTTCTGGGTGATGGCCAGGCCCAGCCCGGTACCGTCCGGGCGGCCGCTGACCATGGGAAAGAAGATGGTTTCCTGCAGCTCCGCAGGAATGCCGGGGCCGTTGTCGATGATCTGGACCTTGGTCACCAGGCGGTGGCGCACATGGCCGATGGTGAACTGGCGCAGGGCGCGGGTGCGCAGGCTGATGCGGCCCAGGCGTAGCTCATTCTGGCTGCTGATGGCCTGCATGGCGTTGCGCACGATGTTGAGCACCGCCTGGATCATCTGCTCGCGGTCGATCAACACGTCGGGAATACTTGGGTCGTAGTCGCGCACCAAGGTGATGCAGCCTTGGCTTTCGGCCTCGACCAATTGGCAGACCCGCTCCAGCACCTCATGCACGTTGGTCATCGCCAAGGACGGCAGCTTGTTGGAGCCGAGCATGCGGTCCACCAGGTTACGCAGACGGTCGGCTTCTTCGATGATGACGTTGGTGTAGTCCTTGAGGTGCTCGTCCGGCAGCTCACGGGACAACAACTGTGCCGCGCCGCGAATGCCGCCCAACGGGTTCTTGATCTCGTGGGCGAGGCCGCGCACCAGCATCTTGCTGGTTTCCTGCTTGGACAACTGCGCTTCCTCCTTGGTGATGCGCAGCAGGCGGTCGCGGGGGTGAACTTCGAGCAGCAGCAGGGTCGCGCCATTGCTCAGGATCGGGGTCACGGCGTAGTCGACGGTCAACGTTTGTCCGGTGAGCGCGGTGAGCATCGCTTCGCGCTTGGTGAACGGGTGTGCCTGCTCCACGGCCTGGCGCAACGAGCTCAAGGCTTCGGCCGACTCGGTGAACAATTCGCTGATGAACTGCCCATGGCTGCGCTGGCCGCTGATCGCCAGGAGCATCTCCGCCGCCGGGTTCATGTACTCAAGACGCAGGTCGGCATTGAGCAGGATGGTCGCGGTGGTCAGGTTGTCGAGTAACAAACGGTGCAGTGCATCGCTGATGGTCATCGGGACCTCTTTTGGAGCAAGGCGCGGGCTTGAGGCACACGCTGATACAAGGAAAATGCAAAAACCAAACCAAGGCTCCGAAAAGAAGCGCTAATGCCCTGAAATAAGGGGTTTAGGCGCGAAACTGTGGCGTTCTGCCAGCCTCAACGGGAAGTTTCGAACCAAAATGGGCTGGGCAATTGAGAAGGGTGCAGACTATCGCACCAATATAGTGCGGTTTTGTGAAGGTTGTTCAGCAACTGAAGATTTAAGGCAAATCGTAGTCAGCGTGGGAGCTGGCTTGCCTGCGATAGCGGTGGCGCATTCAACACCGCTATCGCAGGCAAGCCAGCTGCACACATTTTTAATTGGGTTTGCAGTCACTCGCCTTTGTAGATGCAGAGCTCGGCGGTGGCGCGGATCATCGCCAGTTGGCGCAGCGGATCATTCAGCGGTTCGTGCACGGCCTCGGCCAGCCATTGGGGGCATTTAGGGTCTGTGCGCAAGGGCGTGAAGTCAGCCAGCTGCTGCAGCAGCCTTTTTTGCAGCTCGTCCAATTGCGGGCGGATCTGCTGGACCAAGTCCGGGCGCGGGTCGTCGGGAGCTTTGCCCTGGAACTGCCAATCGGACAGGTGGGTGTATTGCACCAGTTTATTGGCTTCGATCTGTGCGGCGAAAAACTGCTCGGCAGCGGCCGGGTCCAGCTTGTAGCTCGGCGCCTGGGCAGTGACGCTGGCGATCACCTCTTGCTCGCGCTTCTTGTCCTCCACGGGCTTGTGGCTGTCCCACTTGCTCAGTGCTACCTGGTCGGCAATCTCCAGGCGTTCGGCGATGCTGTTGAGCAGGGGTTCCAGCGTAGGCGGCGCTGCGCTCGCACTGGCACTGATGAACAGCAGGGCAAATACAAGTCGATATCTCAAAGGTGATCTCCTGTGGGAGCGGGCTTGCCCGCGATGGCGGTGTGTCAGTGATACAGCAGGTGGCCGGCAGTGCGCTATCGCAGTCAAGCCAGCTCCCACACTTTGATTGGGTTTGCAGAGCTGGCGTAGCGTAACGCCCAGGCAAAAAAAAGACCTCCCGAAGGA
The DNA here is from genome assembly GCF_021609545.1 of Pseudomonas sp. PA-1-6B. Taxonomy (NCBI): domain Bacteria; kingdom Pseudomonadati; phylum Pseudomonadota; class Gammaproteobacteria; order Pseudomonadales; family Pseudomonadaceae; genus Pseudomonas; species Pseudomonas sp. PA-1-6B. The sequence goes on from NZ_WJZM01000001.1 coordinate 97,663, forward strand.
GGTCTTTCTCATCACGCTGCCTCAAGCAGCGCTACCGGATCAGCAGCTGTAGTACAGCTCGTATTCCAGTGGGTGTACGAAGGTGCGTACTTTGATTTCTTCTTCGCTTTTCAGGGCGATGTAAGCGTCGATGAAGTCGTCGCTGAAAACGCCGCCTTTGGTCAGGAACGCACGGCCCTTGTCCAGCTCTTCCAGGGCTTCTTTCAGGCTGCCGCACACTTGTGGGATCTCTTTGGCCTCTTCAGGCGGCAGGTCGTACAAGTTTTTGTCGGCGGCGTCGCCAGGGTGGATCTTGTTCTGGATACCGTCCAGGCCGGCCATCATCAGGGCGGCGAAGGCCAGGTAAGGGTTGGCAGCCGGGTCTGGGAAGCGCGCTTCGATACGGCGGCCTTTAGGGCTGTTGACGTAAGGAATACGGATCGAGGCGGAGCGGTTGCGTGCCGAGTAGGCCAGCATCACCGGCGCTTCAAAACCTGGGACCAGACGCTTGTAGGAGTTGGTCGACGGGTTGGTGAAGCCGTTCAGGGCCTTGCCGTGCTTGATGATGCCGCCGATGAAGTACAGAGCGGTGTCGGACAGGCCGGCATAGCCTTCGCCGGCGAAGGTGTTCTTGCCGTCTTTGGAAATCGATACGTGAACGTGCATGCCCGAGCCGTTATCGCCGTACAGCGGCTTAGGCATGAAGGTAGCGGTGCGGCCGTAGGCATCGGCAACGTTGTGCACGCAGTATTTCAGGGTTTGAACTTCGTCAGCCTTCTTCACCAGCGTGTTGAATTTCACGCCGATTTCGTTCTGGCCGGCAGTCGCCACTTCGTGGTGGTGAACTTCAACGGTCTGGCCCATTTCTTCCAGTGCGTTGCACATGGAGGTACGGATTTCATGGTCGAAGTCGAACGGTGGTACTGGGAAGTAGCCGCCTTTCACGCCTGGACGGTGGCCTTTGTTGCCGCCTTCCACGTCCTGGTCGGACATCCACGAGCCTTGCTCGGAGAAAATCTTGAACATGGAGCCGGAGATGTCGGACTTGAACTTCACCGAGTCGAAGATGAAGAACTCTGGCTCAGGGCCGAAGAATGCGGTGTCGCCGATACCGGTGGACTTCAGGTATTCCTCGGCACGGTGGGCGATGGCGCGTGGGTCGCGGTCATAGCCTTGCATGGTCGAAGGTTCGATGATGTCGCACACCAGGATCAGGGTCGGCTCTTCGGTGAACGGGTCGAGTACGGCGGTGCTGTCGTCTGGCAGCAGGATCATGTCGGAGGCTTCGATGCCTTTCCAGCCGGCGATGGAGGAACCGTCGAACATCTTGCCGACTTCGAAGAAGTCATCTTCCAGCGCATCGCGAGCCGGCATGGTCACGTGGTGCTGAGTGCCTTTTGTGTCCGTGAAGCGCAGATCAATCCATTTAACGTCATGATCTTTGATGAGTTGAACCGACTTCGACATGGTGTCCTCCGGGTGGCTTCGGGCTTGGGTAGTGGAGTTAGCCCTTAGAATTTGGGTGATGCCGGCGCGGATACTCCGCCAAGGCAACCTGCCTCACAAGAGAGCAAATTGCATGCCAGTGCGCCAACATGGCCGTTTTGCCTCAAAATAGCCCCTATAACGGTGCAATCGGCAAAAACGGCATAAATCGCGCACTGCAATGTAGCGTTTATTTGTGTAAATGACCCGTTTTGGTGCATTGCGTATGCAATGCATATTAACTGGTTAAACCTTGAGCGATTTCCGCTATAATCCGCGCCCCCCTTTTTCAGCAGGCCCGGCGCGCGCTGTTTCCATGAAATTAATCGTTAAAGTCTTCCCCGAGATCACCATCAAAAGCCGACCGGTACGGACGCGTTTCATCCGTCAGTTGGCCAAGAACATCCGTGCCGTGCTCCGTGACCTGGACCCGGCTGTGGTGGTGAACGGCGTGTGGGACAACCTCGAGCTGGAAACCCGCATTACCGACGCCAAAGCCTTGAAGGACATGACCGAGCGCCTGAGCTGCATGCCGGGCATCGCGCATTTCCTGCAGGTGGATGAGTACCCTCTGGGCGACTTCGACGACATCACCGAAAAGTGCAAGCAGCACTACGGCAGTGCGCTTGAAGGCAAGATTTTTTCGGTGCGTTGCAAGCGTGCTGGCAAGCACCCGTTCAGCTCCATGGATGTCGAGAAATACGTCGGCAGCAAGCTGCGTCGTGAGTGCGGCGCCGCTGGAATTTCCCTCAAAGCGCCACAAATTGAAGTGCGCATGGAAATTCGCGACCAACGGTTGTTCGTGATCCACAGCCAGCACAACAGCATCGGCGGCTACCCGCTGGGTGCCCTGGAACAGACCCTGGTATTGATGTCCGGCGGTTTCGATTCCACGGTGGCGGCTTACCAGATCATGCGTCGCGGCCTGATGAGCCACTTCTGCTTCTTCAACCTGGGCGGGCGTGCACATGAATTGGGCGTGATGGAAGTCGCGCACTTTATCTGGAAGAAATACGGCAGCTCCCAACGCGTGCTATTTGTAAGCGTACCGTTCGAGGAAGTGCTGGGCGAAATTCTCGGCAAAGTCGATAACAGTCATATGGGCGTAGTATTGAAGCGTATGATGTTGCGCGCTGCGTCCCGAATCGCCGATCAATTGCAGATCGACGCCCTGGTGACCGGCGAAGCGATTTCCCAGGTTTCCAGCCAGACGCTGCCTAACCTGTCGATCATTGACTGCGTGACCGAGAAGCTGGTGCTACGCCCGCTGATCGCCAGCCATAAGCAGGACATCATCGACCTGGCAGAGCAAATCGGCACCGCCGACTTTGCCAAGCATATGCCTGAATACTGCGGGGTCATTTCGGTGAACCCCAAGACCCACGCCAAGCGTCACCGCGTGGAGCATGAAGAAAAAGAATTCGACATGGCGATTCTGGAGCGTGCGCTCGAGAACGCCAAGCTGGTGCCAATCGATCGAGTGATCGACGAATTGGGCCAGGATGTGCAGATCGAAGAAGTCAGCGAAGCCCTGGCCGGCCAGATCGTCGTCGACATCCGTCATCCGGATGCCGCCGAAGACGAGCCGCTGGAAATCGCTGGCATCGACGTGCAAACGCTGCCGTTCTACGCACTGAACGCGCGTTTCAAGGAACTGGATAACAGCCGTCAGTACCTGTTGTATTGCGACAAAGGCGTGATGAGTCGCCTGCATGCCCACCATTTGCTCAGTGAGGGGCATGCCAATGTGCGCGTTTATCGACCGAGCTAAGAGCCCGGGGCTGTTTGCCTGTGGCCTGCGTCACCGGCCCCCCGACTCTGCCGTCAAGCTGTAACGGCAAGGCCTGACTCTACTGTTAATCGCTGCCACGACCTGTCAGCACACCGAATCCTCTGATCGAGATACACAAGTGATCGAAAATCTACGTAACATCGCCATCATTGCTCACGTTGACCATGGTAAAACCACCCTGGTAGACAAACTCCTGCGTCAATCCGGCACCCTGGAGCGCAACGAGCTCAACGACGAGCGCGTGATGGACTCCAACGACCAGGAAAAAGAGCGCGGTATTACCATCCTGGCAAAAAACACCGCTATCAACTGGAACGGCTACCACATCAACATCGTGGATACCCCGGGCCACGCCGACTTCGGCGGCGAAGTAGAACGCGTAATGTCGATGGTTGACTCCGTTCTGCTGCTGGTTGACGCTCAAGACGGCCCTATGCCGCAAACCCGTTTCGTGACCAAGAAGGCTTTCGAAGCCGGCCTGCGTCCGATCGTGTGCATCAACAAGGTTGACCGTCCAGGCGCGCGTCCGGACTGGGTTCTGGACCAGATCTTCGATCTGTTCGATAACCTGGGTGCCACCGAAGAACAGCTGGACTTCCAGGTCATCTACGCCTCGGCCCTGAACGGTATTGCTGGTCTTGACCACACCGACATGGCTGAAGACATGACTCCGCTGTACCAGTCGATCGTCGACAACGTACCAGCACCGAAAGTCGACCGTGAAGGCCCGTTCCAGATGCAAATCTCGGCACTGGACTACAACAGCTTCCTGGGTGTTATCGGCGTTGGCCGTATCGCTCGTGGTAGCGTCAAGCCGAACACCCCGGTTGTCGCTATCGGCGCCGACGGCAAGAAGCGCAACGGTCGTATCCTGAAGCTGATGGGTCACCACGGCCTGCACCGCATCGACGTTGAAGAAGCTTTCGCTGGCGACATCGTATGCGTGAGCGGTATGGACTCGCTGTTCATCTCCGACACCCTGTGCCAGCCGGACAACGTCGAGGCGATGAAGCCTCTGACCGTTGACGAGCCAACCGTTTCCATGACCTTCCAGGTAAACGACTCGCCTTTCTGCGGTAAAGAAGGCAAGTTCGTGACCTCCCGTAACATCAAGGAGCGTCTGGACAAGGAGCTGCTGTACAACGTTGCTCTGCGCGTTGAAGAAGGCGACTCGGCTGACAAGTTCAAGGTCTCCGGCCGTGGTGAGCTGCACCTCTCGGTACTGATCGAAACCATGCGTCGCGAAGGCTTCGAAATGGGTGTTGGTCGTCCGGAAGTGATCATCCGTCAAGTTGACGGCGTGAAGCAGGAACCGTTCGAAAACGTCACCATCGACACCCCTGAAGAATCCCAGGGCAAGGTCATGGAAGAGATGGGCCTGCGTAAGGGCGACCTGACCAACATGGTGCCGGATGGCAAAGGCCGTGTGCGTCTGGAATACAACATCCCTGCTCGTGGTCTGATCGGTTTCCGTAACCAGTTCCTGACCCTGACCAACGGTGCTGGCATCCTGACCTCGATCTTCGATCGCTACGACACCATGAAGTCCGGCGACATGTCCGGCCGTCAGAACGGTGTTCTGGTATCGGTAGAAACCGGCAAGGCGCTGACCTACTCCCTGGAAACCCTCCAGGCGCGTGGCAAGCTGTTCGTTGAACACGGTCAAGAGATCTACAACGGTCAGATCGTTGGTCTGAACAGCCGCGACAACGACATGGGCGTGAACCCAACCAAAGGCAAGAAGCTCGACAACATGCGTGCTTCGGGCAAAGACGAAACCATCGCTCTGGTTCCACCTGTTCGCTTCACCCTGGAACAGGCCCTGGAATTCATCCAGGACGACGAGCTGTGCGAAGTCACGCCTAAGTCGATCCGCCTGCGTAAGAAGATCCTGGACGAAGGCGAGCGTACCCGCGCTGCCAAGAAAGCCAAGAACTGAGTTAACTCAGGCTGAATGAAAAACGCCCCCGGTCGAAAGGCCGGGGGCGTTTTTTTATGCCTGCAGAATGTGGGTTGTCTTTACTGGCCTCATCGCAGGCAAGCCAGCTCCCACAGTTTGATTTGTGAACACGTTCAAATGTGGGAGCTGGCTTGCCTGCGATGGGGCCCTCAAGAGCCCCGCAACGCTGATCAGAACTTGTCGAGGGTCTTGAAGTTAGTTTCGCGCACCACTTCCTTGGGCTTATACGCGCAATACCCCGGCCGCGGCCCGATTTTCGGGTGGTTACGGCACGTATCCGGGCGCTTGTCATAAATAGTGCAAAAGCGCGTCTTACGATCCAGGTACAGGCAGTCGTTGTTGCTCATGCGCTGCAGGGTAAAAATTTCGGACTTGTTGTTGTACCGCTCGACGATGCCTTCTTTCTGCAAACGCTTGGCGATGTTCTTCGGCGGATCGCCGCGCTCGAACTCATCGACGATGCCAATGCGGATCAGGTCCTTGATCTTCACCTCCACCGGCAGCGTGCAGCAGCTGGACACGCAGCCGCCGCACATATGGGCGGAATATTTCTGCCAGGTCTCTAGACGGTCGAGTTCCGCGGCGGCGATCAGTTGAGGCTTCATCAAGGTTCCAAGGTGGGGCGTTATCCGGGCGCGCGATCATACCGGGATTGGTGGTTTTTTGAACAATATTTTGCAGCTTTCAGCTCAAAGGTTTAGCCACGGTCTGATCGGGCACGACCCCTGCATCAAATTCAGCCCATGGCCAATGAGTTAAAAAACTGCCGAACCAGCACGTCTACCGTCTGTCAGACCGACTAGGCTCTAGCAACTCCTTCAATCTCGCCCGAGGTCGCACCGATGTCTCAGGAACCGCTTGCACGAGAAGCAGAGGTAGCCGCATTCCGCGATGCTGTCTTGACCAAACTCACCTACGCGGTGGGCAAGGACCCGGATCACGCCTTCGACCATGACTGGTTCGAAGCCATTGCCCTGGCCGCCCGCGACCAGATGGTCGATCACTGGATGGACCACACGCGGCGTATTTATCGCAAAGGCCAGAAGCGCGTTTATTACCTCTCTCTGGAATTTCTCATTGGCCGGTTGCTCTACGACAGCCTGAGCAACCTGGGTGTGCTGGAGATCGCTCGCGAAGCGCTGTCGGAGCTGGGCGTGGATCTGGAGCGCATCCGCCTGCTGGAGCCCGACGCGGCGCTCGGCAACGGTGGCCTTGGTCGGTTGGCGGCGTGCTTTATGGAAAGCATGTCGACCTTGGGGATTGCCGGTCACGGTTATGGCATCCGTTATGAGCACGGCTTGTTTCGCCAGGCCATTGTTGACGGCTGGCAGCAGGAACAGACCGAACGCTGGCTGGATTTCGGTAACCCTTGGGAATTCGAGCGCGCCGAAGTGATTTACCCGATCGGCTTTGGCGGCAGCGTCGAAACTGTCGCGGACGCCTCCGGCAAGATGATCCAGGTGTGGTCACCCAGCGAAACCGTACGTGCTGTTGCCTATGACACGCCTGTCGTCGGTTGGCGCGGCGCCAGCGTCAACACCCTGCGCCTCTGGCGTGCGCGGGCTGTAGAAGACCTGCACTTGGAGCGCTTCAACGCCGGTGACCATTTGGGCGCCGTCGCCGAAGTGGCCCGTGCCGAAAGCATCTCCCGAGTGCTTTACCCGGCCGACAGCACCGAAGCAGGGCAGGAACTGCGCCTGCGCCAGGAATATTTCTTCGTCTCCGCGTCCCTGCAGGATTTGCTGCGCCGCCACAAGAACATGCACGGTTCGGTGCTCAGCCTGGGCGAGCACGCCGCCATCCAGCTCAACGACACCCACCCGTCCATCGCCGTGGCCGAGTTGATGCGCCAACTGGTCGACCTGCACGATGTACCGTGGGAAGCCGCGTGGGATGTCACCGTCGAGACCCTTTCGTACACCAACCACACCTTGCTGCCCGAGGCCCTGGAAACCTGGCCTGTCGGTTTGATGGAGCGCATGCTGCCGCGGCACATGCAGATCATCTACCTGATCAACGCCCAGCACATCGACTCGCTGCGTGCCAAAGGCATCCACGACTTTGATGTCTTGCGCGCTGTGTCGCTGATCGAAGAAGACAACGGCCGCCGCGTGCGCATGGGCAACCTGGCATTCCTGGGCTCCCATAGCGTCAACGGCGTGTCCGGTTTGCATACCCAGCTAATGCGCAGCACGGTGTTCTCTGAACTGCACAAGCTCTACCCCGAGCGCATCAACAACAAAACCAACGGCATTACCTTCCGTCGCTGGTTGTACCAGGCCAACCCCAAGTTGACCGATATGCTGGTGGAAGCCCTGGGCCCGGATATTCTGGACCAGCCCGAGCAGCGTCTTATCGAGTTGGAACCCTTTGCCGAGAAACCGGCCTTCCGCAAAGCGTTCGCTGAACAGCGCCTGCACAGCAAGCGCGCACTGGCGCAGATCATCCATGAGCGCCTGGGCATTGCGATCAACCCGGCGGCGATGTTCGACGTGCAGGTCAAGCGCATCCATGAATACAAGCGCCAACTGCTCAACCTGCTGCACACCGTGGCGCTGTACCAGGCGATCCGTGCCGAGCCGGGCATCGATTGGGTGCCGCGGGTGAAGATCTTCGCCGGTAAGGCAGCGGCCAGTTATCACCAGGCCAAGCTGATCATCAAGCTGACCAACGACATCGCCCGCACCGTCAACAATGACCCGACCGTGCGCGGTTTGCTCAAGGTGGTGTTCCTGCCCAACTACAATGTCAGCCTGGCGGAAAGCATCATTCCGGCAGCGGATTTGTCGGAGCAGATTTCCACGGCCGGCTTTGAGGCGTCGGGTACCAGCAACATGAAGTTCGGCCTCAACGGTGCGCTGACCATCGGCACCATGGACGGCGCCAACGTGGAGATGCACGAGCGGGTCGGCGCCGAGCACATGTTTATCTTTGGCCTCAGCGCCCAGCAGGTAGAAGCCCGCAAGCACGCCGGCGAGTTCAGCGCCGGGCCGGACATCGCCGCGTCCCATCGCTTGAACGACGTGCTGCAAGCGATCCGTGGCGGGGTATTTTCGCCGGATGACCCGGGCCGCTATGTGGGCCTGATCGATGGGCTGATCGACTACGACCGCTTCCTGGTGTGTGCCGACTTTGACGCCTACTGGGACGCCCAGGCGCGGGTCGAGGCGCATTGGCACGACTCCAAGGCCTGGTGGCGCTCGGCCGTGCTCAACACAGCGCGCATGGGCTGGTTCAGCTCGGACCGCACCATCCGCGAATACGCCACAGAGATCTGGAAAGCCCTCGACTGACCGCCGCGTTTAAAAATGTGGGAGGGGGCTTGCCCCGATAGCGGTTGATCAGTCACTCATGCATTGACTGAATGACCGCAATCGGGGGTAAGCCCCCTCCCACATCAAGCCTGGTCGTGAACTCTATTGGCGTTAAATCCTCTGATTAGAGGAAATCAGCCCCGACTCGCGCTAAACTGCGCGGGTTTTTAGCCCCCCATTCTCCGGAGCCGTCCATGTCCCGCGTTACCTTGAGTCGCTATTTGATCGAGCAGACCCGCAGCAACAACACGCCTGCCGATCTGCGCTTCCTTATCGAAGTGGTGGCGCGTGCTTGCAAGGAAATCAGCCACGCCGTTTCCAAAGGCGCACTGGGCGGTGTCCTGGGCAGCATGGGCACTGAAAACGTGCAGGGCGAAGTGCAGAAGAAACTGGACGTTCTGTCCAACGAAATCCTGCTCGAAGCCAACGAATGGGGCGGCCACCTGGCCGGCATGGCGTCCGAAGAAATGGACAATGCCTACCAGATCCCAGGCAAATACCCGAAAGGCGCATACCTGCTGGTATTCGACCCACTGGACGGTTCGTCCAACATCGACATCAACGCACCGGTCGGCACCATCTTCTCGGTACTGCGTTGCCCCAACGAATACCTGAGCCAGAACGAAGCCCTGAACGAAAAGGCCTTCCTGCAACCAGGCACCGAGCAGGTTGCTGCCGGCTATGCGATCTACGGCCCACAGACCATGCTGGTGCTGACCCTGGGCGACGGCGTCAAAGGCTTCACCCTGGACCGTGAAATGGGCAGCTTCGTGCTGACCCACGAAGACATTTCGATTCCTGCCTCTACCCAGGAATTTGCCATCAACATGTCCAACCAGCGCCACTGGGAAGAACCGGTGAAGCGCTACGTCAACGAGCTGATGGAAGGCGAAGAAGGCCCGCTGAAGAAGAACTTCAACATGCGCTGGGTGGCCGCGATGGTTGCCGACGTACACCGCATCCTGACCCGTGGTGGCCTGTTCATGTATCCGCGCGACAGCCGCGAGCCGTCCAAGCCGGGCAAACTGCGCCTGATGTACGAAGCCAACCCGATGTCGTTCCTGGTTGAACAGGCAGGCGGTGCGTCTACCGACGGCCACCAGCGCATCCTCGACATTCAGCCTGAAGGCCTGCACCAGCGTGTGGCGGTGTTCCTGGGTTCGAAGGAAGAAGTTGAGCGCGTGACGGCCTATCACAAGAAGTAAGCCGTAACGAGCGGTGAGCCGCTGTATTGTGAGATGGATCACCGTTAAAGAAGCCCCGAAACGTTTCAGCGTTTTCGGGGCTTTTTTGTTTTCGCTCGTCGGGAACCAGACACCCCTTTTCCCTTCTAAGCTTCTGGCAGATACCCCAGCTGCTTTGTCTCTCCAGGAGCTTTTCCATGTCTATACGCCGTCTCGCCCTGCTGGCTTTTTGCGTGCTCTTAGCCGCTTGCAGCAAGGTCACCCAAGAAAACTACCAAAAGCTCTCAGCCGGCATGGCCAAAGCCGAGGTGGAGTCGTTGCTGGGCAAGCCAACCGATTGTTCCGGCGCACTGGGCATGTCCAGCTGCACCTGGGGCGATAAAAGCAGCTTTATCAGCGTGCAGTACGCCGGTGACAAAGTTCTGATGTTTTCCGGGCAAGGCCTGAAGTAAACCGGGGCGCGAGCCTGCGGGAGAAGAAGAATGATGCGTTTTGTTTTGTTCCTTTGCGCCAGCCTGTTTTTGGCGGGCTGCGCCAGCCATTCTGGCGATGATCTGCAACCCAAGACTGCGAGCAACGTCAACCTCAAGCGTTACCAGGGCACTTGGTATGAGTTGGCCCGGTTGCCGATGTACTTCCAGCGCAACTGTGCGCAATCCGAAGCCCGCTATACCTTGCTGCCTGATGGTGACATGTCGGTTTTCAACCGCTGCCTGACGCCTGAGTGGAAGTGGCAAGAGGCCAAAGGCACGGCTACGCCGCAGGTACCAGGCAAGACCGACAAGCTGTGGGTGGAATTCAATAACTGGTTTACATCACTGTTGCCGGGCGTTGCCAAGGGCGACTACTGGGTGCTGTATGTCAGCGATGACTACAAGACCGCCATCGTCGGTAGCCCGAGCCGTCGTTATATGTGGATCCTGTCGCGCACGCCGACGGTGAGTGCCGATACCCGCGAAGACCTGCTGAGCAGGGCGCGACAGCAAGGCTATGACACCACGCGGTTGATCTGGCGTACGTCGGATAAGCAGATGGCGAAGACGTCTCAGTAATTTGCAGCCCCCCCATCAAATGTGGGAGCTGGCTTGCCTGCGATAGCATCAACCCGGTGTAACTGAAGTACCGAGGTGTCTGTATCGCAGGCAAGCCAGCTCCCACAGTTGTTATGGGTTGGTCGTCAGTTCAGCAAGTCCTTCAGGACCTGGGTGAATGCCCGGCTGCTGTCTTCTTCGCCAGCATGATGCCCATCTCGCACCACCCATTTGCCATTGACCAGTACATCGCGTACTTGCCGATCACCACCGGCAAATAGCCAGCGGTTGAGAATTCCATCCTCACTGGCCGTCGCCAAGTACGGGTCGCTACCGTCCAGCACTATCCAGTCCGCACGCTGGCCCACTTGCAGTCGACCAATCGGCTGGCCCAGCGCTTGTGCGCCACCGTCCAGCGCAGCATCGAACAGCGTGCGACCCACCATCGGTTGGTCACTGCGATACAACCGATTACGCCGTTGATCGCGCAGGCGCTGGCCGTATTCCAGCCAACGCAATTCTTCCACCACGCTCAGTGACACATGGCTGTCGGAACCGATGCCCATGCGGCCGCCCTGAGCGAGGAAGTCCACCGCCGGAAAAATCCCATCGCCCAGGTTGGCCTCTGTGGTCAGGCACAAACCGGCAATCGCTCGGCTGTTGGCCATGCGGGTGACTTCGTCGGCATCGGCATGGGTGGCATGCACCAGGCACCAGCGATCATCCACCTGGACATTGTCATACAGCCACTGCAACGGGCGCTTACCGCTCCAGGCCAGGCAGTCGTCGACTTCTTTTTGCTGTTCGGCGATGTGGATATGCACCGGGCAGTTTTTGTCACTGGCGCCCAGCACGGTATGGATTTGTTCGGGGGTTACGGCGCGCAGGGAGTGGAAGCACAGGCCCAGTTGCTGCGCCGGTTGTGCCGCCAGAATGGGCTGCAGGCGTGCTTGCAGGTCCAGGTAGTTTTCAGTGCTATTGATAAAACGTCGCTGGCCTTCATTCGGCGCTTGGCCACCAAAGCCCGCGTGGGTGTAGAGCACCGGCAGCAAGGTCAGGCCGATCCCGCTGCTGGCGGCCGCCTGGCTGATCTGGCGGGACAGTTCCGTACGGTCGGCATAGGGCTGGCCGCTGAGATCGTGGTGCACGTAATGGAACTCGGCCACCGAGGTGTAGCCGGCCTTGAGCATTTCGATATACAGCTGGCGGGCGATGACCTGCAACTGCTCGGGGTTGATCTTGCCGACCATGCGGTACATCAAGTCGCGCCAGGTCCAGAAACTGTCATTGGGGTTGCCGGCCACTTCGGCCAAGCCCGCCATGGCGCGCTGGAAGGCATGGGAATGCAGGTTCGGCATGCCCGCCAACACTGGGCCCCTGAGCCGTTCCGCGCCTTCTGCACTGGCATTGGGCTCAACCTTTGTCAGCAGGCCATCGGTGCTGACTTCAAGACGTACATCGTTGGCCCATCCATTAGGCAGCAGTGCGCGTTCGGCAAAGAAAGCGGACATGATCAAGGCACCCCGGTCGTGTGTTTATTTGTATATACATATACAGACGTTTGCCTGCTCGGTAAACTCCGGCAATCTATGCATCTTTTTCCCCTGCAAGGATTCCCTGTGCCGACTCCGCCCGCCAACTCTTCGCTGGCTGCCCACATGGACGAAAGTCCGGCGCCCTTGTATGCCCGCGTCAAACAGATGATCAGCCAGCAGATCCTCAACGGCAACTGGCCGCCCCATTACCGCGTGCCGTCGGAAAGCGAGCTGGTCAGCGAGTTGGGCTTCAGCCGCATGACTATCAACCGCGCCCTGCGCGAGCTGACCGCCGAAGGCTTGTTGGTGCGTATGCAAGGCGTGGGTACCTTCGTGGCCGAGCCCAAGAGCCAGTCGGCGCTGTTTGAAGTGCACAACATCGCCGATGAAATCGCTTCCCGCGGGCATCGGCACACTTGCCAGGTCATCACCCTGGGCGAAGAAGCTGCTGGTTCCGAGCGCGCCGTCGCCTTGGAAATGCGCGAAGGCGGGCGGGTGTTCCACTCGTTGATCGTGCATTACGAGAACGACATTCCCGTGCAAATCGAAGACCGTTTCGTCAACGCCCTGGTCGCGCCGCTATACCTACAGCAGGACTTCACCCAGCAAACCCCGTATGCCTATTTGAACCAGGTCGCTCCGTTGACTGAGGGTGAGCATGTGGTTGAGGCGATTCTCGCCGATGCCGCCGAGTGCAAGTTGTTGCAGATCGAGCCGAGCGAGCCGTGCCTGTTGATTCGCCGACGCACCTGGTCGGGTCGTCAGCCGGTGACTGCGGCGCGGTTGATCCACCCCGGCTCCCGTCACAGCCTCGAAGGACGCTTCAGTAAATGAGTGAGATCAACGTCTGGCGCGCCGCCGACTACGTGCGCATGCCGTGGAAGAACGGCGGCGGCAGTACCGAAGAAATCAGTCGCGACGCCGGCACCGGCCTGGATGGATTTGGCTGGCGTTTGTCGATTGCCGATATCGCCGAGTCGGGTGGGTTTTCCACCTTCGCCGGTTACCAGCGCGTGATTACGGTGATCAAAGGCGCCGGCATGGTGCTGACCGTAGACGGTGAGGAGCAGCGCGGGTTGTTGCCGTTGCAGCCGTTCGCGTTCAAGGGCGAAAGCCAGGTGTCATGCCGTTTGATCACCGGGCCGATTCGCGACTTCAACCTGATCTACTCGCCACAGCGTTACCACGCACGGCTGCAGTGGGTGGATGGCGTGCAGCAGTTTTTCAGTACCGCGCAGACGGTGCTGGTGTTCAGCGTGGCGGACGAGGTGAAGGTGCTGGGTGAAAAGCTCGGCCACCACGATTGCCTGCAAGTGGACGGTAACACTGAACTGCTGGAAATATCGGTCACAGGCCGCTGCTGCATCATCGAACTGACCGCACTCGGTTAAAAACTGTGGGAGCTGGCTTGCCTGCGATAGCGGTGTATCAGCCTAGGATGTGCTGACTGACACACTGCTATCGCAGGCAAGCCAGCTCCCACATTTGTTTTTGCATTGTTCACAAAATCTGTTTCCAACCCGCGCACCCATTTGTTACCGAACGCCCCAGCGTGATGCAAAGCTTCGCTGCCGTGACAAATTCCCCTTGCTGCAAAAAACCTCCGTAAGAAATTTCATCAAGCGTTGAAGCCTTGATTTACAAGGCTCGTACGCCCCGTGCAAAAAAATCCCAACCCCTCCCGGCTAAAGTTGGCCGCTCGATTGCATATGCTTGTACATACAAGTAAAGATGTGTGCGTAAGACTTCGCACCATCCATGTTCGCGCATCGATCGCCGAGGAGTCCTAGCTGTGACCAAGCCTACAAAATACCGTGACGTCGAAATCCGCGCCGCCCGCGGTAACAAGCTCACCGCCAAAAGCTGGCTGACCGAAGCGCCGCTGCGCATGCTGATGAACAACCTCGACCCGCAAGTGGCCGAGAATCCCAAAGAATTGGTGGTGTACGGCGGTATCGGCCGTGCGGCGCGCAACTGGGAGTGCTACGACCAGATCGTCGAGAGCCTCACCAATCTGAACGACGACGAAACCCTGCTGGTGCAATCCGGTAAGCCAGTCGGCGTGTTCAAGACCCACAGCAACGCCCCGCGCGTGCTGATTGCCAACTCCAATCTGGTACCGCACTGGGCCAGTTGGGAGCATTTCAACGAACTGGATGCCAAGGGCCTGGCCATGTACGGCCAGATGACCGCCGGCAGCTGGATTTACATCGGCAGCCAGGGCATCGTTCAAGGCACCTACGAAACCTTCGTGGAAGCCGGCCGCCAACATTACAACAGCGACCTGACCGGTCGTTGGGTGCTCACCGCCGGCCTCGGCGGCATGGGCGGCGCGCAGCCATTGGCCGCGACCCTGGCCGGCGCCTGCTCGCTGAACATCGAGTGCCAGCAAGTCAGCATCGACTTCCGCCTGAACAGCCGCTACGTCGACGAGCAGGCCACCGACCTCGACGACGCCCTGGCCCGTATCGCCAAGTACACCAAGGAAGGCAAGGCCATCTCCATCGCCCTGCTGGGCAACGCCGCAGAGATCCTGCCGGAACTGGTCAAGCGTGGCGTGCGCCCGGACATGGTCACCGACCAGACCAGCGCCCACGACCCACTCAACGGCTACCTGCCGGCCGGCTGGACCTGGGACGAATACCGCGCTCGCGCCAAGACCGAGCCGGCCGCCGTGATCAAGGCCGCCAAGCAGTCGATGGCCGTCCACGTCAAAGCCATGCTCGAATTCCAGAAGCAAGGCATCCCGACCTTCGACTACGGCAACAACATCCGCCAGATGGCCCAGGAAGAGGGCGTGGAAAACGCGTTCGACTTCCCAGGTTTCGTACCGGCTTACATCCGCCCACTGTTCTGCCGTGGCATCGGCCCGTTCCGTTGGGCGGCGCTGTCCGGCGACCCGCAAGACATCTACAAGACCGACGCCAAAGTCAAAGAACTGATCCCGGACGATGCCCACCTGCACAACTGGCTGGACATGGCCCGCGAGCGCATCAGCTTCCAGGGCCTGCCGGCACGTATCTGCTGGGTCGGCCTGGGCCAGCGTGCCAAGTTGGGCCTGGCGTTCAACGAAATGGTGCGCAGCGGCGAGCTGTCCGCGCCGGTCGTGATCGGCCGTGATCACCTGGACTCCGGCTCGGTCGCCAGCCCGAACCGCGAAACCGAAGCCATGCAGGACGGCTCCGACGCTGTGTCCGACTGGCCACTGCTCAACGCCTTGCTTAACACCGCGAGCGGCGCCACCTGGGTCTCGCTGCACCATGGCGGCGGCGTGGGCATGGGCTTCTCCCAGCACTCAGGGATGGTGATTGTCTGTGACGGTACTGACGAAGCGGCCGAGCGGATTGCGCGGGTGCTGCACAACGACCCGGCGACCGGGGTAATGCGCCATGCGGATGCGGGTTACCAGATCGCTATCGACTGCGCCAAGGAACAAGGCCTGAACCTGCCGATGATCAAGTAACGGCCGGCGCAGCACCTGTGGGAGCAGGCAAGCCAGCTCCCACAGAAGAGCAAGATGCATACAAAACAATCCATCAGAGGTTGAACAACATGGCTGCAAACGACACCACCCCGTTGATCGAGAAACGTTCGATCGACTACATCCCGGAAGCGGAAAGACATGGTCGTCTATTCAGCCAATTCACCCTGTGGATGGGTGCCAACCTGCAGATCACTGCGATTGTCACCGGGGCGTTGGCCGTGGTGCTGGGCGGTGATGTGTTCTGGTCGTTGATCGGCTTGCTCATCGGTCAATTGATCGGCGGTGGCGTCATGGCGCTGCATGCGGCGCAAGGGCCCAAGCTTGGCCTGCCGCAGATGATTTCCAGCCGGGTGCAGTTCGGCGTGTATGGTGCGGCCATTCCGATCGTACTGGTGTGCTTGATGTACCTGGGCTTCACCGCCACTGGCACCGTGCTGTCGGGCCAGGCGCTGGGCCAGTTGTTCGGGGTCAGCGACAGCGTCGGCATCCTGATTTTCGCCAGTGTCATTGTGCTGGTCACGGTGCTGGGTTACCGGGTGATCCACTTCATCGGCCGTGTCGCGAGCGTCATTGGCGTGATTGCCTTTGTGTACCTGTTCAGCCGCCTGATGAGTCAGACCGACGTCGGCGCGCTCCTGCAGATCCGTCACTTCAGCTGGAGCAGCTTCCTGTTGGCCGTATCACTCGCGGCCTCCTGGCAGATCGCTTTCGGCCCCTATGTGGCCGATTATTCGCGTTACCTGCCGAGCAGTACGTCATCGGTGAAAACCTTTCTCGCTGCTGGCGCAGGTTCGGTTATCGGTGCCCAAGTGGCGATGGTCCTCGGCGTGTTTGCCGCGGCCATGTCCAACGGGCAGTTTGCCGGCCACGAGGTGGCGTACATCGTTGGCTTGAGCGGCACGGGGGCCACCGCTGCGTTGCTGTATTTCAGCATCGCGTTCGGCAAGGTCACCATCTCCACGCTCAATTCCTACGGCAGCTTCATGTGCATTGCGACGATCGTCAGCGGTTTCCGTGGTCGCCTGGAGGTCACACGTCTGCAACGCCTGGTGTTCGTACTCGCCATTGTCGGTACGGCAACCCTGATCGCCTTGCTCGGCCAGCACTCGTTCCTAGGTGCGTTCAAGTCATTCATCCTGTTCCTGCTGGCGTTCTTTACGCCCTGGAGCGCGATCAACCTGGTGGATTACTACTGCATCACCCGCGAGCGTTACGACGTGCCGGCGCTGGCCGACCCGAACGGTCGTTACGGCCGCTGGAACCTGCTGGGCATCAGCGTTTATGTGTTCGGCGTGCTGGTGCAGTTGCCGTTCATCTCCACCAAGTTCTACACCGGCCCCCTGGTGGCCGCGCTGGGTGATGTGGATATCTCCTGGATCATCGGCCTGGTACTGCCGGCGGCCCTGTATTACGTGTGTGCGAAAAAATGGCACGGCACGGTACCCGATCACCTGATCCTGCCAAAAGAGCAGGGCGCTTCACCCATAACAAACGAGCTGGCTGCACAAGCCTGATGGGACGTGGACAGGGCAGGACGCCTACTGACTGCCGTAATCCATTTCAAGATTGGGAGCGTCACAACAATGACTATGAATAAGACCTTGCTGGCTACTTTGTTCGCGGCTGGCGTGCTGGCAAGTGCCGGCGCCCAGGCGGCCGGTTGGTGCGAGTCGGGTAAACCGGTGAAATTCGCCGGCCTGAATTGGGAAAGCGGCATGTTGCTCACCGACATCCTGCAAACCGTGCTGGAAAAAGGCTACGACTGCAAAACCGACAGCTTGCCGGGCAATTCCATCACCATGGAAAACGCCCTGGGCAGCAACGACATCCAAGTGTTCGCCGAGGAGTGGGTAGGCCGCAGCGAGGTCTGGAACAAAGCCGAGAAGGCCGGCAAAGTCGTCGGCGTCGGGGCTCCTGTGGTCGGCGCGGTCGAAGGCTGGTACGTGCCGCGCTATGTGATCGAAGGCGACGCCAAGCGCAAGCTGGAAGCCAAGGCGCCGGACCTGAAAAACATCGCCGACCTGGCCAAGTACGCCTCGGTGTTCAAGGACCAGGAAGAGCCGTCCAAGGGCCGTTTCTACAACTGCCCGGCCGGCTGGACCTGCGAGCTGGACAACAGCGAAATGCTCAAGAGCTACGGCCTGGAAAGCACCTACACCAACTTCCGCCCGGGCACCGGCCCGGCGCTGGATGCGGCGGTACTGTCGAGCTACAAGCGCGGCGAGCCGATCCTGTTCTACTACTGGTCACCGACACCGCTGATGGGCCAGGTCGATCTGGTCAAGTTGGAAGAGAAGCCCGGCGTGGACAAAACCGTGAGCATCAAGGTCGGCCTCTCCAAGACTTTCCACGAACAAGCCCCGGAGCTGGTGGCCGTGCTGGAAAAGGTCAACCTGCCCATCGACCTGCTGAACCAGAACCTGGGCCGCATGGCCAAGGAGCGGATCGAGTCGCCGAAACTGGCGAAAATATTCCTCAAGGAACATCCTGAAGTCTGGCACGCCTGGGTGAGCGAAGACGCAGCCAAGAAAATCGACGCGGCCTTGTAGGTCAAGTGTGCACGGCTACCCTCAAGGGTGGCCGGGCGGCTGGTCACAACCCACTGGATCGAGAGCACGATATGTTTCCTGAGAGTTTTACCTTTTCCATCGCCGACTGGGTCAACGGTTGGGTGGACGCACTGGTCACCAACTATGGCGATGTGTTCCGGCACATCTCCGACACCCTGCTATGGGCCATCGTCAACCTGGAAGGCCTGCTGCGCGCAGCGCCCTGGTGGCTGATGCTGGCCATCGTCGGCGGTATTGCCTGGCACGCCACGCGCAAGGTGGTGACCACGGCGGTGATCGTCGGTTTGCTGTTCCTGGTGGGCGCCGTTGGCCTGTGGGACAAGCTGATGCAAACCCTGGCACTGATGATGGTTGCCACGGTGATTTCGGTGTTGATCGGCATCCCCCTGGGTATCCTGTCGGCGCGCAGTAATCGCCTGCGTTCGGTGTTGATGCCGCTGCTGGACATCATGCAAACCATGCCCAGCTTCGTGTACCTAATCCCGGTGCTGATGCTGTTCGGCCTGGGCAAGGTCCCGGCAATTTTCGCTACGGTGATCTACGCCGCGCCGCCGCTGATTCGCCTGACAGACCTGGGTATTCGCCAGGTCGATGGCGAAGTCATGGAAGCCATCAACGCCTTCGGCGCCAACCGCTGGCAGCAACTGTTCGGCGTGCAATTGCCGCTGGCGCTGCCAAGCATCATGGCCGGGATCAACCAGACCACCATGATGGCGCTGTCGATGGTGGTGATCGCCTCGATGATCGGTGCCCGTGGCTTGGGTGAAGACGTGCTCGTCGGCATCCAGACCCTCAACGTCGGCCGCGGCCTTGAAGCCGGGCTGGCGATCGTGATTCTCGCAGTGGTCATCGACCGCATTACCCAGGCTTATGGCCGCCCACGGCATGAGGCGAGCAAATGACGACTGTCAGCAAAATCGAAGTCAAAAACGTCTTCAAGATTTTCGGCGCACGCGCCAAGGATGCGCTGGCCATGGTCGGCCAGGGCAAGACCAAGGACCAGGTACTGGCCGAGACCGGTTGCGTGGTCGGCGTCAACGACCTGTCCCTGAGCATCGGCACCGGTGAGATCTTTGTGATCATGGGCTTGTCGGGTTCGGGCAAATCCACCCTGGTGCGCCACTTCAACCGTCTGATCGACCCCACCAGCGGTGCGATCCTGGTGGACGGCGAAGACATCCTGCAACTGGACATGGAAGCCCTGCGCCAATTCCGTCGGCACAAGATCAGCATGGTGTTCCAGAGCTTCGGCCTGCTGCCGCACAAGAGCGT
Organism: Pseudomonas sp. PA-1-6B; assembly: GCF_021609545.1. Classification (NCBI taxonomy): domain Bacteria; kingdom Pseudomonadati; phylum Pseudomonadota; class Gammaproteobacteria; order Pseudomonadales; family Pseudomonadaceae; genus Pseudomonas; species Pseudomonas sp. PA-1-6B. The sequence goes on from NZ_WJZM01000001.1 coordinate 117,269, forward strand.
GCTCGACAACGTTGCCTACGGCCTGAAAGTGCGTGGCGAGACCAAGCAAGTCTGCGCCGAACGTGCGTTGCACTGGATTGAAACCGTGGGCCTCAAAGGCTACGAAAACAAATACCCGCACCAGCTGTCCGGTGGCATGCGCCAGCGCGTGGGCCTGGCCCGCGCCTTGGCGGCAGACACCGACATCATCCTGATGGACGAAGCCTTCAGCGCCCTCGACCCGTTGATCCGCGCCGAGATGCAAGACCAGTTGCTCGAGCTGCAAAAGACCCTGCACAAGACCATCGTGTTTATCACCCACGACCTCGACGAGGCCGTGCGCATCGGCAACCGCATTGCGATCCTCAAGGACGGCAAGCTGATCCAGGTCGGCACCCCGCGAGAGATTCTGCACTCGCCGGCGGATGAGTATGTGGACCGCTTTGTTCAGCGGCGGGCGGCGGTGGTCTGATCCGGGCTGTGTGGTGAATCGGTTGGCGCCATCGCAGGCAAGCCAGCTCCCACACTTGATCGGGTTCACATAGGTCAAATGTGGGAGCCGGGCTTGCCCGCGATGAGGCCGGCAATGCTGTAGAGATTATGAAGAGGTCAACGATGTCCCAGGCAACCAAAATCATCATCGCCGACACCCCCATGCGCTGGCAGGACGTCACCGCCGTCGCCCGCCACGGCGCCATGCTCGAACTGTCGGGCCACGCCTGGGCGCGTATCGACAATGCCCAAGCCATCGTGCAGCGCATCGTCACCAGCGGCGAGCGTGCCTATGGTGTCAACACCGGCCTGGGCGCGCTGTGCAACGTCTCGCTCAAGACCGAGCAACTGAGCCAACTGTCGCGCAATACGCTGTTGAGCCACGCCTGCGGCGTCGGCCCGGTGCTCAGCGATGAGCAGACCCGTGCGATCATCTGCGCGGCGATCATCAACTACAGCCACGGCAAATCCGGCCTGCATCCGCAGGTGGTGCACGCGCTGCTGGCGCTGCTCAACCATGGCATCACCCCGCAAGTACCGTCCCAAGGCTCGGTGGGGTATCTGACCCACATGGCCCATATCGGCGTGGCCCTGCTGGGCGTTGGCAATGTGAGTTATCGCGGCCAGATCGTCACGGCGCAACACGCGTTGCAGGCTGAAGGCTTGCAGCCGGTGGTGCTCGGCGCCAAGGACGGCCTGTGCCTGGTCAACGGCACGCCCTGCATGACCGGCCTGAGCTGCCTGGCCCTGGCCGATGCGCATCACTTGCTGCAATGGGCCGACGTGATCGGTGCAATGAGTTTCGAAGCCCAGCGCGGCCAGATCGACGCCTTTGACGAAGAAATCATTGCTCTCAAGCCGCACCCTGGCATGCAGCAAGTGGGTATCAATCTGCGTGCCCTGCTCGACGGCAGTGAGGTGATTGCCAGCAGCAAAGGCATTCGCACCCAGGACGCCTTGAGCATTCGCTCGATCCCGCAGATTCACGGCGCGGCCCGCGACCAGGTAGAACACGCCACGCGCCAGATCGAGACCGAACTCAACAGCGCCACCGACAACCCGCTGGTGCTGGGCACCCCAGACAGCTACCGCGTGGTGTCCCAGGCCAACCCCCACGGGCAGTCCGTCGCGTTGGCGGCCGACATGCTCGCCATCGCCATGGCCGAGATCGGTTCGGTGGCCGAGCGTCGCCTGGACCGCCTGGTCAACCCGCATGTCAGCGGCCTGCCTGCCTTCCTGGTGAGTAACCCGGGCGTCAACTCCGGAATGATGATCGTGCAGTACGTCGCCGCGTCCTTGTGCGGGCAGAACCGCCAGTTGGCGCAACCCGCGGTGCTCGATAATTTCGTCACCTCGGGCCTGCAGGAAGACCACTTGAGCATGGGCACCAACGCCGCGCTCAAGCTGCACCAGGTGCTGGCCAACGTCACCCAGATTCTTGCTATCGAGTACCTGCTGGCGGCCCAGGCTTTCGAGTTTCTCAAGGACCAGCACTTCGGCGCCGGTACCGACCGCGCCTGGCGTTTGCTGCGCGAAGTGGTCCCTGCGTATGAACAGGACCGCTGGCTGGCGCCGGATATTGCCGCCGCTGCCCAATTGCTTAAAGACACTGCTTTACCGAATTTGCACTGAACACCTAAGAACAATTCACAAGGAGTATGAATGTGACTGCGCTAAACCTGATTCCAGGCCAACTGAGCCTCGCCCAACTGCGTGCCATCTACCAGCAGCCAGTAACCCTCAGCCTGGATGACAGCGCCTCGGCCCAGATCGAAGCCAGCGTTGCCTGCGTGGAGCAGATTCTCGCCGAGAACCGCACCGCCTATGGCATCAACACCGGTTTTGGCCTTTTGGCATCGACCCGCATCGCCAGCGAAGACCTGGAAAACCTCCAGCGTTCCCTGGTGCTGTCCCACGCCGCCGGCGTCGGTGAGCCGATCAGCGATGCGCTGGTGCGACTGGTCATGGTGCTCAAGGTCAACAGCTTGAGCCGTGGCTTCTCCGGGATTCGTCGCCAGGTGATCGACGCGCTGATCGCGCTCATCAACGCCGAGGTGTACCCGCACATTCCGCTCAAGGGGTCAGTGGGGGCTTCCGGTGACCTGGCGCCGCTGGCGCACATGTCCCTGGTACTGCTTGGCGAAGGCAAGGCGCGTTACAAGGGCGAATGGCTGGAAGCCACCGAGGCGCTGAAAATCGCCGGCCTCACGCCGCTGACCCTGGCCGCCAAAGAAGGCCTGGCGCTGCTCAACGGCACCCAGGTGTCCACGGCCTATGCCCTGCGTGGCCTGTTCGAAGGCGAAGACCTGTTCGCCGGTGCCCTCGCTTGCGGCGGCCTCACTGTGGAAGCGGTACTGGGTTCGCGTTCGCCGTTCGATGCGCGTATTCATGCAGCGCGTGGCCAGCGTGGCCAGATCGACTCGGCAGCGGCCTATCGCGACCTGCTCGGTGAGAGCAGCCAGGTTTCCCAATCGCACCAGAACTGCGACAAGGTGCAAGACCCGTATTCCCTGCGTTGCCAGCCGCAGGTCATGGGTGCGTGCCTGACTCAATTGCGCCAGGCCGCCGAGGTGCTGGTGGTAGAAGCCAACGCAGTGTCCGATAACCCGCTGGTCTTTGCCGCCGAAGGCGATGTGATTTCCGGTGGCAACTTCCACGCCGAACCCGTGGCCATGGCCGCCGACAACATGGCGCTGGCCATTGCCGAAATCGGCTCCCTGAGCGAGCGCCGGATCTCGTTGATGATGGACAAGCACATGTCGCAACTGCCGCCGTTTCTGGTGGGCAATGGCGGGGTGAACTCCGGCTTCATGATCGCCCAGGTGACCGCCGCCGCGCTCGCCAGCGAGAACAAGGCGCTGGCCCATCCCCATAGCGTCGACAGCTTGCCGACTTCGGCCAACCAGGAAGACCACGTGTCCATGGCCCCGGCTGCGGGCAAGCGTTTGTGGGAAATGGCCGAGAACACCCGGGGCATTCTCGCGGTGGAATGGCTCGCGGCGTGCCAGGGCCTGGACCTGCGCGACGGCCTGAAGACCTCGCCCAAGCTGGAAAAAGCCCGTGGCATGCTGCGCGACAAGGTGGCGTTCTATGACAAGGACCGCTTCTTCGCCCCGGACATCAACGCCGCCAGCGAACTGCTCGCCAGCCGCTGCCTGAATGAGCTGGTGCCGGCCAAGTTGCTGCCAAGCCTCTAAGAGCGACATTGACCCATGTGGGAGCTGGCTTGCCTGCGATAGCTGTAGGTCAGCAACCCATCTCTTGACTGATACACCGCTATCGCAGGCAAGCCAGCTCCCACAGTTTGAGTGTTTGCAGCTTTGGATTTTCTCGGGATAAGAATAATTAGGGAAGAGAAATGCACCAGCCAGAAAAAGGTTTGAAACGCGGGCTCAACGCCCGACATATTCGCTTCATGGCCCTGGGTTCCGCGATCGGTACCGGGCTGTTTTATGGCTCCGCCTCCGCCATCCAGATGGCCGGCCCTGCCGTGCTGCTGGCCTACCTGATCGGCGGCGCCGCTGTGTTCATGGTGATGCGCGCCCTCGGTGAAATGGCCGTGCACAACCCGGTGTCCGGCTCCTTCGGCCACTACGCCAGCACCTACCTGGGGCCCATGGCCGGGTTTATCCTCGGCTGGACCTACGCCTTTGAAATGATCATCGTCTGCCTCGCCGACGTCACCGCGTTCGGCATCTACATGGGCTTCTGGTTTCCCGAAGTGGCCCGTTGGGTCTGGGTGCTGGGCATCGTATTCCTGATCGGCGGCCTGAACCTGTGCAACGTCAAAGTCTTTGGCGAGATGGAGTTCTGGCTGTCGTTGCTCAAGGTCGGTGCCATTGTGGCGATGATCCTCGGCGGCTTTGGCATCATGTTGTTCGGCATTCACTCGGCGGGCGAAACCCCGGCCAGCGGCCTGAGCAACCTGTGGGCCCACGGCGGCTTCATGCCCAACGGCATTGGTGGGCTGATCGCCTCGTTTGCGGTGGTGATGTTTGCTTTTGGTGGCATCGAAATCATCGGCATCACCGCCGGTGAAGCCAAGGACCCACAGCGCGTGATCCCCAAGGCGATCAACGCGGTGCCGCTGCGTATCCTGTTGTTCTACGTGCTGACGCTGTTCGTGTTGATGGCCATCTACCCGTGGCCGCAGATCGGCAGCCAGGGCAGCCCGTTCGTGCAGATCTTCAGCAACCTGGGGATTGGCTCGGCGGCGACCATCCTCAACATCGTGGTGATCTCGGCGGCGGTGTCGGCGATCAACAGCGACATCTTCGGCGCCGGCCGCATGATGTACGGCCTGGCCCAACAAGGGCAGGCGCCCAAGGGCTTCGCGCAATTGTCCAAGCAAGGCGTGCCATGGATGACCGTGGTGGTCATGGGCGCCGCTTTGCTCGGCGGTGTGGTGCTCAACTACCTGATCCCGGAAAACGTGTTCCTGCTGATCGCCTCGATTGCCACCTTCGCCACCGTGTGGGTATGGCTGATGATCCTGTTTACCCAGGTCGCCATGCGCCGCTCGATGACCAAGGCGCAGATCGCCGAACTGAAATTCCCGGTGCCGTTCTGGCCTTATGCGCCGGCGGCGGCCATTGTGTTCATGCTGTTTGTGTTTGGTGTACTCGGTTACTTCCCGGATACCCAGGCGGCGTTGATGGTAGGCGCCGTGTGGATCGTGCTGCTGATCATCGCCTACTGGCTGTGGGTCAAGCCTGTCGCCGGGCAAACCGCCAAGGTCGATTACGACCCGGTTTTGTCTCATCGATAACTTAGGGAGGCGTTGATGAAAACGCTTTGGCAACACTGCCACGTCGCAACCATGGCCAACGGCAAATACTCGATCATCGAGGATGCCGCCATGGTGACTGCCGGCTCGCTCATCGAGTGGGTCGGCCCCCGCAGCCAGGCGCCGACGGCGGATTACGCCCAGGTGCATGACCTTCGAGGCGCGTGGGTCACCCCCGGGCTGATCGACTGCCACACCCATACGGTGTTTGGTGGCAACCGCAGCGGCGAGTTCGAGCAGCGCCTCGAAGGTGTCAGCTACGCCGAGATCGCGGCCAAGGGCGGCGGCATTGCCAGCACTGTGCGCGCAACCCGTGCGGCGAGCGAAGATGAGCTGTTCTTGAGCGCTGAAAAGCGCCTGCGCAGTTTGCTGCGTGACGGCGTGACCACGGTGGAGATCAAGTCCGGCTACGGCCTGGACCTGGCCAACGAACGCAAGATGCTGCGCGTGGCTCGGCGCCTGGGTGAAGCGCTGCCGGTCAGCGTGCGCGCTACCTGCCTGGCCGCCCACGCGTTACCGCCGGAGTACAAGGACCGCGCCGACGATTACATCGAGCATATCTGCAGCCAGATGCTGCCGGCCCTGGCCGCCGAGGGGTTGGTTGATGCGGTCGATGCCTTCTGTGAATACCTGGCATTTTCCCCCGAGCAGGTTGAGCGGGTATTCAAGGTCGCCCAGCAACTTGGCCTACCGGTGAAACTGCACGCCGAGCAACTCTCGTCGTTGCATGGCTCAAGCCTGGCGGCGCGCTACCACGCGTTGTCGGCCGACCACCTGGAATTCATGACTGAAGAAGACGCCATCGCCATGGCTGCGGCCGGTACCGTCGCCGTGCTATTGCCGGGCGCGTTCTACTTCCTGCGTGAAACCCAGTTGCCGCCCATGGACGCCCTGCGCAAACACGGCGTGAAGATCGCCATCGCCAGCGACCTCAACCCCGGTACTTCACCGGCGCTGTCGGTGCGGCTGATGCTGAACATGGCCTGCACCCTGTTCCGCATGACCCCGGAAGAAGCCCTGGCCGGCGCCACGCAACACGCGGCCACCGCGTTGGGCCTGGGCGACACCCATGGCTCACTGGAAGTGGGCAAGGTCGCGGATTTTGTCGCCTGGCAGATCGACCGCCCCGCCGACCTGGCCTACTGGCTGGGTGGCGAACTGGATAAACGCGTCGTGCGCCACGGCGTCGACGTCACTGTTTGAGAGGATGCTGTTGTGGATAAGGTTCTGACATTCAAACAAGGCCGCGTACCGCTGCTGATCAGCATGCCCCACGCCGGCCTGCGGCTCACCCCAGCGGTGGAGGCCGGGTTGATCCCCGAGGCGCAAAGCCTGCCGGATACCGATTGGCATATCCCGTTGTTGTATGACTTTGCCGAAGAACTGGGCGCCAGCACCCTGGCGGCGGAGTACTCGCGGTTTGTCATCGACCTCAACCGGCCCTCCGACAACACGCCGCTGTATGCGGGCGCTACGACGGGCCTGTACCCAGAGACGCTGTTCGATGGCGTGCCGTTGTTCTGTGAAGGGCAAACGCCCTCCGACGAAGAGCGGGCCAGCTACCTGCAAAAAATCTGGGGGCCGTACCACCGTCAACTGCAGGAAGAACTGGCACGCCTCAAGGCCGAGTTCGGCTACGCGTTGCTGTTCGACGCGCACTCGATCCGCTCAGTGATCGCGCACCTGTTCGACGGCAAATTGCCGGATTTCAACCTCGGCACCTTCAACGGCGCTGCATGCGACCCGCAGCTGGCCAGCCAGCTGGAAGCCATCTGCGCCCAGCATCCGCAATACACCCATGTGCTCAACGGGCGCTTCAAGGGCGGTCATATCACCCGTCACTACGGCAACCCGGCGCAAGATATCCATGCCGTGCAGCTGGAGTTATGCCAGAGCACCTATATGGAAGAGTTTGAACCGTTCCGTTATCGCGAGGATTTGGCCGCGCCGACGCGGGTGGTGTTGAGGCAGTTGCTGGAAGGGGTGTTGGCCTGGGGGCAACAGCGCTACGGCTGAAATCGCTATCGCAGGCAAGCCAGCTCCCACCTTGGATGTGTGAATACATTCAAGTGTGGGAGCTGGCTTGCCTGCGATGACGGCCCAACAGTCGCCCCTGTGCAACTGCCGGTCGCCACAGGTCGAGTTCACCAAGGCATCGCTGGGTAAGGTTGTGGATACGGCGCATCAGATGCCATCCCCACAATAAAAACTGCCGAGTGAGACCACTTCCATGAAACGACTGTTGTTGACCCTCGTGTTCAGTGGCTATGTGAGCAGCCATGCCATGGCCGCCGAACCGGCTTCCTGCAAAACCCTGCGCATGGGCGTGGTCAGTTGGACCGACGTGGTCGCCACCTCTGGCATGGCGGACGTGCTGCTCAGTGGCCTGGGCTACGACAGCAAACAGACCAGCGCGGTGCAGCAGATCATCTTTGCCGGTATCCGTGACAAGCGCCTGGATATCTTCCTCGGTTACTGGAAACCGGCGATGGACAACAACATCGCCCCGTTCCTGGCGGCCGGGCAGGTCAAGGTGCTCGAGACGCCGAGCCTGGCCGATGCCCAGGCCACCCTGGCGGTGCCGCAATACGTGGCTGATGCCGGCTTGAAGACCTTTGCCGACATTGCCCGCTTCAAGGACAGACTCGGCGGCAAGATCTATGGCATTGAGCCGGGCAGTGGCGCCAATACCGATATCCAGAAAATGATCGACACCAACCGCTTCGGCCTGGGCGGCTTCAAGCTGGTCGCGTCCGGTGAAGCGGGGATGCTCGCCGCTGTGCAACGTGCGGTGAATCGCAAGGAGTTCGTGGTGTTCGTCGGCTGGACCCCGCACCCGATGAATCTGAACATAAAAATGGACTACCTCACTGGCAGTGAAGATGTGTTCGGCCCCAACGAAGGTCGCGCCACGGTGTCTACGGTGACAGCGCCGGACTTTGCCGAGCGCTGCCCGAACGCCAACCGGCTGCTCACCAACCTGACCTTCACCGCCGCCCAGGAAAGCCAGTGGATGGTGCCAATCATGGCGCGTCAGTCGCCCCAGGAAGTGGCGAAAAAATGGCTGCGCGAGCATCCCGAGGATCTGCAGCGCTGGTTGGTCGGGGTGACAGCCTTTGATGGCAGCGATGGTGTTGCTGCCGTCCAGGCCAGCCTCAAACTCTAGAGACACCATCGGGCCAATGTGGGAGCTGGCTTGCCTGCGATAACGGTGGTTCAGCAACACTGTTATCAACTGTTACACCGCCATCGCAGGCAAGCCAGCTCCCACACTAATCTCCATCGTGAATAAGGTGTGCACATGTACCCTATTTCTTCGCAGATGCGCGCCTTTGTTGCCAAGACCGAAGCTTTTACCAGCGATGGCTCATCGCTGACGGGCCTGCGCCAAACCTACGACCGCATGTGCCAGGCCTTCACCCCGCCCGTGCCCGCCGGGCTGCACGTCGCGGATTGTTCTGTAGGGGGCGTCACCGTGCGCAGCTATCGTCCCGAGGCGCCTGATCCATCAGAAGGCTGGCCCTGCCTCCTTTATATACACGGCGGCGGCTGGGTCGTCGGCGGGCTGGATTCCCACGATTTCATCTGCATTGAACTGGCCGCTACCCTGCAAGTGCTGGTGATCGCCATCGACTACCGTTTGGCACCTGAGCATCCTTACCCCGCTGCCTACAACGATTGCCGGGCGGTATGGCAGGCGATCCAGGCAGGCGAGGGGCCGCATGCCATCAACCTCGAACGGCGGGTGGTGATGGGCGACAGCGCCGGCGGCAATCTGGCGGCAGCGTTGTGCCTGGGGCTGCGTGATGACCAGCAACCAATGCCCCGCGCCCAGATACTGGTTTACCCAGGCTTGGGTGGCCCCGCCGACTTGCCCTCGCGGGCTGATTGCTGGGATGCACCGTTGCTCAGCCGCGCCGACACCGCTGACTACCTGGCGTTGTACCTGGGCGACACACGCATACCTTCGCCCTACGCCATGCCATTACTGGCCGAGACATTCAGCGGGCTACCCAAGGCCTTGATCGCCGTGGCCCAGTTCGACCCGCTGCGCGATGACGGCCGGCTGTACGCCGAGCGCCTGCAAGCAGCAGGCGTGGAAACCGTGCTGTACCCCGGTAAAGGGCTGGTTCACGGTTGTTTGCGTGCACGCGGCCAGGTGCCGGAGGTGGATCGGCTGTATGACTATCTGCTCGGTTATCTGAGGAGCGAACTGCTGACACAGGTCTAAGTGCTCAAGGACATGCTCATTGCACAATTCGGGTTTATGATGCCAGACGGCAAAATAATAGACGTCCCCCCAGGGATGAACCCGACACCCTACGGAGCACGCAATGCAGACTTGGTACCCGCAGATCAAACCCTACGCCCGGCACGATCTGGCTGTCGATGACACCCACACCCTGTATGTCGATGAAAGTGGCTCCCCCGAAGGCTTGCCTGTCGTGTTCATCCATGGAGGCCCCGGCTCCGGTTGCGACGCCCAGAGCCGCTGCTATTTCGACCCGAACCTCTACCATATTGTCACCTTCGACCAGCGTGGCTGCGGCCGTTCCACGCCAAGGGCCAGCCTTGAGAACAACACCACCTGGGATCTGGTCGCCGACCTTGAGCGCATCCGCGAGCATCTGGGCATCGACAAATGGGTGCTGTTCGGCGGCTCCTGGGGGTCGACCCTGGCCCTGGCCTACGCGCAAACCCACCCCGAGCGCGTGCATGGCCTGATCGTGCGCGGCATCTTCCTCGCCCGCCCGCAGGATATTCGCTGGTTCTACCAGGAGGGCGCGAGCCGCCTGTTCCCGGATTACTGGCAGGACTATGTGGCACCAATCCCGGTGGAAGAGCGCCACGATATGATCGCCGCTTACCACAAGCGCCTGACCGGCAACGACCAGATCGCCCAGATGCATGCGGCCAAAGCCTGGTCGGGCTGGGAAGGCCGTATGTTGGGCCTGTGCCCGAGCCCGCAGCATGTGGAACGTTTTTCCGAGCCGCAGCGCGCCTTGTCCATCGCACGTATCGAGTGCCATTACTTCACCAACAACTCCTTCCTGGAACCCAACCAGCTGATTCGCGATATGCACAAGATCGCCCATCTGCCCGGCGTCATCATCCATGGCCGCTACGATATGATCTGCACGCTGGATAACGCCTGGGAGCTGCATCAGGCCTGGCCCAACAGCGAGTTGCAGGTGATCCGCGAAGCAGGGCACGCGGCGTCCGAGCCGGGCATCACCGACGCACTGGTGCGTGCGACCGGCGAAATGGCCCGGCGCCTGCTCGACCTGCCGCCTGAAGAAGCATGAAGGGCCTGTTGCAGCGGGTGCGTGGCGCCCGGGTTGAGGTCGCAGGGGAGGTGGTAGGCTCGATTGATCAGGGTTTGCTGGTGCTGGTGGCCGTCGAGCCTTCAGATACGCCCGAAAGCGCCGACAAACTGCTGCACAAGCTGCTTAACTATCGGGTGTTCAGTGACGAGGAGGGCAAGATGAACCTGTCCCTCAAGGACATCGGCGGCGGTTTGCTGCTGGTGTCGCAGTTCACCCTGGCGGCGGATACCAAAAGCGGGCTACGGCCCAGCTTCTCCACAGCGGCTCCTCCGGCCCTGGGAGCGGCGCTTTTTGAGCACTTGTTGTTACAAGCGCAACAAGTGCATGGCAACGTGGCGTCAGGGCGTTTTGGCGCGGATATGCAGGTGCACTTGGTCAATGATGGCCCTGTGACCTTCCTCTTACAGACATGAATGTATGAAAAACGACGTTAATGCCTAAAAACGCAGGATTTCGCTACAAATACTTCACTGTCCCTGATGCGTTGTCTCGCGGGCTACTAGATAATCGCGCGCTACGGGGATCAGCGTTGTTTGGTCCATTTTTGACTTAGGTAGAGCCTTGTCCGACAACCGCATGGGGAATCATTTCGCCCCAGAGGAGTCGGAACATTGCTCGCCAACCTGGCATATAGATAGCTGGCCGTTGGTTTTTTGATCTGTTTTCGGCGAGGGTTGCTCGTGATTGTTAGTCCCTGTAATGCACCAAAATTGTCTGCCAAACGGTTACGAAACGCACTGGTGACGGGCTCTGCCCTGTTTTGCCTGTTCGGCGCGGGTCAACTGTGGGCGTTCAGTCTGGATGATGTGTCGGCCAAGGCAAAAGAGCTGGCTGGGCAGAAATACGAAGCTCCGCGCAGCAATTTGCCGAACGAATTCCGCGAAATGAAATTCGCTGACTACCAGAAGATTCGTTTCCGCAATGAAAAAGCCGAGTGGGCCGATCAGAACACCCCGTTCAAGCTGTCCTTCTATCACCAGGGGATGCATTTCGACACCCCGGTGAAAATCAACGAAGTCACCGCCGACAGCGTGCATGAAATCAAGTACGACCCGACGCGTTTCGATTTCGGCGACGTGAAATTTGATCCTAAAGCCACCGAACAGCTGGGTTACGCCGGTTTCCGTGTACTTTTCCCGATCAACAAGGCCGACAAGCAAGACGAAATCATGACCATGCTCGGCGCCAGCTATTTCCGCGTCGTGGGCAAAGACCAGGTGTATGGCTTGTCTGCCCGTGGTATGGCAATCGACACCGCGTTGCCGTCTGGCGAAGAATTCCCGCGTTTCACCGAGTTCTGGATCGAGCGTCCAAAGCCGGGCGACAAGCACCTGGTGATTTTCGCGCTGCTGGATTCGCCACGCGCCACTGGCGCTTATCGCCTGATCCTGCGTCCTGGCACCGACACCGTAGTGGACGTCAAATCCCAGATGTTCCTGCGTGACAAGGTCAGCAAGCTGGGCGTTGCGCCGTTGACCTCGATGTTCCTGTTCGGCGCCAACCAGCCGTCCAAGGTCCTCAACTACCGTCGCGAGCTCCACGATTCCAGCGGCCTGTCGATTCACGCCGGCAATGGCGAGTGGATCTGGCGTCCGCTGAACAACCCTAAACACCTGTCGGTCAGCAACTTCAGCGTCGAGAACCCGCGTGGGTTCGGCCTGCTGCAGCGTGGCCGCAACTTCAGCCACTACGAAGACCTGGACGACAACTACGACAAGCGCCCAAGCGCCTGGATCGAGCCTGAAGGTGACTGGGGCAAAGGCTCTGTCGACCTGGTCGAGATCCCGACCGCCGATGAAACCAACGACAACATCGTGGCCTTCTGGAGCCCGGCCGAACTGCCAGAAGTCGGCAAGCCGCTGGACGTGGCCTACCGCCTGCACTGGACACTGGACGACGCGGCCTTCCATTCGCCAGACAGTGCCTGGGTCAAGCAGACCCTGCGCTCCACGGGTGACGTGAAGCAATCGAACCTGATCCGTCAGCCGGACGGCAGCGTGGCCTATCTGGTCGACTTCGAGGGCCCGTCCCTGAAGAAACTGCTGCCGGACGCCCCGGTGCGCAGCCAGGTAAGCGTGGGTGATAACGCTGAACTGGTTGAAAACAGCGTGCGCTACAACGAACACACCAAAGGCTGGCGCCTGACCCTGCGTATGAAGATCAAGGACGCAAGCAAGCCGACCGAAATGCGCGCGGCACTGGTGCAGGATATCGTGCAGCCTGAGCCTGAGTCGGTTTCCAACCATGTGCTCAAGGCCGATAAAGTCTTGGCCAAGCAGCATGAGAAACAGGCCAAGAAAGACGCCAAGGACAAGGAAGCCAAACAGCCTGAGGCTGCCCCAGCCACACCGGAGCCGATCAAGACCGAGCAAGTCCTGACCGAAACCTGGAGCTATCAGTTGCCTGCCGATGAGTAATTCTCAAGTCAAGCCAGAGACTCTGTCCGAGTATCTGGCGCATCTACCCATGACGGCTGAGCAGCGCGCCGAGCTGGCGGGCTGCAAGTCCTTCAGCGAGCTGCACGAACGTCTGTCGTCCAAGACCTTCGACGCACCGACCGACGCTGCCCAAGCGTCGGTTGGCCGCCGCTTGACCCTCAACAGCGCCGAAGAGCTGCAAGACGCCGAGATGCTGGCGCTCGATGCCAGCGGTCGTGTGTGCCTCAAGGCCACGCCGCCGATCCGTCGGACCAAAGTGGTGCCCGAGCCTTGGCGCACCAACATCCTGGTGCGCGGTTGGCGCCGGATGACCGGGCGCACCAACCCGCCCAAGCCACCGAAAGACGAGCGGGTGCTGCCGGCTGCGCGCTGGCGTACCGTCGGCTCGATCCGTCGTTACATCCTGTTAGTGCTGATGCTGGGCCAGACCATCGTGGCCGGCTGGTACATGAAAGGCATCATGCCTTACCAGGGCTGGTCGCTGGTCGACTTCGACGAGATCCGCAACCAGACCCTGCTGCAAACCGCTACCCAGGTACTGCCTTACGCGCTGCAAACCAGCATCCTGATCATGTTCGGGATTCTGTTCTGCTGGGTGTCGGCCGGTTTCTGGACTGCGCTCATGGGCTTCCTGGAGCTGCTGACCGGTCACGATAAATACCGTATCTCCGGTAAAAGTGCCGGTGACGAGCCGATTCCCAAGGATGCGCGAACCGCTCTGGTGATGCCGATCTGTAACGAAGACGTGCCGCGTGTATTCGCCGGCTTGCGTGCAACGTTCGAATCGGTGGCCGCAACCGGTGACCTGGACCGCTTCGATTTCTTCGTGCTCAGCGACAGTAACGACGCCGACATCTGCATCGCCGAACAGCAAGCCTGGCTCGACGTATGCCGCGAAGCGGGTGGTTTCGGCAAGATCTTCTATCGCCGTCGTCGCCGTCGCGTAAAGCGCAAGAGCGGCAACCTCGACGACTTCTGCCGTCGTTGGGGCGGTGACTACAAGTACATGGTCGTTCTTGACGCTGACTCTGTGATGAGCGGCGAGTGCCTGACCAGCCTGGTGCGCCTGATGGAAGCCACGCCGGATGCCGGGATTATCCAGACCGCGCCGCGTGCGTCGGGCATGGACACCCTGTATGCGCGTATGCAGCAGTTCGCCACTCGCGTCTACGGCCCGTTGTTTACCGCTGGCCTGCACTTCTGGCAGTTGGGGGAATCCCACTACTGGGGTCACAACGCCATTATCCGTATGAAGCCGTTTATCGAGCACTGCGCCCTGGCGCCGTTGCCCGGTAAAGGCGCGTTTGCCGGTGCGATCCTCTCCCACGACTTCGTTGAAGCCGCGCTGATGCGCCGTGCCGGCTGGGGTGTGTGGATTGCCTATGACCTGCCGGGCAGCTACGAAGAACTGCCGCCGAACCTGCTGGACGAACTCAAGCGTGACCGTCGCTGGTGCCACGGTAACCTGATGAACTTCCGCCTGTTCCTGGTCAAAGGCATGCACCCGGTGCACCGTGCGGTGTTCCTCACCGGCGTGATGTCCTACCTGTCGGCGCCGTTGTGGTTCTTCTTCCTGGTGCTGTCCACGGCCTTGCTGGCGGTGAACACCCTGATGGAACCGCAATACTTCATGGCGCCGCGCCAGTTGTACCCGCTGTGGCCACAATGGCACCCGGACAAGGCGGTGGCGCTGTTCTCCACCACCATCGTGCTGTTGTTCCTGCCTAAACTGCTCAGCATCATCTTGATCTGGGCCAAGGGCGCCAAAGAGTTCGGTGGCAAGTTCAAGGTAACCCTGTCGATGCTGCTGGAGATGTTGTTCTCCATGCTGCTGGCGCCGGTGCGGATGATTTTCCATACCCGTTTCGTCCTCGCCGCGTTCCTCGGTTGGGCCGCTACCTGGAACTCGCCGCAACGTGACGACGACTCCACGCCATGGAGCGAAGCGGTCAAGCGCCACGGTCCGCAAACCGTGCTGGGCTTCCTGTGGGCGCTGCTGGTGGTGTGGCTGAACCCGAGCTTCCTGTGGTGGCTGGTGCCGATTGTCGGCTCGCTGATGCTGTCGATCCCGGTGTCGGTGATTTCCAGCCGGGTCAAGCTGGGCCTCAAGTCCCGCGACGAGAGCCTGTTCCTGATCCCTGAGGAATACAACCCGCCGCAAGCCCTGCTCTCGACCGAGAAGTACACCCACGAAAACCGTTGGCACGCCCTCAACGACGGCTTTGTGCGTTCGGTGGTAGACCCACAGCAGAACGCCCTTGCCTGCGCCTTGGCGACCTCGCGGCACCGTGAGGCCGAGCCCATCGAGTACCTGCGCATGGAGCGTGTTCGCCACGCGTTGAAAGTCGGCCCGGCCGGCCTCAACAACAGCGAACGCCTGGCCTTGCTCAGCGACCCGGTGGCCCTGGCTCGCCTGCATGAGCAGGTGTGGAGCGAAGGCCACGTCGAGTGGCTAGGCGCTTGGCGTGCCTCGATCAAGGCCGATCCGCACGCGCCGTTGCTGCCCCTGCAACCACAGTCGTCCCAGGCCCAACCGGCCTGATTCAGGCACCCCCGAAGGCTCACTTCGGGGGTGTTTCAAACGTTGGTCCTACAGCGTTTTTCGCTTCTTCCTTTTTATCGCTAACTCCTTGTTATTTCGAAACAAAAGACCTTTGCTCGAGGCGTATTGCCGTGCCCGCGGCTGGGTTAGGATCGCCCCCCAAATTGGACTCGCCACGGGGGCATTCATGATCAAAAGGTATTGTTTGGCATTGCTGATGGGCTTTTTCCTGGGGGGGCACGCAGGCTTGCTTTACGCGGGCGCGCTGGACAACGCTGTGCGCCGTGGGGTGCTTAAGGTCGGCACAACCCCCAATAACGTCCCTTTCGAAATGCTCGATAAGCAGGGGCGCATCGTCGGCTTTGAAATTGACTTGCTCCATACCATGAGCCGCGCACTTGGCGTAGAGCTTGAATTGGTGGCAGTGCCTTACACGGATCTGTTGCCGGGGCTGATGACGAACAAGTTTGATCTGATTGGCAGCGGCATGACGGTCACTCAAGAGCGCAACCTCAAACTCAACTTCAGTGATTCATTTGTCGTGGTGGGCCAGACGGTGCTGCTGCATCCACGGCTGGCCGGGAAGGTCTCCAGTATTGAAGAACTGGACGACGCCAGTTACCGCGTGGTTACCACCCAAGGCACCACCGGTGAAGCCGCAGCGCAGCGCTTTCTTGTATCTGCGCGGCTCAGCAGTGTGCCCAACCCGGAAGAAGGCGTGCGGCAGGTCGTTGAAGGCAAGGCCGATGCTTTTATCCATGATGCGCCCTACAACCTGATCGCGATGAGTCGGCCACAGAACAGTGCATTGTTGGCACTGGAGCAACCCTTCACCTTTGAGCCCTTGGCGTTTGGCCTGAAAAAAGGCGATTACGACAGCCTCAATTGGATCAACCATTTTCTCAACCAGATCGCCCAGGACGGCACCTACGATCGCCTGCATGACAAGTGGTTCAGGGATACGGCCTGGATAGCCGAGATCGACTGATCGTCATAACTGCTTACACATCAATCCCTGATCGAGAGGCCGCGCTGAAGCGTCTGCGCCTGTGCTTGGCCGGGTCGCTGTCAGGGTTTTCCGACACACGCCGATAACATTTACCGGTGAAACCTTTGTGGCGGACAACGAGTGGGTTAGGATCGCACCCCGAAATGGCGCAGCCCTCTTGTGCGCCAACCTTATAAGAATCGTTCAGGGGTCTTGATGATGAAAAAGTATCTTTCGATGCTGATGCTCGGCGTCACTGCGCTGGTCGCTGCCACTGCGGCCCAGGCCGGCGCCATTGATGAGGCGGTCAAGCGCGGCACGTTGAAAGTTGGCATGGACCCCACCTACATGCCGTTCGAAATGACCGACAAGCGCGGTGAAATCATCGGTTTCGAAGTCGACATCCTCAAGGCTATGGCCAAGTCCATGGGCGTCAAGCTGGAGCTGGTGTCCACCGGTTACGACGGCATCATCCCGGCCTTCCTGACCGGCAAGTTCGATATGATCGGCAGCGGCATGACCCTGACCCAGGAACGCAACCTGCGCCTGAATTTCAGCGAACCCTTCATCGTGGTCGGCCAGACGTTGCTGATCCGCAAGGAACTGGAAGGCACCATCAAGTCCTACAAAGACCTGAACGACGAGAAATACCGCCTGACCTCCAAACTCGGCACCACCGGTGAGATGGTCGCCAAGAAGCTGATCTCCAAAGCCAAGTACCACGGCTATGACAACGAGCAGGAAGGCGTGCTCGACGTGGTCAACGGCAAGGCTGACGCGTTCGTCTACGACGCACCGTACAACGTGGTGGCCGAGAAGAAAGTCGGTAACGGCAAGCTGGTGTTCCTGGAAGAACCCTTCACCTTTGAACCCCTGGCGTTCGGTTTGAAGAAAGGCGATTACGACAGCATCAACTTCATCAACAACTTCCTGCACCAGATCCGTAACGACGGCACCTACGATCGCATCCATGACAAGTGGTTCAAGAGCTCCGAGTGGCTCAAGGACATGGAATAAGGCCTGACACCGAGTTGCCTGTATCGCAGGCAAGCCAGCTCCCACATTTGACTGTATTCACACATCAACTTGTGGGAGCGGGCTTGCCCGCGATGGCGGCCTATCAGGCGACACCTATGCGGAAAGTGAAATGAAACAGAAAAAAGCCCAATGGCCCTGGCACCTGCTGACGGTGGTCGTGCTGGTCGGTCTGGCGGGTGCCTTGTACTACGCCACGTCGTTGATGTCTTACGAATGGCGCTGGAACCGCGTCCCCCAATACTTCGCCTATCAAGCCGAGACCTCCCAGCGCGCCGCGGATATTTCCACCGTGGTCGAGTTGGTGCGCAAAGGCGATACGGCCGAAGTCACCCTGCGCAACGACGCCGGAGTGGAGCAAAAGCTCACAGTCGCCGATAACAGCCTGCAAGTGGCGCGCGGCGACGATGTGGCTGAAGGCGATGTGGTCGGCGTGACCCGGCAATGGGCACTGGGGCCATTGATGTGGGGCTTGTGGACCACGCTGTGGCTGTCGGTGGTGTCCGGCATCCTGGGTTTGGCGATTGGCTTGGCGACCGGGCTGTGCAGGCTGTCGAAAAATCCCACCTTGCGCGATCTGTCGACAATCTATGTCGAGCTGGTGCGGGGCACGCCGCTGCTGGTGCAGATCTTCATTTTCTATTTCTTTATCGGCACGGTGCTCAACCTGTCCCGGGAGTTTGCCGGGATTGCCGCGCTGTCGTTGTTCACGGGTGCCTACGTGGCAGAAATCGTGCGCGCCGGCGTGCAGTCCATCACCCGTGGCCAGGACGAAGCGGCGCGCTCCCTGGGCTTGAGTGCCAGCCAGTCGATGCGCCACGTGGTACTGCCGCAGGCCTTCAAGCGTGTGCTGCCGCCCCTGGCCGGGCAATTTATCAGCCTGGTCAAGGACACGTCCCTGGTGTCGGTGATCGCGATTACCGAGTTGCTCAAGAGCGGCCGCGAAGTGATCACCACCTCGTTCTCGCCGTTTGAAATCCTGTTTTGTGTGGCGGGCTTGTACCTGCTGATCAACCTGCCGCTGTCGAAGATGGCCAGCCGGCTTGAGCGGAGGCTTGCCCAAAGTGATTGAAGTACGCGATCTGGTAAAAGTCTTCGATACCCGTGGGCAGGTGGTGCGCGCGGTGGATCACGTCACCACCCAAGTGGCCAAGGGCGAGGTGCTGGTGGTGATCGGGCCCTCGGGCTCCGGCAAGTCCACCTTCTTGCGTTGCCTGAATGGGTTGGAGGCGTTCGATTCGGGTTCGGTGAGCATCGACGGCCTGCAACTGGCCGACCCTAAGACCGACGTGAATGCCTACCGCCGTGAAGTCGGCATGGTGTTCCAGCACTTCAACCTGTTCCCCCACATGACCGTGCTGGAAAACCTGTGCCTGGCGCAAAAGGTCGTGCGCAAGCGCGGCAAGCAAGAGCGGGAGGCCAAGGCCCTGGCGCTGTTGGAAAAGGTCGGTATTGCGCAGAAGGCCCACGAGTTTCCATCGCGCCTGTCTGGCGGCCAGCAGCAGCGAGTCGCCATTGCCCGAGCCCTGGCTATGGAGCCCAAGGTGATGCTGTTTGATGAGCCCACCTCGGCCCTCGACCCGGAAATGGTCGGTGAAGTGCTCGACGTGATGAAGACCCTGGCCCTGGAAGGCATGACCATGGTGTGCGTCACCCACGAGATGGGCTTTGCCCGGGAAGTAGCAGACCGGGTGTTGTTTTTCGATCACGGCAAACTGCTGGAAGACGCCGCCCCGGCCGAGTTCTTCAACGCGCCAAAAGACCCGCGTGCCCAGGCCTTCCTGCGCCAAGTCCTGTAGAAATATTTGCCTCTGTGGCGAGCGAGCTTGCTCGCGCTGGAGTGCGAAGCGCTCCCAAGATTTTGGGGCCGCTGCGCAGCCCAGCGGGAGCAAGCTACCTCGCCACAGGTCAAAGCTTGAATTTGTCGACCAGCGTCTGCAAGTCCAGGCTCAACCTGGTCAACTGAACACTCGCGGCAGCCGTTTCCTCGCTGGCGGCGGCGGTTTGTTCCGACACGTCCCGCACCTTCAATACACTGCGGTTGATCTCCTCGGCCACAGCGCTCTGCTGTTCCGCTGCGGCGGCAATCTGCGGGTTCATTTCCTGGATGATCGACACCGTGCGGGCAATGGCGCTCAGGGCGTCGCCGGCGTCGCGGGTCAGGGCGACGCTGTTGTCGGTCAGGTTGCGGCTGCTGTCCATGATGTCCGCCACCTGCTGAGTGCCATTGTGCAGGCCGAGGATCAGCCCTTCGATCTCCTCGGCCGATTCCTGAGTGCGTTGGGCCAGGCTGCGCACTTCGTCGGCGACCACCGCAAAGCCTTGGCCGGCAGTGCCCGCACGTGCCGCTTCAATGGCGGCGTTCAGGGCCAGCAGGTTGGTCTGCTGAGAAACAGACTTGATCACGTCCAGCACACTGGCGATCTTCTGGCTCTCCTGTTGCAGCGCGAGCATCGCACGGCCCGACAGCGCCATTTCACTGGCCAGGTTGCCAATCTGCTCCACCGCCTGGGTGACCACCTGCTCACCGGCGCCGGCCTGATGGTCGGCTTCTTGGGCCGCCACCGAGGCGCGTTCGGCGTGGCGTGCCACTTCCTGGGCAGTGGCGAGCATTTCATTCATTGCCGTCGCCACCTGGTCGGTTTCATCTTTCTGCTCGTTGAGCCCGCTGCGGGTCTGCTCGGTGACGGTGGATAACTGCGTGGCCGCTCCGGCGATCTGCCGGGCGCTGTCACCGATACTGCTGATCAGGCTACGCAGGCTGCGGGTCATTTGCCCAATGCTTTGCTGCAACTGGCCGAGTTCGTCGCGACGGTCGACCGCCATGTCATGGCTGAGGTCGCCCTCGGCAACACGGTGGGCGGCGCCGAGAATTTCTCGCAGTGGCGCCGCAATCTGCCGGGCGATCCACCACGCGGCCAGAGTGCCCAGTGCCAGGGCGGCCACTGTCACGCTGATCAGCAACGTACGGGTTTGGTCCGCCTCGTTGTTGCGCCTGGCGTTCTGGCTCTGGCTCAGCAGATTGCTCTTGTCCCGCAGCTCGTTGAGTTGCTGTTCGAGGCTGTTTTGCACGGTTTCGGTATCGAGCTGGGCTTGCTCGAGCTTTAGCAGTTGTTCACGGTAGTTGGCCAAATCGGTCTTGAGCAGCGTCGAGTCCACCGGGAGCGCGGTGACGGAAGCCAGCGCGGCCTGCAGTTCATCAAGCGACTGGTCGAACGCATCGGCGTAGGCCTTTAAGGTAACGGCCGCCCAGGCGGGGCTCTGCGCTCGATCTTCGGCTTGCTCCATGGCCTGGCGCAGGTTCTCGATGGCGTCGAGGGCCTTCTCGTCATTTTGATCGGGCAAGTCACTGGCCAGTTGAGCTAGGGTGTCACTGGCCTGCAGGGCGGACTTCTTGAGCGCCGGACGGATCTGCTCGCGCGCGGCCAGCAACGGTGGCAACTGTACGAGCGCGGCTTTCGAGCCCGACACCAACAGAGCCGCTTCTTCCAGCCATTGTCGGTCGGTGGCGGCTCGCAAGCGGCTCGAAAGGCCGGTCAGATACTGGTCGATCTGTTCAATCCTTTGGTTCATCTTGTCCAGGCTGTTGCTGTCCATCAGCGTGCGGTACACGATGCGGTCGGCGCGCATGGCCTCGGCTTCGACAGCCAGATGGCCCAGGACCGTCAGGCTGTCGGATCGGTAAAGCACGGCGCTCAAGGCTTGCCAGCCCGTGGCTGCGATCAGGAAACTGAGGATCAGCACTTGGCCAAAACCCAGGGCTAGCTTGAGGCGGACGCTGGCATTGACCAGCACGCGGGTCAGCCGAAGAAACATGGTGAACCTCCGAATCAGAGAAAGCGTTTCGCGACACATGAAACGCTAATTCGATTCGGGACCGTGGAGGGCTGATAACTGTGTAGGAGATTTCACAAGTTGCGGCGGCTTTGGTAAGCCGCCGCGTAGGGTAATTCAGACTCGGAAGCGCCCGACGAGGGTCTGCAGGTAGATCCCCAGGCGCGCCAGTTCGGCACTGGAGGACGCAGTTTCTTCGCTGGCCGACGAGGTTTGCTCGGAGATGTCGCGCACATTCAGCACGCTGCGGTTGATCTCTTCAGCCACGGCGCTTTGTTGCTCGGCGGCGGTGGCGATCTGTGAGTTCATGGCCTGGATGGTCGAGACGGTACGGGTGATATTGCCCAGCGCGTGGCCGGCCCGGCGCGTCAGCTCAACACTGCTCTCGGTCAGCCCGCGGCTGTTGTCCATGATGGTTGCCACCTGCTGGGTACCACTTTGCAGGCCGACGATCAGCTCTTCGATCTCTTCAGTGGACTTCTGCGTGCGCTGGGCCAGGCTGCGCACCTCGTCGGCCACCACGGCAAAGCCGCGCCCGGCCTCACCGGCACGCGCCGCCTCAATGGCGGCGTTAAGGGCCAGCAGGTTGGTTTGCTGGGCCACGGATTTGATCACGTCGAGCACACTGCCGATCTTGTCACTTTCGCGCTTGAGTTCACCCATGGCCACCGTGGAATTACCCACTTCGGTGGCCAGGCGCTCGATCTGGGCGATGGCTTCACCCACCACCTGGTCGCCTTCACGGGCTTGCTGGTCGGCAGCCACGGCGGCTTCCGAGGCCTCTTCGGCATTGCGCGCCACTTCCTGCACGGTGGCCGCCATTTCGTTCATTGCGGTGGCCACCTGGTCGGTCTCGACCTTCTGGCTGTTGACCCCGGCGCTGGTTTGTTCGGTCACGGCCGACAACTGCTCAGCGGCGCTGGCGATCTGGGTGACCCCGTCGCTGATCCCGCCGATCAACTCGCGCAGGCCCACGGTCATGCTTTGCATGGCACGCTGCAATTGACCCAGTTCGTCCTGGCGGCCCGATTCCAGGTTGTGGCTCAGATCGCCGGAGGCCACACGCTCGGCCACTTCGAGGGTCTGGTTCAGGGGGATGACGATCTGGCGGGTGATGGCCCAGGCCGCGAACAGGCCGAACGCCACCGCCAGTACAGTGGCAAGTAGCAATAAGTACTTGGCCTGGGCCACATCATGGTCGCGCACTGCGGTTTGCGAGGTGGTGAGCTTCTCGCTATGGCCCAACAGGATATCGCCCTGGGCACTTATGATTTTGAGGGCTGCGGCACTGGCCACCTGAGAGTCTCGGTATTGACTGACGGCGGCGCGATAGGCTTGCAGTGAAACACCGGCCTCTTGCAGGTTGGCCTGGTATTGCACCGGCAGTTGGCCTTGCAATTCGGTGATTTTCTTCAGGCCATTGTCGATAGCGTCGAGGGCGGGTTGCTCGGCTTCGACCTTGCCGCTGTAGGTGTAACCGCGTACCTGGAAGCGTGCTTGTTGGATCAGCTTGCTCAGGTCAACCACGCTGTTGAACTGGGTGACGCTGTCGCCTTGCAGCAGGCTTTTTTCAATCTCGTTGGTTTTGGCCACGGCATTGTCGGCGGTGTCTCCGAGCTTGCTGCGAGCCCCCTCACGTTTGAGGCCCGCCTGGACCATGGCAGCAAAGGCTTTTTTGTATTGGCTCAAAGCTTCCTGTTGCTGTTCGACGAGAGCTTTGTCATTGGGTTGTTCGATTAACTGCGCGGCAGTTTTAAGGCCGTCGTCCAGCTGAGTGATCAGGCTTGTAACTGCGTCGGTGCCTTGCTCGCCACGGCGCATATCGAAGTCCAGGCGTGCCAGGCGCAGGTCTTTGGTCAGGCCATTGAGGCTGGAAATAAAGCCCAGCTTGTCGCCGCGACTGATCACATCCCCCAGGCCGGTCCAGCCGGTAAAGGTGATCAACAGCGTCAGGAGCAACACCAGGCCAAAGCCCACGCTCAGCTTGCGGTTCACGCTTATATTCCCCAACTTCTCGGCTAACCAACGATACATGCTGCGAACTCCCCTGGAACAAGGCTTGGACTTATTCAAAGGCTATCGGCAACGCACGGAGATACTTGATCGTTCCCACGCAGAGCATGGGAACGATCAGTCGGGGGGTTAGAACAGGCGGGCGAGCAGGGCCGTTACGGCAGTTTCGACGCGTAAAATACGTGCACCCAGTTGCACCGGCTGCAAACCGGCCTTGGCCAGCAGGTCCACTTCATAGGGAATCCAGCCGCCTTCCGGGCCGATCGCGAGGGTCACCGGTTCCTCGAGGGCTCGGGGGCAGGACGGGTAATCGCCCGGATGGCCGATCAGGCCCAAGGTGCCAGCCGCCATGGCCGGCAGACGATCTTCCACAAACGGCTTGAAGCGTTTCTCGATAACGATCTCGGGCAGCACCGTGTCCCGCGCTTGTTCCAGGCCGAGAATCAGTTGCTCGCGCACCGCTTCCGGCTCCAGGAATGGGGTTTGCCAGAAGCTTTTTTCCACGCGGTAGCTGTTGACCAGTACCACCTTGGGCACGCCCATGGCCGCCACGGTTTGCAGCACCCGGCGCAGCATCTTCGGGCGGGGCAGGGCCAGCAGCAAGGTCAGGGGTAGTTTGCTCGGTGGCGGTTGGTCGAAGCTCACTTGCAGTTCGGCTTCAGCGGCTTCCAGGCGCAGCAGTTGGGCATTGCCCATCAGCCCGCCAATGCGGCCCACACGCAGGGTGTCACCGACGGCGGCGCGGTGAACCTCCTGCATATGCACCAGGCGACGATCACGCAGCACTACGCGGTCGGCCGCGATAAAGTCGGCCTCTTCGAGCAGCAGCAGGTTCACGGCTGGGTCGCTGGCGGTTGGTCGTCGTCGGCAGGCGCGTCATCCGGGTGTTCGCCACGCTTGCTGATCAGGCCGCTGAACAGGATGCCCACTTCGAACAGCATCCACATCGGCACTGCCAGCAAGGTCTGGGAGAAGATGTCCGGTGGCGTGAGGATCATGCCGACCACGAAGCAGCCGATGATCACGTACGGGCGGATCTTCTTCAGGTACTTGACGTCGACCACGCCGATCCACACCAGCAACACTACCGCTACCGGAATTTCGAACGCCACGCCAAAGGCGAAGAACAGCGTCATCACGAAATCGAGGTAGCTGGTGATATCGGTCATCATTTCCACGCCGGCCGGGGTGGCGGCGGCGAAGAACTTGAAGATCAGCGGGAACACCAGGAAGTAGGCGAAGGCCATGCCGGTGTAGAACAGCAGGATGCTCGACACCAGCAATGGCACAGCGATGCGCTTCTCGTGCTTGTACAGGCCCGGCGCGATAAAACCCCAGATCTGATGCAGGATCACCGGGATCGCCAGGAACAGCGAGACCATCATGGTCAGCTTCAAGGGGGTCAGGAACGGCGACGACACATCGGTGGCGATCATCGTCGCGCCGGCCGGCAGGTACTGGCGCAGGGGCGTCGAGACGAAGGTGTAGATCTGCTGGGTAAAGGCGAACAGCCCGGCAAAGATGATGAAGATCGCCGCCACGCAACGCAGCAGGCGGGTACGCAGCTCGGTGAGGTGCGAGACCAGCGGCATATGCTGGTCGTTTTCCGGTTTATCAGCGCTCATGGGGCTCGCGGCGGCAATGTAGGGTCATGGGGTGCGGGCGACGCGACGGGCGTCGGCGCGGGCGTCGTTGGGGCAGGCGCTGCCGGTGCGGCGTCGGCCACAGGGGCTGGCGCGATGCTGTGCTCGGCCACCGGCGTTATCGGCTTGGCCGGCTCTTGCACCGGGGAAAGAATCTTGCGGGCTTCCTGCTCCAACGAGAGGATGTGCTCGTTGTGCAATTGCCGACGGATTTCGTCGGCACCGATTTCCCGTTCAACTTCCTGTTTGATCGCGTTGAAACTGCGCTTGAGGCGCCCGATCCACAAGCCGGCGGTGCGTGCGGCACCGGGCAGGCGTTCTGGCCCCAGTACCAGCAGGGCCACCAGGCCGACGAGCAGCAGTTCAGAGAAGCTGATACCAAACATTAGTCAGTGCTCACGAGTCTTTGCGGGTCGGCTCTTGGACCTTTTCAGCCTGCACGTCGAAGGTACGGCGCTCGGTGATCGGCTGGGTGGCCTGCGGGTGAACAGGCTGGGCCGGTGGCACCGGGTTGGCGCTTGGCTCGGCCGGCTTTTCATCATCGTTCATGGCTTTGCGAAAGCCCTTGATCGACTCGCCCACATCGGTGCCCAGGTTCTTGAGCTTCTTGGTGCCGAACACCAATACCACCACCACCAGAATGACGATCCAGTGTTTCCAGTCAAAAATGCCCATGCTTCAAATCCTCAAGTCTTACGTTATTCAGGCGGACGGGCGCGAGGCCTTCTCGGCGTGCCCGGACAAGCCGAAGCGACGGTCCAGTTCATCCAGCACGGCCTGTGGGTGCTGCCCCAGTTGGGCGAGCATCACCAGGCTATGGAACCACAAGTCTGCGGTTTCATAGATTACATCGCTGTAATCACCGCTGATTTGCGCGTCCTTGGCCGCAATGATGGTCTCGACGGATTCTTCGCCGAGTTTTTCCAGAATCTTGTTCAGGCCCTTGTGGTACAGGCTGGCGACGTAGGAGCTGTCGGCATCCGCGCCTTTGCGGTCTTCCAGCACCTGGGCCACACGGTTCAGGGTATCGCTCATGTTCAGTGTCCTGCTGGGTAGATGGCGTGCGGGTCTTTGAGCACCGGCTCCACAACCTTCCATTCGCCATTCTCGAACACGCGATAGAAGCAACTGTGGCGGCCAGTGTGGCAGGCAATGCCGCCGATCTGCTCGACCTTGAGGATCACCACGTCGGCATCGCAGTCCAGGCGCAGCTCGTGCAGGGTCTGCACGTGCCCGGATTCTTCGCCCTTGCGCCACAGTTTGCCACGCGAACGTGACCAGTAGATGGCGCGCTGCTCGGCGGCGGTGAGGCTCAGGGCCTCGCGGTTCATCCAGGCCATCATCAGCACGCGCCCGGTCTTGTAGTCCTGGGCAATGGCCGGCACCAGGCCGTCACTGTCCCACTTGATCTCATCCAGCCAGTCTTTCATGTTCGGCTCCGGCAATTTGCGACAGTGTATAACCGGATGGGCTATCGACGCACGATCAGATAAACGCCCACGGCTACCATGATGCCCGCTGGCCAGTGGCCTAGTTGGTTCAATGGCCCACCAATCGCCAGCATCACGCCGCCCACCAGGTGCGCGGCGCCGAGCAGGCGCAGGAACCAGTCGTCCTTGCGCTTGCGCCACGGTGGCTCAGGGTCCTTGGCATGGGGCTGGGACATGCGCTCCAGCAGGTCGCGGGTCATGTTGGCCAGGTGCGGCAGTTGCTCGAACTGGCTGTGCAGGTTGCCCAGCATGGTTTTCGGGCTCATGCGCTCGCGCATCCAGCGTTCCAGGAAGGGTTGCGCAGTGTTCCACAAGTCGAGGTCCGGGTAGAGCTGGCGGCCCAGGCCTTCGATGTTCAGCAGGGTCTTCTGCAACAGCACCAGTTGCGGCTGCACTTCCATATTGAAGCGCCGCGCGGTCTGAAACAGGCGCATCAGCACTTGGCCGAACGAAATATCCTTTAACGGTTTTTCGAAGATCGGCTCGCACACGGTGCGGATCGCCGCTTCGAATTCGTTGAGTTTGGTTTCCGCTGGCACCCAACCCGAATCAATGTGCAACTGCGCCACACGGCGATAGTCGCGCTTGAAGAAGGCAAACAGGTTGCGCGCCAGGTAATCCTGGTCTTCCGGGGTGAGGCTGCCGACGATGCCGCAGTCGATGGCGATGTACTGCGGGCTCCACGGGTTGACGGTGCTGACGAAGATGTTGCCCGGGTGCATGTCGGCGTGGAAGAAACTGTCGCGGAACACTTGGGTGAAGAAAATCTCCACACCGCGTTCTGCCAACATCTTCATGTCGGTGCGCTGGTCGGCCAGGGTCGCGAGGTCGGTGACCTGCACGCCGTAGATGCGCTCCATCACCAGCACTTTCGGCCGGCACCAGTCCCAATACACCTGCGGCACATACAGCAGTTGCGAGCCTTCGAAGTTGCGTCGCAATTGGCTGGCATTGGCCGCTTCGCGCAGCAGGTCGAGTTCGTCGTAGATGGTTTTTTCGTAGTCGGCGACCACGTCCACCGGGTGCAGCAGGCGCGCATCGGCGGAGAAGCGTTCGGCGGCGCGGGCGAGGATAAACAGCCATGCCAGGTCCTGGCCGATGATCGGCTTGAGGCCTGGGCGAATGACTTTCACCACCACTTCTTCGCCGGTCTTGAGCTGCGCGGCGTGCACTTGCGCCACTGACGCCGAGGCCAGGGGCTCGACGTCGAAGCGGCTGAACACCTCGCTGATCTTCTGGCCCAGCTGTTCTTCGATCAGCGCCATCGACTGCTGCGAATCGAACGGCGGCACGCGGTCCTGCAGCAGCATCAGCTCGTCGGCGATGTCTTCGGGCAACAGGTCGCGGCGGGTGGAGAGAATCTGCCCGAACTTGATGAAGATAGGCCCCAAGTCCTGCAACGCCAGGCGCAGGCTGGCGCCACGGCTCAACGGCGACGGCTTGCGGGGCAACCAGCGCCACGGCAGCACATAACGCACCGCCAGCAGGAACCATGGCAAGGGCAGGGCAAACAGCAGGTCATCAAGACGGTAGCGGATTACGACGCGCTGGATACGAAACAAACGGCGGACGGCGAGCAGCTTCATGCGTTATCGCTTGGATCAAGGGAACGGCTCAAGCGCTCGAAGCGGGCCTCGAGGCGTTCCAGGTCGATTTTGGCCTTGTCGAGTTCGCGAAAGCGCGCTTGCGCTTCCCGTTGCCCGACCAGGGTGCGCGATTCTTCGCTCAGGTATTCGGCGAGGTTCTGGCTGAGGCTGGCGAAACCTTGCTGGTACCAGCGCGAGCGGCTGCGCAGATGCCCGCTGATCAACTGGGTGGCGACGGGGCCAATCCAGCGCGACAGTTCATATTCCCAGTCCAGCTCCAGGTCTTGCAGCACGGCGGCCAAGTCCATCAGCACCGCACTGTCGCCTTCCAGCTCCACCTCGGGGCTGTGGAGGATAGCAGTCTTGTTGCGGCTCAGCGCCAGGTGCAACAGGCTGGAGGCCGGCGCACGCAAGGTGCAATCGGCTTCAGCGGCCCATTGGGTGGCGAGCAGCAGGCCTTCATCGCTGGGCAGGATAAACAGCTGCACGGCGGGGCTGCGGCAATCGACGGCAATGACTTTGCCGGTCAGGTGCGCGAGCCGCGCCAGGGCGGTGCTGTCCAGGCGCAGTACACGGTTGAGACCGTGCTCAACGCTGGCGAGAAGACCTTGCAGCAGCATCAGGGCTTGATGCCGCGGTGCAGGGCGACGATGCCGGACGTCATGTTGTGGTAGGTCACGCGGTCGAAACCGGCCTCCACCATCATCGACTTCAGGGTTTCCTGGTCCGGGTGCATGCGGATCGACTCGGCCAGGTAGCGGTAGCTCTCGGCGTCGTTGGTGATCAGTTTGCCCATCAGTGGCATGAAGGCGAACGAATAGGTGTCGTAGACCTTGGACATCAGCGCGTTGGTCGGCTTGGAGAATTCCAGCACCAGCAGGCGGCCACCCGGCTTGAGTACGCGCAGCATCGAGCGGATCGCGTCTTCCTTGTGAGTCACGTTACGCAGGCCGAACGCGATGGTCACGCAGTCGAAATGGTTGTCTGGGAACGGCAGCTTCTCGGCATCGGCCTGGACGAACTCGATATTGCCGGCCACGCCTTTGTCGAGCAGGCGGTCGCGGCCAACCTTGAGCATCGAGCCGTTGATATCGGCCAATACCACCTGGCCGGTGGGGCCAACCAGCTTGGAGAACTTGGCCGCCAGGTCGCCGGTGCCACCGGCGATGTCCAGCACCCGGTTGCCGGTGCGTACGCCCGACAACTCGATGGTGAAGCGCTTCCACAGGCGGTGCATGCCGCCGGAGAGCACGTCGTTCATCAGGTCGTACTTGGCCGCCACGGAGTGGAACACCTCAGCGACTTTTTCCGCCTTTTGGCTTTCCGGGACGTTCTTGAAGCCGAAGTGAGTGGTGGGTTCGGCATCGCTGCCTTTGCGCTGATCAGTCATATCGCTGTCACCAAAAGAGAATGCGGGACATGATAATCCCCAAGGCCTGCTTTGTCTTGGCAAGGCTGCAGGTAAGATAGGCGCTCATCGAGACCTTTTGCCGCATGGCGGGTGTTCTGAGTCGTTATAAAGAGGAGTCATTGCAATGGCCCGTATTACCGTTGAGCGTGAACACACCCTGGGAAAAGAACAGGCGCGGGCCAAGGCTGAGCAATTGGCGCGCAAACTCGAGGATAAATATGGCGTGCAGTCTTCATGGGCTGGCGACACCCTGAAGCTCAAGCGCTCCGGGGTTAAAGGCACAGTGTTGGTGGCCGATGATTCGCTGCGCATTGATGTGGAACTTGGCCTGTTGATGTCGGCCATGAGTGGCACGATCAAGTCCGAAATCGAAAAAGCCCTGGATAAGGCCCTGGCCTGATAGGGCTGTGCTTAGGGTGCCGATTCTAATTTTAAACCTTACTTTGTGCCCAAGCCCTCAACTCTTGCGGGCCGTCCGCCACCCAATTCTGTGTGAGGTGCACCATGGCCAAAGTTATTTTGAAGAAAAAAATCGACGTTCAGACCACCCCCCTGAGTGAGGTTAAAAGCTACGCCCGCAAGATCTGGCTGGCGGGTCTTGGCGCCTATGCCAAGGTCGGCAGCGAAGGCGGCGAGTACTTCAAGGAACTCGTTAGAAGCGGTCAACGTGTTGAAATTAAAGGTAAAAAAGTTGTAGTTGAACAACTTGATGCCGCCAACAGTCAGATTGACCAAGTAAAGAGTAACGTCTCCGGCGTCAAAGGCCTGGTTGAAGTTCAACTGGATAAAGTTGAAAAAGCTTTTGATACTCGTGTCGCCAGTGCCTTGAATCGGATCGGCATTGCGTCTAAACATGACGTGGAGACACTCTCTGCTAAGCTCGAAGAGCTGACGGCATTGCTCGAACGTGTCGCGCGTAAACACTAAGGAGACATCGGGATGGCTGTTAAAAAGACTACTCAGAAAGAAGGCAGCTCGTGGGTCGGGAAAGTTGAAGAATATTCCCGCAAAATCTGGCTCGCTGGTTTAGGCGTGTACTCGAAGATCGACAGTGACGGCAGCAAACTCTTCGAGACCCTGGTTAAAGACGGCGAGAAAGCCGAGAAGTTGACCAAGAGCACGGTTGGTAAAAAAGTCGACGCTGCCAAGGCGAGCGCGGGTTCCGCCAAGTCGAGCATTTCGGATACCTGGGGCAAGTTGGAAGAGACTTTCGACAAACGCCTCAACAGTGCTATTTCGCGACTGGGCGTACCGAGCAAGGCGGAGTTGAAGGCGCTGCACAGCAAGGTCGATACCTTGACCAAGCAAATCGAAAAACTCACCGGCGCCAAAGCGGCTCCCGCCAAGACCGCCGCCGCCAAGCCTGCAGCAAAACCGGCGGCCAAACCAGCAGCTAAAACCGCAGCTGCAAAACCCGC
The DNA here is from genome assembly GCF_021609545.1 of Pseudomonas sp. PA-1-6B. Classification (NCBI taxonomy): domain Bacteria; kingdom Pseudomonadati; phylum Pseudomonadota; class Gammaproteobacteria; order Pseudomonadales; family Pseudomonadaceae; genus Pseudomonas; species Pseudomonas sp. PA-1-6B. The sequence goes on from NZ_WJZM01000001.1 coordinate 148,251, forward strand.
CGCCAAAACTGCCGCCAAGCCTCTGGTTAAAGCCGCCGCCAAACCGGCTGCAAAACCTGCTGCAAAAGCGCCGGCCAAAGCCGCGGCGAAACCTGCGGCCAAGCCAGCGGCTAAAACTGCTGCCGCCAAACCGGCCAGCAAGCCTGCCGCTAAGCCAGTGGCCGCTAAAGCCGCCGCGAAACCTGCGGCTAAACCGGCTGCCAAACCTGCGGCTAAAACCGCTGCCGCTAAACCCGCTGCCGCTAAACCTGCTGCCAAGCCCGCCGCTGCGAAACCAGCTGCCAAGCCTGCAGCGGCCAAAAAGCCTGCGGTAGCGAAAAAACCGGCAGCCGCAAAGCCTGCCGCGGCGGCCAAGCCAGCCACGGCACCAGCACCGGCCGCTTCTACCGCCAATTCGGTGTCCGCGCCGACGCATGCGGCTGCTACCCCGACTGCAACGCCGGTTACCCCGACGCCATCCAGTCAGTCCTGATTTTTACGGGACACATAAAACGCCCGGTCTGCGAAGATTGGGCGTTTTTTATGAAGATCCAAGAAACGCCGCATTTCCAATGTGGGAGCGAGCAAGCCCGCTCCCACACTTCAATCCAGGTCATCCAGATATTTGAGTGCGAACCGCTCGGTCGCCTGCCGCGCCGTTGGCAGCAGATGCGGCGCCACCAGCATCATGATCTGGTACACCACCACCCGTACCTCACCTTCACGGTCCAGAATCCGTTGGTAATCCAACGAAAACAGCAAGGTCAGGGTGATCTGCTCCACCAGTTGCCCCAACGCCTGGGTATCACTGACCAGTTGCCCTGCCGCCTTCAGCCGCGCAAGCAATGACGCCAAGGTGCGCTTGAGCGCCGTGAGCAAGTGACGGATCCCCTTGGCCAGCTTGGGCAAGCGCCCCGCCAGGTTCGACAAGTCCTGGAACAGGAACCGATAGTGGGCCATGCGCTCGACAATCAGGTGCAAAAACAGCCAGTAGTCCTCAGCTTCCAGTTGCGCATCCGCAGGAGGGTCCAGCAGTGGCGTCAGCTCACACTGAAAGCGCTCGAACAGCCCGAGCACCAATGGCTCCTTGCCGTGGAAGTGATAGTAGAGGTTGCCGGGGCTGATCCCCATCTCATTGGCCACCTCCATGGTCGATACGTTCGGTTCGCCCTTGTGGTTGAACAACTGCAGGGCGCATTCAAGGATACGGTCGCGGGTCTTCATCCAGTCTTCTTAAAGTTGATTGCTGAGCTCAGCGCACGCGCACGTAAGTACCCGGCGCCGCTTCCATCGGTGGGTAATTCTGGTTGCCCAGGGCGGTGAGGGTTTCGCGTTGTACGCCGGAGCGTTTTTGTACCCACTCCAGCCATTGTGGCCACCAACTGCCTTCGACGTTCTGGGCGTCGTAATACCAGGCGCGCGGGTCACTGCTCAGCTTGAGGTTCTCGACGTAGTTGGCCTTGGGGTTGCCCGGTGGGTTGAGAATGCTCTGGATATGCCCGCTGTTGGAGAGCACAAAGCGCCGCTCGCCACCCAGCAGTTGCGTGGAGCGGTACACCGCGTCCCACGGCGTGATGTGGTCATTGATGCCGGCCACGCTGAAGCTGTCCACCGAGACCTTGCGCAAGTCGATGGGCGTGCCGCATACCTCCAGCCCACCGGGATGGCTCAGGGGGTTGTGCTTGAAGAAATCCAGCAGGTCGCCGTGCAAGGCGGCGGGCAGGCGCGTGTTGTCGTTGTTCCAGTACAGGATGTCGAACGCCGGCGGTTCCTTGCCCAGCAGGTAATTATTGATCCAGTAATTCCAGATCAGGTCGTTGGGACGCATCCAGGCAAATATCTTGGCCATGTCGCGGCCATCCAGCACGCCTTGCTGGTAGGAGCGGCGCTTGGCGGCTTCCAGGGTTTGTTCATCAGCGAACAATGTTGCGGGGCTGTCGATCTGGCTGTCCAGCAGGCTTACCAGGTAACTGGCACTGGAGATGCGCCGCAACTGGCGCTTGGCTTGCAGGTGGCCTTGCAGCGCGGCGATGGTCAGGCCGCCGGCGCAGGCGCCCATCAGGTTGACCTCGCGGGCGCCAGTGATGGCCCGGCATACGTTGAGCGCTTCTTCCAGCGCCGCCACGTAGGTGGACAGGCCCCATTCGCGATGCCGCACGTCCGGGTTGCGCCAGCTGACCATAAAGGTCTGCAGGCCGTTTTTCAGTGCGTATTGCACAAAGCTGTTGGCCGGGCTCAGGTCGAAGATGTAGTACTTGTTGATTTGCGGCGGTACTACCAGCAGCGGCTTGGCGTATTGTTTTTCGCTCATGGGCTTGTACTGGATCAGCTCCAGCAGTTCGTTGCGAAACACCACCGAACCGGGGGTGGTCGCCACGGTCTTGCCCACTTCAAAGGCGTGCTTGCTGACCTGGCGCGGCAAACCGTTGTTGTGCAGCAGGTCTTCGAACAAGTTGCTCACGCCGCGCACCACGCTGTTGCCGCCGGAGTTGAGCAGCTCCTTGATCGCCAGCGGGTTGAGCAGGGTGTTGGAAGGGGAGACAGCATCGTTGAGCAGGGCGAAGGCGAACTGCGCGCGGGCGCGATCATCGTCACTGAGGGTACTGTCCTCGATCCACTGCCGTGTCTGTTTTTGCCAGCTCAGATAGGCTTGCAAGCTGCGCCGGTACAGCGGGTTGAGCTTCCAGGTGGGGTCGCTGAAACGATGGTCCCTGGGGTTGGGTTCGTGCACGGTCTCACCCAGCAGCACGCGGCCCAGCTGGCCGCCCAGGGCCAGGGCGTGGCGGGCGGTGTGCACCGGGTTGCGCAGGCCGTGCGCGGCGACGGTACGCAGGGTCGACAGCAAGTCCCGGCCGCGCAGGCCGGTGATCGCATTTTGCGCGTTGATGAACGCAGCGGGGGTGGGCGCCGGGTTCGTCACGGGTCTTTCTCGCATGAGCCAACACTCCTTCGTCAAGTCATCAAGCAGGCACGCCAATCCAGAACCATAGTCGGTTCCTGGCAAGTTGCGCGGTGGTGTGTTCCTTCACACCGCCGGTCGCGGATGTATCACGGCGCGCAGGCGCTCCTCCTCCAGAAACTTCATGATGATCGGCGCCACGGCTTCGGCCCGGGTGATCAGGAACAGGTGGCCGTCATCGATGATGTGCAACTGTGCATTGGGGATGCGCCAGGCGAGCATGCGCATGTTGACCAGCGGGATCAGCGGGTCATCGTCCCCGGCCAGCACCAGGGTGGGCTGGCGGATCTTGTGCAACCAATGAATGCTGGTCCAGCCCAGGCCCGCGAACAGCTGCCAGTAGTAGCCCAGCTTGCCGGCCGAGCGCACTTTGCTGGCGTGCTCGGCGGCCAGTTTGGAATCACGGCGGAACGAACCGCCATAAATCATCGGTGCAATGCGCACCACGTGGGACGGCTGGATATAACGCCTGGGGCTTGCCATCAGCCACAACACCTTGGGCTTGCCCGGCACCATGAAGGCCCCGGCCGCGGTGGCCGCGAGGATCAATTTCTTGCAGCGCTCGGGGTAGTCATACGCAAATTGCTGGGCCAGCGCTCCGCCCCAGGACACGCCCACGGCATTCACTTGGCCATAGTCGAGGTAATCGAGCATACGTGCGGTGAGTTTGGCCAGGCCGGGGAAGCGATAGGGTCGCTTCGGCGTCGAGGAACCGCCCACGCCGGGCACGTCGAAGGCGATCACTTCCAGGTCCGGGTCCAGGGCCTGGACGAACGGAAACACCAGCTCAAGGTTGGCGCCGATGCCGTTGAAGATCAGCAGCGGGGTCAAGTGCGGCTTGCCCGGGCGTACCGCCGTGCGGATGGTCTGGCCATCCAGGTCGATGGTACGGAAGATGAACGGTTGCGCCATGCTCAAGCCCTGTGAAGTGGTGCTATTGGTCTGTAGGAACTCGGTCAGTGTGGGAGCTGGCTTGCCTGCGATGGCATTCTTTCAGGCCGCGATTAGTTAGCAGGCCCATCGCTATCGCAGGCAAGCCAGCTCCCACATCTGATCTCATTTCAATCACAAGAATGCCTAGCGCTCATGTACATAGGTACCCGGCGCCGCTTCGGCGGCGGTATAGGTTTTATTGCCTAATATCGTCGGGGCTTTTTTCAGTTTTCCCGCCCGCTCCGCCTGCCACACCTGCCAATGCAGCCACCACGAATCGGTGTGCTTGGTCGCATTCTCCTGCCACTCCAGCGCACTGCCGGCCAGGCCCTCACTGGTCTGGTAGCGTGCCTTGGGGTTGCCCGGCGGGTTGAGGATGCTCTGGATATGCCCGCTGCTGGACAGCACAAACTCGACCTTGCCGCCGAACAACTGCGCTGACTTGTAGCAAGACTGCCACGGCGTGATGTGGTCGTTGGTGCCGGCCAGGGAGTAGATATCGGCGGTGACCTGCTTGAGGTCGATGGGCGTGCCGCACACTTCCAGGGCGTTGGCGCGTACCAGTGGGTTGTTCTTGAACAGTTCGATCAGGTCGCCATGGAACGCGGCTGGCAAGCGTGTGGTGTCGTTGTTCCAGAACAGGATGTCGAACACCGGCGGCTCGTTGCCCAGCAGGTAGTTGTTGACCCAATAGTTCCAGATCAGATCGTTGGGGCGCATCCAGGCGAAGACCTTGGCCATGTCGCGGCCTTCCAGCACGCCGGCCTGGTAGGAATGGCGCTTGGCCGCTTCCAGGGTCTGCTCATCCACAAACAGCGCCACCTGGGTGTCCAGGGTGGTATCCAGCACGCTCACTAGCAGCGTCAGGGCGTTGACCTTCTTCTCGCCCAGCGCCGCGTAGTGGCCCAACAGTGCGGTGCAGGTGATGCCGCCGGAGCAGGCACCGAGCATATTCACATCCTTGCTGCCCGTAATCGCCGTGACCACATCCACTGCTTCCTTGAGCGCCTCGATATAAGTCGACAGGCCCCATTCGCGTTGGGCCTTGGTGGGGTTGCGCCAACTGACGATAAAGGTCTGCTGGCCATTGCGCAGGCAGAAGCGCGCCAGGCTTTTATCCGGGCACAGGTCGAAGACATAGAATTTGTTGATCTGCGGCGGTACCACCAGCAGCGGGCGTTCGTGTACCTGTTCGGTGATGGGCTTGTATTGGATCAGCTCCAGTACATCGTTGCGAAACACCACCGCGCCTTCGCTGGTGCCCAGGGTCTTGCCGACTTCAAAGGCGCCCATGTTGACCTGGCTGGGCATACCGCCGTTGTGCACCATGTCCTTGGCCAAGTGGGAAAGGCCGTCGAGCAGGCTTTTGCCGCCGGTTTCAAAGAAGCGTTTGACCGCCGCCGGGTTGGCCGCGCTGTTGGTGGGGGCCATGGCTTCGGTCATCAGGTTGATCACGAAGTGGCCGCGGCTGATGTCTTGTGCCGACAGGTTGCTGTCGTCGATCCAGTCGTGAAGCTCCTTGCGCCACGCCAGGTAAGTCTGCAAATAACGTTTGTAGAGCGGGTTCTGGCTCCAGGCTGGGTCGTTGAAGCGACGGTCGTCGCCCTCGGGCACCAGCGCGGATTTGCCGAACATCACATTCTTCAATTCAACGCCAAAGTGGGCGACGTGCTTGACGCTGTGCAACGGTTGCTTGATGGCTTGGGTCAGCACCATCTTGGCCGAGGCCAATAAATCCTTTTTGCGTAACGCGATGATCGGGTTCAACCCCAGGGTGTTTTCCGAGGCCTGGCGTTTCAAGTCATCGTTATTCTTGTTACTCATCTACGACGCTCCATTGTCCGAAAGACGAGTACCGGCGATTGCTGCGCACCCAATTTCGATACACGACACCAGCCTGGTACTGCGACTCGGGTGACCGTTGATACCGCATCGTCAAATGCAGGGAACTTGCCAGCTCCATTGGTTACCCGAGTTTATTTTTTTTCGCAAGCGGGCCAATCGTTGGCCACGCGACAGGGCATTCAAGCAGATGAAATTAGAAAATGCGCTCTAAACAGCAAGACCCCTGTGCTAGAGCATCAGCCGCACGACCGACTCACTCGGATCGCGGGTTTTTCCAGCGGCTTTGAGCTCGGCCAGGTAGTCGGCCCATAGAGCGTCCTGACGTACGGCCAGTTGATAGAGATAGTCCCAGGTGAACAGTCCGCTGTCATGACCGTCGTCGAAGGTCAATTTCAGTGCGTACTGGCCGGCGGGTTCCAGCTTGATCAACCGGACGTTGAGCTTGCCGAATTGCAGGATGGGTTTGCCGTGGCCCTGGACCTCGGCAGAAGGGGAGTGCACCCGCAGGAATTCGGCGGGCAACTGGTAGGTTTCGTCTGGCCCGTAGGTCAGGCCGAGGGTATTGGAGGTTTTGTGCAGGTTTACTGCGGTAGGAAATTTCGACATTGGAGAAAACCCTGTAGGAGCCGGCTCAAAATGTGGGAGGGACCAATGTGGGAGCCGGGCTTGCCCGCGATGCAGGCACCTCGGTGTTTCAGGAACACTGAAGTGATGCTATCGCAGGCAAGCCAGCTCCCACACAAGCCACTCCCACATTGAGTGAGGCTTACAGGATATAACGAGACAGATCTTCGTTCTGCGCCAATTCGCCCAGGTGACCGTTCACATACTCGGCATCGATCTTGATCGCTTCGCCATTCTGCGCACCGGCCATGTCGCCGGCGCTGAAAGATACTTCCTCAAGCAGGCGCTCAAGCAAGGTATGCAGGCGACGGGCACCGATGTTCTCGGTCTTCTCGTTGACCTGCCAGGCGATCTCCGCCAGGCGCTTGATACCGTCAGCCTGGAATTCGATACCCAGCCCTTCGGTTTTCAGCAGCTCGCGGTACTGCTCGGTGAGCGAGGCATGCGGTTCGCTGAGGATGCGCTCGAAGTCGCCCGGCGTCAGTGCCTTGAGCTCCACCCGAATCGGCAGGCGGCCTTGCAGCTCGGGCACTAGGTCGCTCGGCTTGCTCAGGTGGAAGGCACCGGAGGCGATAAACAGGATGTGGTCAGTCTTGACCATGCCCAGCTTGGTGTTGACCGTGCACCCTTCGATCAGCGGCAGCAAATCGCGCTGTACGCCTTCGCGGGAGACATCCACGCCGCCGGAGTTGCCACGCTTGGCCACCTTGTCGATCTCATCGATAAACACAATGCCATGTTGCTCGACCGCTTCCAGGGCCTTGGCCTTGAGTTCTTCCTCATTGACCAGGCGCCCGGCTTCTTCGTCGCGCACCAGCTTGAGCGCATCCTTGACCTTGAGCTTGCGGCTTTTCTTCTTGCCCTTGCCCATGTTGGCAAACAGGTTTTGCAACTGGCTGGTCATTTCTTCCATGCCAGGCGGGGCAGAGATATCCACGCCGGACACTTCGGCCACTTCGATCTCGATTTCCTTGTCATCCAGCTGGCCTTCGCGCAGGCGCTTGCGGAACAGCTGACGGGTGTTGGAATCGGACGAAGGTGCGGCGTCTTCGTTGAAACCCATGCGTGCCGGTGGCAGCAGGGCGTCGAGGATGCGCTCTTCAGCGGCGTCTTCGGCGCGATGGCTGACCTTGGTCACTTCCTGTTCGCGCAGCATCTTCAGGGCGGCGTCAGCCAGGTCGCGAATGATCGACTCGACATCGCGGCCCACATAACCGACTTCGGTGAATTTGGTCGCTTCGACCTTGATGAACGGTGCATTGGCCAATTTGGCCAGGCGACGGGCGATCTCGGTTTTGCCGACGCCGGTAGGTCCGATCATCAGGATGTTCTTGGGCGTTACTTCAACGCGCAGTTCTTCCGGCAGTTGCATCCGGCGCCAGCGGTTACGCAGCGCAATGGCAACGGCGCGCTTGGCATCGTCCTGGCCGATGATATGGCGGTTGAGTTCATGGACGATTTCGCGGGGAGTCATGGACATAGTGTTTGGCGGCCTCAAGCCTGAATAAGCCCAGGGCTTATTCGGCGAGGTCCTGCTCCTCAATGGTCTGGTTGTGGTTGGTGAACACGCAGATATCGCCAGCGATACCCAGGGCGGTCTCGACGATTTCCCGGGCCGACAGGTCGGTTTTCTTCAACAGCGCGCTGGCCGCAGCCTGGGCGTAGCCGCCACCTGAACCCATGGCGATCAGGCCATGCTCGGGTTCAACCACGTCGCCGTTGCCGGTGATGATCAGGGAAGCGTCTTTGTTCGCAACTGCGAGCATGGCCTCCAGGCGGCTGAGGGAGCGGTCGGTGCGCCATTCTTTGGCAAGTTCCACAGCGGCGCGCACCAGGTGGCCCTGGTGTTTCTCAAGCTGGCCTTCGAAACGCTCGAACAGGGTAAAGGCGTCGGCGGTTGCGCCTGCGAAGCCGGCAAGCACCTGGCCGTGGTACAGGCGGCGCACTTTCTTGGCGTTGCCTTTCATCACGGTGTTGCCCAGGGAAACCTGGCCGTCGCCGCCCATGACAACTTTGCCGTGGCGACGTACTGAAACGATGGTGGTCAAGGGGAGAGTCTCCACGCAGCGGGGCGAAAATGCCCTGATGGAAACTCATATGGGGGTGGCGAGGGGGATTTCAACCGTAGGAAGGCAGGGCGGACGAGTGGTGTTGATGGGTTCAACACTTACTTGAGCACGCTGCAAACCAATGTGGGAGCTGGCTTGCCTGCGATAGCGGTGTGTCAGTCACTGAAACATTGACTGTTACACCGCTATCGCAGGCAAGCCAGCTCCCACATTAAAACCGGTTTGGCTGCTGGATCAGCGGCTCTGGCGTTGTTGTAACAACAGGTTGCTAAACCCGGCGCCGGCCAATTGCTTTTGCGCCACGGTCAGCTGTTCGCGGTTGCTGAACGGCCCTACCAATACGCGATACCAGGTCGCGTCCTTCACCGTGCCGGACTCAACCGATACCGATTGGCCCAACAGAATGATCTGTGCGCGTACACGGTCCGCATCCGCCTGTTTCGGGAACGAGCCCGCTTGCAGGAAGAACTTGGTCACCGGCGCGGCCTTGGTTGCAGCCACTGGCGGTGCTGGCGGCGGCGTGATACCGGCTAACGCGGCCTGAGCGCGCGCCGTGTCGATTTTCGCCGCTTCCGCTGGGGTTACCGGCGTGGTCGGCACTTGTGGCGTCGGCAGGGTTTTTTCCGGCACGGCGTCAGGCGGCACGATCACTTCCGATTCCGGCAGCAGCGTGTAGAAGTCGTACTTGGGCTTTACCGGTGCGGTCGGGCTCGGCGCGGTCTTGTTGGCTTCGGCGATTTTCGTGGCCTTTTGCTGCTCCTGTTTGACGCGCTTGACGTCATCGCCCTGACCGGGCTCCAGCTTCATCAGAAACACGATAAATGCGCCGACCGTAAGGCCGATGGCCATCCACAACCAACCCGGAATCGGTTGCTTCGCCGGGGCCTGGTAGCGGCTGGCGCCGCGCTTGGGTGCAGGTTTTTTCTTGGCAGCCAACTTACATACGCTCCAGAGTTTCCAAGCCCAAGAGTTCCAGGCCTTGCTTGAGGGTGCGTCCAGCCAAGGCGGCAAGGCGCAGGCGACTTTGTTTCTGGGCTTCGTCGTCGGCGGTCAGGATCGGGCAGTTCTCGTAGAAGCTGGAGAACAGGCCGGCCACTTCGTACAAATAGGTGCACAGGATGTGCGGCGTGCCTTTTTCGCCAACGCTGTTGAGCACCTCGCCAAATTGCGCGAGCTTGGCCGCCAGTTCCTGTTCGTGGGCGGCGTCCAGCGCGATCTGGCCTTCGACTTCGCTGAAGTCCTTGCCCAGCTTGCGGAACACCCCGGCCACGCGAGTGTAGGCGTACAGCAGGTACGGCGCGGTGTTGCCTTCGAAGTTGAGCATCAGGTCGAAGTTGAAGCTGTAGTCGCTGGTGCGGTGCTTGGACAGATCGGCGTATTTTACCGCGCCAATGCCCACCACGCGGGCGATGTTGCGCAGGTCGGCCTCGGCCAGCTCCGGGTTCTTTTCCTTCACCAGGTTGTAGGCACGTTCCTGGGCTTCGGTCAGCAGGTCGATCAGCTTCACGGTGCCGCCGTCGCGGGTCTTGAAGGGGCGGCCATCGGCGCCGTTCATGGTGCCAAAGCCCATGTGCTCCATGTGCATCGGGTGGGTGACGAAACCGGCGCGACGCGCCACTTCGAACACCTGCTGGAAGTGCAGGGCCTGGCGCTGGTCGACGAAGTACAGCGCACGGTCAGCCTTGAGCACGCCACTGCGGTAACGCACGGCGGCCAGGTCGGTGGTGGCGTAGAGGTAGCCGCCATCGGCCTTGACGATGATCACTGGCAGCGGCTCGCCGTCGGCGGTCTTGAATTCTTCGAGGAACACGCACTGCGCGCCGTTGCTCTCGACCAACAGGCCCTTGGCCTTGAGGTCGTTGACCACATTGATCAGGTCGTCGTTATAGGCGCTTTCGCCCATCACGTCGGCCATGGTCAGTTTCACGTTGAGCAGCTCGTAGATTTCCTGGCAATGGGACAGGGAAATTTCACGGAAGCGGTTCCACAGCGCCAGGCACTCTTCGTCGCCGGCTTGCAGCTTGACCACCAGGCCGCGGGCGCGGTCAGCGAACTCTTCAGACTCGTCAAACCGCTTTTTGGCGGCGCGGTAGAAGTTTTCCAGGTCGGCCAGCTCGTTGCTGGTGATCGGGTTTTCCTGCAGGTAGGCCATCAGCATGCCGAACTGGGTACCCCAGTCGCCCACGTGGTTCTGGCGGATCACGGTGTCGCCAAGGAATTCCAGCACCCGTGCCACGCCGTCGCCAATGATGGTGGAGCGCAGGTGGCCCACGTGCATTTCCTTGGCCAGGTTCGGCGCCGACAGGTCGATGACCACGCGCTGGGTAGCGCCCGCCTTGTGTGCGCCGATTTTGGCATCGGCCAGGGCAGCGTCCAGGCGCGAAGCCAGGGCTTGGGTGTTCTGGAAGAAGTTGATAAAGCCCGGGCCTGCAATTTCAGCCTTGGTGACACTGGCGTCAGCCGGCAGTGCGGCGATGATTTTTTCCGCCAGGTCGCGCGGTTTCATGCCGGCCGGCTTGGACAGCATCATCGCGATGTTGCTGGCGAAGTCGCCATGGGTCTTGTCGCGGGTGTTCTCCACCTGGATCGCCGGCGACAGGCCTTCAGGCAACACACCTTCGTTGACGAGTTGGGTGAGGGCTTGTTGGATCAGCTGGCGAATGGTGTCTTTCATGGTGTTCTCTTTCGACCGCAAGCGGCGGCGCGCGATGCGCAGGTGGAAAAACTGGGCATTATCCGTGGCGAGGGCGGGCTTGCCAACCGTTCAGACTATATGGCGGACCTGCGGGCCTCTTCGCGGGCAAGCCCGCTCCCACATTTAAGGGTATTCACATTTCATAATGTGGGAGCTGGCTTGCCTGCGATGACGTAATTACCCTCAATACAAATCTACCGGGTCTACATCCAACGACCATCGCACTTGCCGACCGCTGGGCAGTTGCTCCAGCTCAAGCATCCAGCGACTTAATAGCCGATGCAGCGGCGCGCGGGAGGTTGCCTGCAAGAGTAGCTGAGCGCGATAACGTCCGGCGCGCCGCTCCATGGGCGCTGGCACCGGGCCGAGTAGTTCGATGCCACTGAGGGCCAGTTCGCCCAATAAACGTTCGGCGGCGCTGCAGGCCTCATCAAGAAAGCCTTCGGCCTGCCCGGGTTTGTGGGCTTCGGCACGCAGCAGCGCCAGGTGCGCAAAGGGCGGGAGGCCGGCGGCGCGGCGTTCGCTCAAGGCCTGTTCGGCGAAGGCAAAGTAGCCTTGTTCCGTCAGTTGAATCAGCAGCGGGTGGTCGGCCAGGTGCGTCTGGATAATCACCCTGCCTGGCTCTTCGGCCCGCCCGGCGCGTCCTGCCACCTGCACGATCAACTGCGCCATGCGTTCGCTGGCGCGAAAATCCCCGGAGAACAGCCCGCCATCGGCATCCAGGATCGACACCAGGGTCACCCGTGGGAAGTGATGCCCCTTGGCAAGCATCTGCGTGCCCACCAGGATGCACGGTTGGCCTTTGTGGATGGTGGCGAACAGTTGGTTCATGGCGTCTTTGCGCGACGTGCTGTCGCGGTCCACCCGTAGCACAGGGTAGTCCGGGAACAGAATGCCGAGGCGTTCTTCGGCGCGCTCGGTGCCGGCGCCCACGGGCCGCAGGTCCACCTTGCCGCACTGCGGGCAATGGCGCGGTACCCGTTCTACATGGCCGCAGTGATGGCAGCGTAACTCGCCGTGGCGCTGATGCACCGTCATGCGCGCATCGCAGCGCTCGCAACCGGACATCCAGCCGCAGTCATGGCACAGCAACGTCGGGGCAAAGCCGCGGCGGTTGAGGAATACCAATACTTGCTGGCCGGCGGCCAGGGTCTGGCCAATGGCCTGTTGCATCGGGCCGGAAATACCGCTGTCCAGCGGGCGGCTTTTCACGTCCAGGCGCAGGAAGCGCGGTTGTTTGGCGCCGCCAGCACGCTCGTTCAGGCGCAGCAGCCCGTAACGGCCGGTGTAGGCGTTGTGCAGGCTTTCCAGGGACGGCGTGGCCGAGCCCAGCACAATCGGGATGTCTTCCTGGCGGGCGCGTACCAGCGCGAGGTCGCGGGCGTGGTAGCGCAAACCTTCCTGCTGTTTATAGGAGCCATCGTGCTCCTCGTCGACGATGATCAGCCCGGGGTTTTTCATCGGCGTGAACAGTGCTGAGCGTGTGCCGATAATAATGTCGGCCTCGCCATCCCGCGCCGCTAGCCACGATTCCAGGCGTTCACGGTCATTGACCGCCGAGTGCACCAGGGCGATCCGGGCATTGAAGCGTTGCTCGAAACGCGCCACGGTCTGCGGGCCCAGGTTGATCTCGGGGATCAGCACCAGTGCCTGCTTGCCCGCCTGCAGGGTTTCGCGGATCAGCTGCAAATAGACCTCGGTCTTGCCGCTGCCAGTGACGCCGGCCAGCAGGAACGCGTGGAAACTGTCGAAACCGGCACGAATCGCCTCATATGCGGCGCGTTGCTCGGGGTTTAGCGGCAACTCCGGCTGGGCCAGCCAGTGTTCGTGGCGCGGGTCCGGGGCGTGCTTGCGGATTTCCACTTGCACCAGGCCCTTGGCCAGCAGCAGGTCGAGGCTGTCTTTGCTCAGCATCAGCTTGCTTAATAGCTGATGGGCCACGCCGTGTGGATGCTGCGCCAAGGTGGCCAGGGCCTCACGCTGGCGCGGGGCGCGGGCGATGCGCGGGTCGTCGAGGCGTGCGCCGGGCACCATCGACCAGAAACGCTCCTGGCGCGCTTCGGCCAGTTCGCCCTGGCGCAGCAGCACCGGCAGCGCCCAGCTCAAGGTATCGCCCAGGCTGTGTTGGTAATACTGCGCGGTCCACAGGCACAGCTTGAACAGCGCGGGCGGCAGCGGTGGTGTAGCGTCGAGCAGGGCAATTGCCGGCTTGAGCTTTTCGGCAGGCACTTCGCTGTGGTCGGTGACTTCCACCAGAATGCCGATCATTTCCCGGCGTCCGAACGGCACGCGCACGCGCATGCCCGGTTGCAACTGCGCACGCGACACGCCGGGCGGGGCCCGGTAATCGAACAGGCGGCGCAGGGGTGAGGGCAGGGCTAGGCGCAAAATGGCGTCGGGCACGCGAGGAGTCTCATCAATAAAGGCAAGCGGTGGCGCAGGGGCGCGAGCCTAGCAGACCGGGGGTGTCCCGTCTTCAGTACTGGAATCGGATCTCCAGAACGGCTCAGCCTCCTGTGGGAGCTGGCTTGCCTGCGAAAGCGCTAGTGCAGTAACAGATGCAGTGACTGACACACCGCCTTCGCGGGCAAGCCCGGCTCCCACATTGACGGCGGTGTGTCAGGAATATCTGATGAAAGGGAGTTTTCGACCATTACCGCCGCTTGCGTGATTAAAAAGGTCTGGTAGAATCCGCGGCCTAATTACGTGCGGTATTCGACAATAGTGTCGAGTGGCGGCACGCTAGCCCGAGGAAGTGCCATGAAAGCCGATATCCATCCAGCGTACGAAACCATCGAAGTCACCTGCAGCTGCGGCAACAAGTTCGAAACTCGTTCGAACCTGTGCAAGCCACTGGGTACTGACGTATGCAACGAGTGCCACCCGTTCTACACCGGTAAGCAGAAAACTCTGGACACCGGCGGCCGCGTACAGCGCTTCGCAGATCGCTTTGGTGCTTTCGGCAAGAAGCCTGCTGCTACTCCAGCAGAGTAAGGTTCAAGAGCCTTATGGGCTTTTACCTACTGTTGAAAAAGGCGTCCCTTGTGGGCGCCTTTTTTGTGCCTGGGATTTGGCTGGCGACCGCTCAGGCCGATGCATTCTGCCCCGCGCCGGCAGCCGTCGTCCGCGTCGAGGTACAGCGTGTGGTGGATGGCGACACGGTGCGCCTCAAGGACGGTCGCAGCGTGCGCATGATCGGCCTCAACGCGCCGGAAACCGGCAAGAAGGGCCGCCCTGACGAGCCATTCGCTGTCGCCGCCCGCCAGCGCCTGCAGGCGTTGGTCAAGGCCAGCGATGGGCGTGTCGGCCTGGTGGCGGGGCGCGAAGCCAAAGACCATTACGGGCGCACCCTGGCTCACCTCTACGGCGCCAATGGCGAGAATCTGGAGGCGCAACTGCTGGCCGAGGGCCTGGGGTACCAAGTGGGCGTGGCGCCGAATATAGACCTGGTTGCCTGCCAGCAGGCGGCCGAAAACAGCGCCCGCCAGGCACGGCTTGGCCTGTGGCGCCAATCGCCGGTGCAAAGCGTGGCGAGTCTCAAGCGCTCCGGGTTTGCCCTGGTGGCCGGTCGGGTCAGCAAGATCGAGCGCAATCGCGGTGGAATCTGGATTGAACTGCAGGGTTCACTGGTATTGCGTATTGCGCCCGAGCTGATCAGCCAGTTCGATACGGCCATGCTCGATGGTCTGCAAGGCCGCACCCTTGAGGCGCGCGGTTGGGTGCAGGATCGGGCCCGCCGTGGCGGCCTGAAAAAAGGCCAAGCGCGCTGGCTGTTGCCAATAACCGACCCCGGCATGCTGAAATCGGCGCTTTGAATAAAAAATTGTAGACATTTTTTATTTCGATTGTGAACAGTTGAGCCCTTGTATCCCGTGGCTCTTGGCCAAAAGTCGTAGCCCAGGGCCCTTGACACCTGTGACTGCCCAGTCTTGTAGGGACTTTACGACACGCGTATCCTCGGCGGTCCGTCGACCAACAGTAAAAGCGGAATGCCGATATGTCTGATTTGAAAACTGCCGCTCTCGAATACCATGCCCATCCTCGTCCAGGAAAGCTGAGTGTAGAGCTCACCAAAGCCACTGCCACTGCCCGCGACCTGTCGCTGGCCTACAGCCCTGGTGTTGCCGAACCCGTACGTGAAATCGCCCGTGACCCAGAGCTGGCGTACAAGTACACCGGCAAAGGCAACCTGGTTGCAGTGATTTCCGATGGCACCGCGATTCTGGGCCTGGGTAACCTCGGCCCATTGGCTTCCAAGCCAGTCATGGAAGGCAAGGGCGTGCTGTTCAAGCGCTTTGCCGGCATCGACGTTTTCGACATCGAAGTCGATTCCGAAAGCCCGCAGGCGTTCATCGACACCGTCAAGCGCATTTCCATCACGTTCGGTGGCATCAACCTGGAAGACATCAAGGCACCTGAGTGCTTCGAGATCGAAAAGGCCCTGATCGAGCAGTGCGACATTCCGGTATTCCACGATGACCAACACGGCACCGCGATCGTTACCGCAGCCGGCATGATCAACGCCCTGGAAATTGCTGGCAAAACCCTGGGCGAGGCGAAAATCGTCTGCCTGGGCGCCGGTGCCGCGGCCATTTCCTGCATGAAGCTGATCATCAGCATGGGCGCCAAGCTGGAAAACATCTACATGGTCGACAGCAAGGGCGTGATTCAGTCCGAGCGCACCGACCTGAACCAGTACAAGGCGATGTTTGCCCATCCGTCCTCCAAGCGCACCCTGGCTGACGCCCTCGACGGTGCCGACGTGTTCGTTGGCCTGTCCGGCCCGAACCTGCTGAGCGCTGAAGGCCTCAAATCCATGGCGCCGAACCCTATCGTGTTCGCCTGCTCCAACCCGGATCCGGAAATCTCTCCTGAACTGGCCCACGCCACTCGCAGCGACGTGATCATGGCCACCGGCCGTTCGGACTACCCGAACCAGGTCAACAACGTGTTGGGCTTCCCGTTCATCTTCCGTGGTGCCCTGGACGTTCGCGCCAAGCGCATCAACGAAGAAATGAAAGTGGCCGCTGCCAACGCCCTGCGTGAACTGGCCAAGCTGCCGGTACCTCAGGATGTGTGTGACGCCTACGGTGGCGCCAAGCTGGAATTCGGTCGTGAGTACATCATTCCGAAACCAATGGATAAGCGCCTGATCACCCTGATCTCCGATGCCGTGGCCAAGGCCGCTATCGAGACTGGTGTGGCTACCCTGCCGTATCCAAAGAACTACCCGCTGCAAAGCGTGGATGATGTGTTCAACGGCTAAGCCGTTGTAGACACACCCGCAAAAAAAGCCCCGACTGAGTGATCAGTCGGGGCTTTTTTGTGGCTGGCATTCACTCGAGTCTTGTGCGGATCCAAGTGTGGGAGCGGGCTTGCTCGCTCCCACATTAGGTCTGTGCCAGGCCGCAGCTCCCGTCAGAACAGGTCGATCGGCGCACCTTCATCCGCCGGCAGCGGGCTGCCCGGCACTACGCCGTTGCCCAGTTCGTTGACCGATGGCGGTGTATCTTCGCTCTTGAACAGCTCGAAGTACGCATTCGGCGTGCTCGGTGAAGCCGCACGGCCACTGATCGGGTCGATGCGCAGGCTGAGGATGCCTTCTGGCTCTGGCTGGGTGTGCAGCGGCTTGTCCTTGAGCGCTGCGCCCATGTAGCTCATCCAGATCGGCAGGGCGACGGTGCCACCAAACTCGCGGCGGCCCAGGCTTTCAGGCTGGTCATAGCCGGTCCACACGGTGGTCACGTAGTCGCCGTTGTAGCCGGAGAACCAGGCGTCCTTGGACTCGTTGGTGGTACCGGTCTTGCCAGCGATATCCGCACGGCCCAGGGCCAGTGCGCGGCGGCCGGTGCCCTTCTTGATCACGTCTTGCAGGATGCTGTTGAGGATGTAGGTAGTGCGGCCGTCCACGATGCGCTCGGCAACCGCTGGCGCTTGCGGTTCGGCCGGTGCGTCGGCGTTTGCGGCCGACGGTGTGCCTGGCGTCGCCTCGATGGTGATACCGCCGTTGCTCGGTACCGCAAGCCCGTCGGTCGCGGCCACACCATTGACCACGTCGCCGGGTACCCGTGGCGGGTTGGCGGTGAACAGGGTGTCGCCATTGCGGCTTTCGATCTTGTCGATCAGGTACGGCGCGATCTTGTAGCCGCCGTTGGCAAAGGTGCTCCAGCCGGTGGCGATTTCCATCGGCGTGAGGGTCGCGGTACCCAGGGCCAGGGACAGGTTTGGCGGCAGGTCCGACTTGGCGAAGCCAAAGCGCGTCATGTAGTCGATGGTCTTGCCTACGCCCATCGCCTGCAACAGGCGGATCGACACCAGGTTGCGTGACTTGTACAGCGCCTCGCGGATACGGATTGGGCCGAGGAACGTGTTGGTGTCATTCTTCGGACGCCAGACTTTGTCCAGATATTCATCGACAAACACGATTGGCGCGTCGTTGACCAGGCTGGCGGCGGTGTAGCCGTTGTCCAGCGCGGCACTGTAGACAAACGGCTTGAAACTGGAGCCCGGCTGGCGCTTGGCCTGGGTAGCGCGGTTGTAGTTGCTCTGCTCGAAGGCAAAGCCGCCGACCAGTGCGCGGATCGCACCGTTCTGCGGGTCCAGGGACACCAGGGCGCCCTGGGCGAGCGGCACCTGGCTGAATTTGAGGCTGTCATCCTTCTGGCGTTGCACGCGGATCAAATCACCCACTTGGGCCACGTCGGATGGCTGCTTGGGCATCGGGCCCATGCTGTTGGTGTTCAGGAACGGGCGTGCCCACTTCATGCTGTCCCAGGCTACATGGGCTTCGCCAGAGCGGGTCAGCACTTGGATGCCGTCCTTGGATACCTGGGTAACGATGGCCGGGTCCAGGCCGCTGATCGAGCGCTGTTTGCCCAATTCGGTGGTCCAGGCACTCAGGGTCTTGCCCGGCAGGCGCGACTCGGGGCCACGGTAGCCGTGACGCTGGTCATAAGTGATCAGGCCTTCATGTACCGAGTGGTTGGCGATTTCCTGCAAGTTGCTCGGCACCGTCGTGGTGACGCGGAAACCTTCGGTGTAGGCCTCGCTGCCATAACGGCCAACCATCTCGGCGCGGGCCATTTCGGCGATATAGGGTGCATTCACTTCTGGGGTCGGCACGTGATAGCTGGCGTTCAGCGGCTCGGCTACGGCACTTTCATAAGCGGCCTGGTCGATCTTGCCCAGTTTGTACATGCGGCCCAGGATCCAGTCACGGCGTTCTTTGCTGCGCGCCGGGTTGGCCAGCGGGTTGAAGCGCGACGGTGCCTTGGGCAGGCCGGCGATCATCGCCATTTGCGCCAGGCTGGCGTCACGAATCGACTTGCCGTAGTAGACCTGGGACGCGGCCTCGATGCCATAGGCGCGGTTGCCCAAGTAGATCTTGTTGACGTACAGCTCGAGGATTTCATCCTTGGTCAGCTGGCGTTCGATCTGCAGCGCCAGGAGGATTTCGGTGGCCTTGCGGGAAAAGCTGCGCTCGCTGGTGAGGAAGAAGTTCTTCGCCACCTGCATGGTGATGGTGCTGCCGCCCGATTGAATGTGTCCGCTTTTTACCAATTGCGTGGCTGCACGCACCAGGCTGCTGGGGTCTACGCCGTAGTGGTTGGCGAAATTATCGTCTTCGGCAGACAGCAAAGCGCTGATGAAATTGGGTGGAATGTCGGCGAAACGGATCGGTGTGCGGCGCATTTCGCCGAACTCCGCGATCAGTTTTTCATCGCTGCTGTAGACCCGCAAAGGAATCTGCAACTGGATACTTCTGAGGGCCTCTACGGAGGGCAAACCCGGACTAAGGTAGAGGTAGGCCCCGCTGAATACGAGCAGCAGCCCGCAGACGATGGCGACAATGGAGTACCCGAAAAACTTCAGCAGACGAATCAAGGCTTTTGGATTTCCAGAGAAAAGAAAGAGTTACGCGTCGGGGCATGCATGGCAAACGATGGATCGACCCGGGCAGCAGATAAAAAGCGGGAAAAAACGCTGGGCATTAAAGCATTTTTCGGCTTGGGGCGTCATTCGCGTGCCTTGAACAAGCCGACCGAATGCAAGGTGCCTGGCAGCAATCAGGCGAGATGACAGCCGGTATGACAGGGAAAGTTTTGGGGAGTTTTATGGGAAAGGGATTTTTCAGGCGAAAAGTCGACACGGTGTTGGGGGTCGATATCAATGACAGCTGCATCAAGCTGATCGAACTGGGCCGTTCATCAGGCGGTTTCAGCGTCCAGGGCTACGTTATGCAAATGCTGCCGCCCCAGGCGGTGGTGGACGGCACCTTGCTGGACCTTGAGGGTGTGGGCCGTATGCTGCAACAGGCACTGTCGCGCCTGGGTACCTCGGCCCGGTACGCCGCCGTGGCGGTTGCGGGCCCGTCGGTAATTACCCGGCTGATTGACATGGACGCCGGCCTCAGTGATGAGGAAATGGCCTGGAAGATCCAGATGGAAGCCGACCAGTTCATCCCCTATCCATTGGACGAGGTGGCCATCGACTTTCAGGTTCAAGGGCCATCGGCTCAAGGCCCGCAGTGGGTAGAGGTGATGCTGGCGGCGTGCCTGCGTGAGCAGGTCGAAGCGCGCGAGGCGGTTTTGGCCCTGGCGGGGCTGGTGCCGCGGGTGGTCGATGTAGAAGGGTTTGCATTGGAGCGCGCTTGCCTTCAGGATTTTGCCAGCTTCACGCCGGGTCACAGAGTCGATGGTGCACAATGGGCCTTGGATGCCCAAGGGATGGGAGTGGCTTGCGGGCTGGCCCTTAGGAGTTTCGCTGGATGACACGAATCAATCTTTTGCCTTGGCGCCAGGCCCTCGCGGAGCGCAGGCGCAAATACCTGTTGGTGCTATTGCTGGCGTTTGCCTGCGTGGCGCTCGCGGCACTGTGGTTGGCTGATCAAGTGATCGACCAGGCAATAGACCGGCAGGTAAGCCGCAACAGCCGCCTGGAAGAGCACATCGCTACCCAGGACTCGCGGATCAGGACCATCGACGACTTGCAGGCGCGAAGCCAGCAACTGGCCGAACGCATGAAGGTGGTTCAGGACCTGCACGATGCCCGCTCCTCCGGGGCCCGATTGTTCGAGCAATTGGCTCGCTCGGTGCCTGAAGGTGTCCATCTGCATGAGGTGGTTGCGAACGGCGACACCATCAGCATTCGCGGCACGGCAGAAAGCAACCAGGATATCGCCCGTTTGATGCAGCAGCTCAAGCCAATCCACGGCTCCAGTTCGACCCGTCTGCAGCGCGTGCAAGCCGAAGGTGCACGCGGCGAAAGTGAATTCCAGCTGATGGTGCGCCAGGGAGAGTCCATCGAGGCGCAACCATGAGCCTGCCCAGGCTCGATTTTTCCACGCTCTTTTACAACGCTGCCAAATGGTCCCTGCCGGGCAAGGTGCTGCTTGGCTGTGCGCTGGCCGGCCTGGTGCTGGCGCTAGGCGAGGTTTTGCATGGGGGGCCGCAGCGGGAGCGATTGCACGGGCTTGAGGCGCGGGAGCAGGCGCTGCAGCAGCAATTCACAGAAAAGACCGGCCTGGCCGCGAGCCTTGAGCTGCGCACCCGGCAAGTCCGGAGCATGGAAGACAATCTTGCCAGCCTTCTAGGGCAATTGCCCGGCGAGTCCGAGGTGCCTGCCGTGCTGGCAGACATCGCCCGGCTGGCGGCTGTTCATGGGGTGTGGGTCGAAGGCATCACCGTGCTGGATGAAGCGCCTCGGCAGCTTTATATCGAACAACCCATGCAGATAAGCGCCTCCGGGGTTTATCACGAGCTGGCGACGTTTGTCAGTGCCTTGGGTGGGTTGCCGCGGGTCGTTACCGTGCAGGATATTGCGCTCGGGCATCAGGGTGCCTTGTTACGTCTGAACATGCTCGCCAAGACCTATCGCAGCACCCTGCACACCGGCAAGGCCCGTCAGGTGCTCGACCCAGGGCCGCAATTTGTCTACGAACCCTCGTCCTTGCGCGACCCGTTCACGCCGCCCGCCTTGCAGGCACCGCACGTTCCGGGCCGTCCGGCCCTTGCCCCGGATTTCACCCGGCCACGGGGACTGTTGGAGGGTATGCGCCTCGATCAGTTCGAAATGGTCGGCACGTTGTCCCGTGGTGCGCAGGCCTTTGCCTTGTTGCGGGCTGGGGCCAGGGTGTATCGGCTGGCGGTGGGTGATTACCTGGGGCCGGACCATGGCCAGGTCACCGCCATTCAAGACGCTGCTGTCGAGCTGGTGGAGCTGTTTCCCGATGGACAGGGCGCCTGGCTGGAACGCCCGCGAACCCTTGTGCTGAACGTCAACTCATAACGGAATCAAACAATGAAAAGGACCTTCTCGTCCTTCGGTGTGGCGCTATGGATAGCGTTCACGGCACCGATGGCTGCTGCTGTGCCCAATCGCCTGAACCTTATCCAACTGCCGTCGCCCGACAGTGCCCAGCCGGTCAGCTATACAGGCGCCAGGCTGACCCTGAATTTCCAGGACATCGACCTGCGCGCGGTCTTGCAGCAAATTGCCGATGTCGCCGGGCTCAACCTGGTGACCAGCGATGAGGTGCAGGGCTCGATCACCCTGCGGCTCAAGGATGTGCCCTGGGACCAGGCTCTGGACCTGGTACTGCAAACCAAGGGCTTGGACAAGCGAGTCAAGGCGGGCGTGGTGCTGGTGGCGCCCGCCGATGAATTGGCTGCTCGCGAGCTGTTGATGCTGGAGTCGCGCAAGCAGATGGCCGAGCTGGCGCCCTTGCGTCGGGAGCTGCTGCAGGTCAATTACGCCAAGGCCGCCGACCTGGCCAAGCTGTTTCAGTCGGTGACCGGCTTTGAGGGCGCCACCGATGAGCGCGGTTCGGTGGCAGTGGATGACCGCACCAACAACATCATCGCCTACCAGACTGGCGAGCGGCTCGAAGAGCTGCGGCGCATCGTGGCGCAGCTGGATATCCCGGTACGCCAGGTCATGATCGAGGCACGGATTGTGGAGGCCAATGTCGACTACGACAAAAGCCTGGGTGTGCGCTGGGGTGGGCGGCTCACCCGCGGCAACAGCGGCGTTGGAGGTATTGGCAAGCCGCTGGCGGAGGGTGCCGAGCCGCCGCAAAACCCACCCAGTTCACCTTTTGTCGACTTGGGGTCGCTGGCAGGAACCTCGGGCCTGGGGATCGCCTATATCACCGACAACCTGTTGCTGGACCTTGAGCTGACCGCCATGGAAAAAACCGGCAACGGTGAGATCGTCTCGCAGCCCAAGGTCGTCACCTCCGACAAAGAGACTGCACGCATCCTCAAAGGCACCGAGATTCCTTATCAGGAATCCACCTCCCAGGGTGCCACCTCGGTGTCGTTCAAAGAGGCCTCGCTGTCGCTTGAAGTCACGCCGCAAATCACCCCCGACGACCATGTGATCATGGCGGTCAAGGTCACCAAGGATGAGCCCGACTACCTGAACCGACTCAATGACGTGCCGCCGATCAAGAAAAACGAGGTCAATGCCAAGGTTCTGGTCAGGGATGGCGAGACCATCGTCATTGGCGGGGTTTTCTCCAACACCCAAAGCAAAGTGGTAGATAAAGTGCCATTTTTGGGCGATGTGCCGTATCTTGGCCGCCTTTTCCGGCGCGATGTGCTGGCGGAGAAAAAATCCGAGCTGCTGGTATTCCTGACTCCGCGTATCATGAATAACCAGGCGATTGCTGTGAGTCGTTGATTCTGTGCGAAATTTGATTCTTGTAGGGCCGATGGGCGCTGGAAAAAGCACCATCGGCCGTTTGCTGGCCAAAGAGCTGCGCCTGCCGTTCAAAGATTCCGACAAGGAAATTGAATTGCGCACGGGCGCCAATATCCCATGGATCTTCGATAAAGAAGGCGAGCTGGGCTTTCGTGACCGCGAGCAGGCGATGATTGCCGAGCTGTGCGGCTGCGATGGCGTGGTATTGGCGACCGGTGGTGGCGCCGTCATGCGCGATGAAAACCGTCGGGCGCTGCATGCCGGTGGTCGGGTGGTGTATTTGCACGCGTCGGTCGAACAGCAGGTGGGCCGTACCGCCCGTGATCGCAATCGCCCGTTGCTGCGCACCGCCGACCCGGCGAAAACCCTGCGGGACCTGCTGGCGCTGCGCGATCCGCTGTATCGGGAAATCGCCGATCTCGTGGTGGAAACCGATGAGCGGCCACCTCGGATGGTCGTACTTGACATCCTTGAGCGCCTGCAACGGTTGCCACCCCGTTAAAGCCTGGCCCGAAATGCGCTATTCTCGGCGGCGCGCCATGACCTTATAAGGTATGGCGTAGAGCCACCAGGCGGTGTCGAGAGGTCGACAGTGCCGGTCGTTAATACATCTTCAACGCGGGGACACATGCAGACACTTAAGGTCGATCTAGGCGAGCGCAGCTACCCGATCCACATTGGCGCAGGTCTGTTGGACCAGCCCGAACTGCTTGCGCCGCATATTGCCGGCCGACAGGTGGCGATCATCTCCAACGAAACGGTCGCGCCGCTGTATCTTGAGCGTCTGAGCCGCAGCCTGGCGGCGTACTCGGTGATCTCCGTGGTGTTGCCTGACGGCGAAGCCCACAAAAACTGGGAAACCCTGCAACTGATCTTTGATGGCCTGCTGACTGCGCGCCATGACCGTCGAACCACTGTGGTCGCCCTGGGCGGCGGTGTGATTGGCGACATGGCCGGGTTTGCCGCGGCCTGCTACCAGCGCGGCGTGGATTTCATCCAGGTGCCGACCACCTTGCTGTCCCAGGTCGATTCGTCGGTGGGCGGCAAGACCGGTATCAACCACCCGTTGGGCAAGAACATGGTCGGCGCGTTCTACCAGCCTCAGGCTGTGCTGATCGACACCGCTACCCTCAACACCTTGCCGCCGCGCGAGCTGTCGGCGGGGCTGGCGGAAGTCATCAAGTACGGCCTGATTTGCGATGAGCCGTTCCTGACCTGGCTGGAAGAACACATGGACGCCTTGCGCGCCCTCGATCAGGTAGCCCTGACCGAAGCGATCTCCCGCTCTTGCGCGGCCAAGGCGCTGGTGGTCAATGCCGACGAGCGCGAGTCCGGCGTGCGGGCCACGCTGAACCTGGGCCACACCTTCGGCCATGCGATCGAAACGCACATGGGCTATGGTGTGTGGTTGCATGGGGAGGCCGTGGCGGCTGGTACGGTGATGGCATTGGATATGTCGCAGCGCCTGGGCTGGATCAGCGCCCGAGAGCGCGATCGCGGTATCCGCCTGTTCCAGCGTGCCGGTTTGCCGGTCGTTCCGCCCACGGAGATGGCCGAGGCGGATTTCCTTGAACATATGGCGATAGACAAGAAAGTGATCGACGGTCGACTTCGACTGGTACTGCTGCGCCACATCGGCGAAGCCGTGGTGACCGACGATTATCCAAAAGAGATTCTACAGGCCACGCTGGGAGCGGATTACCGCGCCCTGGCCCAGCTCAAAGGTTAATAAGACCCGATGACTAGTTTGCATGCCGACGAGGCGTTCCTCGGCCATTATCACTTGAGCCACGACCCCTTCGCTCCACGGGTGCCGGGTTTCAAGTTCTTCCCCGCCCAGCGCAAGCCGGTACTGGGGCAGTTGCATCACCTCGCGCGCTACAGCCAGTTGCTGCTGGTGGTGACCGGCCCTCTGGGCAGCGGCAAGACCTTGCTGCGCCAGGCGCTGGTGGCCAGCACCAACAAACAATCGGTGCAGAGCGTGGTGGTATCGGCCCGCGGTGCCGGTGATGCGGCCGGCGTACTGCGCGAGGTGGCGCAAGCGTTGAACGTCTCCAACGCCGAGCCGAACGCGATTCTCAAGCAGGTGGTGCAATTGGGCCTGACCGGCCAGGAAGTCTACCTGCTGGTAGACGACGCCGAGCAGCTCGACGAATCGGCCCTGGAAGCCTTGCTGGCGCTGGCAGCGGGTACGCCGGAAGGTCGCCCGCATGTGTTCCTGTTCGGTGAGTCGTCGTTGATCGCCGATCTGGAGCAGATCAGCGGTGAGCAGGAGCTGTTTCACGTCATCGAGTTGCAGCCGTACGAAGAGGAAGAAACCCGCGAATACCTGGCACAACGTCTTGAAGGCGCCGGGGCGGGTATCGAACTTTTCACCGCTGCGCAGATCTCTGATATTCACGAAAGCTCCGATGGCTGGCCTGGAAACATCAACCAGGTTGCCCGCGATGCCATGATCGAAGCCATGATTGCCAGCCGCTCTGCGGTCAAGCGTCCAAAGATGGGGTTCACTATGCCTAAGAAGCACGTATTGGCTATTTCCGCCGTTGTCGTGGTCGCTGTTGCCGCCGCCTGGTTGATCCCGGGCCGCAACAAAGCACCGACAACCACTGGCGCGCCAACCGAACAGGCGCAGTTGCCACTGGGCAAGCCCACGCCAAACGTCGAATTTGCCAACTCCGGCCAACCGACCAACCTGCCGATGGTCGGCCAACCTGTGATGCGCGGCCCTCTGGCTGAAGAAGCCGGTGGCATCTCCGAAGGCGACGACGGTGTGCCGGTGGAAGGCTCCAGCGCCACGCCGCCGACCGTGACCACCACCGCGCCACCTGCAGGCGTACCGGCCGGTGTGCCAGCGACGCCGGTTGCTCCGGTCGCCAAGCCGACGCCGGCGCCCACCGTTGCTACCGCCAAGCCTGCTCCGGTGACCAAGCCTGTCGCACCAGCGCCAGCCGCCAAACCAGCCCCGGCCGCCAAGCCTGCGGAAAAACCAGCCGCCACCGTTGCCAAGGCCGGCGCTGCTGGCAGCAGCTGGTACAGCAGCCAGCCTACCGGTAACTTTGTGGTGCAGATCCTGGGCACCAGCTCCGAAGCCAACGCCCAGGCGTTCGTCAAAGAGCAGGGCGGCCAGTACCGTTATTTCAAGAAAGTGCTCAACGGCAAGCCTCTCTACGTGATCACCTACGGCAGCTTCCCAAGCCGCGCCGCAGCCGATTCTGCCATCAAGGCCTTGCCAGCGAAGGTTCAGGCTGGTAAACCTTGGCCTCGCACTGTTGCCAGCGTTCAACAAGAACTGGCAGCAACTCGCTGAAGATCCGGCGGCCTTACCCAGGCCGCCCTCCCGGCACCTCAAAAAAATCCGCAAGTGCGTGCAGTCTCCCGAGACCGCGCGCTTTGTGGTGTCTGCGTCACAGTGGCTTTTGAGTCGTAGCGGTCAGAATTAAAAAAGTTTTGACTAGCACAGCATATCGCTTTAAACCTTTCATAAATGCGACATAGATTTGCGACATTTCGTCGCTAAATTTGTGAGCGTCTGTGTCGGTGTGTACAATGACCTCCCTTTTGCCCCCGCTAAGCCGGCGTACGTTCGGCGTGGAAGGTAACCGGTTGAATTGAAAAGAAATTTGCCTCGGTAAAAGAGGCAGCCTGGTGAGAAAGTGTCTATGAAAGCAGGTCTGTACCAACCCGATGAATTCAAGGATAACTGCGGTTTCGGCCTGATAGCCCACATGCAGGGCGAACCCAGTCATACCCTTTTGCAAACGGCCATCGAGGCCCTGACCTGCATGACCCACCGCGGTGGGATCAACGCCGACGGCAAGACCGGTGACGGCTGTGGCTTGCTGATTCAAAAGCCCGACCAGTTCCTGCGCGCTGTCGCCAAAGAGCAATTCGCGGTCGAACTGCCCAAGCAGTACGCCGTGGGCATGGTGTTTTTCAACCAGGACCCGGTAAAAGCCGAAGCCGCCCGCGAGAACATGAACCGCGAGATCGCCGCCGCCGGCCTGCAAATCGTCGGATGGCGCAAAGTGCCCATCGACACCAGCGTACTCGGCCGCCTGGCCCTGGAGCGCCTGCCGCAGATCGAACAAGTGTTCATCGCAGGCGATGGCCTGAGCGACCAGGACATGGCGATCAAGCTGTTCACGTCCCGTCGTCGTTCGTCGGTGCTCAACGCCGCCGACACCGACCATTACATCTGCAGCTTTTCCCACAAGACCATCATTTATAAAGGCCTGATGATGCCGGCGGACCTCACCGCCTTCTATCCAGACCTGAGCGATGAGCGCCTGCAAACCGCAATCTGCGTGTTCCACCAGCGCTTCTCCACCAATACCCTGCCGAAATGGCCGCTGGCCCAGCCATTCCGCTTCCTCGCCCACAACGGCGAGATCAATACCATCACCGGCAACCGCAACTGGGCCCAGGCCCGTCGCACCAAGTTCGCCAACGATTTGATGGACCTCGAAGAGCTCGGCCCACTGGTCAATCGCGTGGGTTCCGACTCCTCCAGCATGGACAACATGCTCGAACTGATGGTCACCGGCGGCATCGACCTGTTCCGTGGCGTGCGCATGATCATTCCGCCAGCGTGGCAGAACGTCGAGACGATGGACCCGGACCTGCGTGCGTTCTACGAGTACAACTCGATGCACATGGAGCCGTGGGACGGCCCGGCCGGCGTGGTCATGACCGACGGCCGCTACGCGGTGTGCCTGCTCGACCGTAACGGCCTGCGCCCGGCGCGTTGGGTGACCACCACCAACGGTTTCATCACCCTCGCCTCGGAAATCGGCGTGTGGGACTACAAGCCTGAAGACGTGATTGCCAAAGGCCGTGTGGGCCCTGGCCAGATCCTGGCCGTGGACACCGAGACCGGGCAGATCCTCGACACCGACGCCATCGACAACCGCTTGAAGTCCCGTCACCCGTACAAGCAATGGCTGCGCAAGAACGCCCTGCGCATCCAGGCGACCATGGAAGACAACGACCACGGTTCGGCTTTCTATGACGTCGACCAGCTCAAGCAGTACATGAAGATGTACCAGGTCACGTTCGAAGAGCGCGACCAGGTGCTGCGTCCGCTCGGTGAGCAAGGCTACGAGGCCGTCGGCTCCATGGGCGATGACACGCCAATGGCCGTGCTGTCCCAGCGCGTGCGCACGCCGTACGACTATTTCCGCCAGCAGTTCGCCCAGGTGACCAACCCGCCGATCGACCCGCTGCGTGAAGCCATCGTGATGTCCCTGGAAGTGTGCCTCGGCGCCGAGCGCAACATCTTCCAGGAATCGCCTGAGCATGCCTCCCGCGTGATCCTCAGCTCGCCGGTCATTTCCCCGGCCAAGTGGCGCTCGCTGATGACCCTGGAGCGTCCGGGCTTCGATCGCCAGATCATCGACCTGAACTACGACGAGAGCCTGGGCCTTGAAGCCGCAGTGCGTAACGTTGCTGACCAGGCTGAAGAAGCCGTGCGTGCCGGTCGTACCCAGATCGTACTGACCGACCGCCATATCGCGCCTGGCAAGTTGCCGATCCACGCGTCCCTGGCGACCGGTGCGGTGCACCACCGCCTGACCGAAAAAGGCCTGCGCTGCGACTCCAACATCCTCGTGGAAACCGCCACCGCCCGCGACCCGCATCACTTTGCGGTGCTGATCGGTTTCGGCGCTTCGGCGGTGTACCCGTTCCTCGCGTACGAAGTGCTGGGTGACCTGATCCGTACCGGTGAAGTGCTGGGCGACCTCTATGAGGTGTTCAAGAACTACCGCAAGGGCATCACCAAGGGCTTGCTGAAGATTCTGTCGAAGATGGGTATCTCCACGGTCACCTCGTACCGTGGTGCTCAGTTGTTCGAAGCCATCGGTCTGTCCGAAGAAGTCTGCGAGCTGAGTTTCCGTGGCGTACCGAGCCGCATCAAGGGTGCGCGTTTCGTCGACATCGAAGCCGAGCAAAAAGCCCTGGCCGCCGAAGCCTGGAGCGCGCGTAAGCCGATCCAGCAAGGTGGCCTGCTCAAGTTCGTGCACGGTGGCGAATACCATGCCTACAACCCGGACGTGGTCAACACCCTGCAAGCCGCTGTGCAGCAGGGCGACTACGCCAAGTTCAAGGAGTACACGAGCCTGGTGGATAACCGCCCGGTGTCGATGATCCGCGACCTGTTCAAGGTGAAGACCCTGGACACGCCGATGGACATCGCCGAAGTCGAGCCGCTGGAGTCGATCCTCAAGCGCTTCGACTCCGCCGGTATTTCCCTGGGCGCCTTGTCGCCCGAGGCTCACGAAGCCCTGGCCGAAGCCATGAACCGCCTGGGTGCGCGTTCCAACTCCGGCGAAGGCGGTGAAGACCCGGCGCGCTACGGCACGCTCAAAAGCTCGAAGATCAAGCAGGTGGCCACCGGCCGTTTCGGGGTGACCCCGGAGTACCTGGTGAATGCCGAGGTGCTGCAGATCAAGGTGGCCCAAGGCGCCAAGCCGGGTGAGGGTGGGCAATTGCCAGGCGGCAAGGTCAACGGTCTGATCGCCAAGCTGCGTTACGCCGTACCGGGCGTGACCTTGATTTCGCCACCGCCGCACCACGACATCTACTCGATTGAAGACTTGTCGCAGTTGATCTTCGACCTCAAACAAGTCAACCCGCAGGCCCTGGTCTCGGTGAAACTGGTTGCGGAAGCCGGCGTCGGCACCATCGCCGCCGGTGTGGCCAAGGCCTATGCCGACCTGATCACCATCTCCGGCTACGACGGCGGCACCGGCGCTTCGCCGCTGACCTCGATCAAGTACGCCGGTGCGCCGTGGGAGCTCGGCCTGGCCGAAACCCACCAGACCCTGCGCGGCAACGACCTGCGCGGCAAGGTGCGAGTACAGACCGACGGCGGCCTGAAAACCGGCCTCGATGTGATCAAGGCCGCGATCCTCGGCGCCGAAAGTTTCGGCTTCGGCACTGCGCCCATGATCGCCCTGGGCTGCAAATACCTGCGTATCTGCCACCTGAACAACTGCGCCACCGGCGTGGCGACTCAGAACGAGAAACTGCGCAAGGATCACTACATCGGCACCGTCGACATGGTGGTGAATTTCTTCACCTACGTCGCCGAAGAAACCCGTGAGTGGCTGGCCAAATTGGGCGTGCGTTCGCTGGAAGAGCTGATCGGTCGCACCGACCTGTTGGACATCCTCGAAGGCCAGACCGCCAAGCAACAACATCTGGACCTCACCCCTCTGTTGGGCAGCGATCACATCCCGGCAGACAAGCCACAGTTCTGCCAGGTGGACCGCAACCCACCGTTCGACAAAGGCCTGTTGGCCGAGAAAATGGTCGAAATGGCCGGCTCCTCGATCAACGACGCCAGCGGTGGCGAATTCGCCTTGGATATCTGCAACTGCGACCGTTCCATCGGCGCACGCATCTCCGGCGAAATCGCGCGCAAGCACGGCAACCAGGGCATGGCGAAAGCGCCGATCACCTTCCGCTTCAAGGGCACTGCGGGCCAGAGCTTCGGCGTGTGGAACGCCGGCGGCCTGCACATGTACCTGGAAGGCGACGCCAACGACTACGTGGGCAAGGGCATGACTGGCGGCAAACTGGTCATCGTTCCGCCGGCTGGCAGCGTGTACAAGACCCAGGACAGTGCCATCATCGGCAACACCTGCCTGTACGGCGCCACCGGTGGCAAGCTGTTTGCCGCAGGTACTGCCGGTGAGCGTTTCGCCGTGCGTAACTCCGGTGCCCACACCGTGGTGGAAGGCACTGGCGATCATTGCTGCGAGTACATGACCGGAGGCTTTGTCGCGGTACTGGGCAAGACCGGTTACAACTTCGGTTCGGGCATGACCGGCGGTTTCGCCTACGTGCTCGACCAGGACAACACCTTCGTCGACAAGGTCAACCACGAGTTGGTCGAGATCCAGCGGATCAGCGGCGAAGCCATGGAATCCTACCGGAACCACTTGCAGCACGTGCTGGACGAGTACGTCGAGGAAACCGGCAGCGAATGGGGTCGTAACCTCGCCGAAAACCTCGATGATTACCTGCGTCGTTTCTGGCTGGTCAAGCCCAAGGCTGCCAACCTGAAATCGTTGCTTTCCAGCATCCGTGCCAACCCGCAGTGATATGCGCCTGAACAGTTTGATGAGGTTTTAACATGGCTGAACGTCTGAATAACGACTTCCAGTTCATCGATGTCGGGCGCAAAGATCCGAAGAAGAAACTGTTGCGTCAACGCAAGAAAGAGTTCGTGGAAATCTACGAACCCTTCAAACCCCAGCACTCGGCCGACCAGGCCCACCGCTGCCTGGGGTGCGGTAACCCGTATTGCGAATGGAAGTGCCCGGTGCACAACTTCATTCCCAACTGGCTCAAACTGGTGGCCGAGGGCAACATCCTCGCCGCCGCCGAGCTGTCGCACCAGACCAACACCCTGCCGGAAGTCTGCGGCCGGGTGTGCCCGCAAGACCGCTTGTGTGAAGGTGCCTGCACCCTCAACGACGGCTTCGGCGCGGTGACCATCGGTTCGGTGGAGAAGTACATCACCGACACCGCGTTCGCCATGGGCTGGCGCCCGGACATGTCCAAGGTCAAGCCGACCGGCAAGCGCGTCGCGATCATCGGCGCGGGCCCGGCGGGCCTGGGGTGTGCCGACGTGTTGGTGCGCGGCGGCGTGACCCCGGTGGTGTTCGACAAGAACCCGGAAATCGGTGGCCTGCTGACCTTCGGTATCCCCGAGTTCAAGCTGGAAAAAACCGTACTGAGCCACCGTCGTGAAGTGTTCACCGGCATGGGTATCGAGTTCCGCCTCAATACCGAAATCGGCAAAGACATCACCATGGAGCAACTGCTCGCCGAATACGATGCGGTGTTCATGGGCATGGGCACCTACACCTACATGAAGGGCGGCTTTGCCGGTGAGGACTTGCCCGGCGTGTATGACGCGCTCGACTTCCTGATCGCCAACGTCAACCGCAACCTGGGCTTTGAAAAGTCGCCGGAAGATTTCGTCGACATGAAGGGCAAGAAGGTCGTGGTGCTGGGCGGTGGTGACACCGCGATGGACTGCAACCGTACTTCGATCCGCCAGGGCGCCAAGTCGGTGACCTGCGCTTATCGCCGTGACGAAGCCAACATGCCCGGCTCGCGCAAAGAGGTGAAGAACGCCAAGGAAGAAGGCGTGAAATTCCTCTACAACCGCCAGCCGATCGCCATCGTCGGTGAAGACCGTGTGGAAGGTGTGAAGGTGGTCGAGACCCGTCTCGGCGAACCGGACGCCCGTGGCCGTCGCAGCCCCGAGCCGATCCCGGGTTCCGAAGAAATCATCCCGGCCGACGCCGTGGTCATCGCCTTCGGTTTCCGTCCAAGCCCGGCGTCGTGGTTCGAGCAGTTCGAAATCCAGACCGACAGTCAGGGCCGTGTCGTGGCCCCGGAACAAGGCCAGTACAAGCATCAGACCAGCAATCCGAAGATCTTCGCCGGTGGCGACATGGTGCGCGGGTCGGACCTGGTGGTCACCGCGATCTTCGAAGGCCGTAACGCCGCCGAAGGCATCCTGGACTACCTGCAAGTCTGATTTGAAACAGGGTCAACTGTGGGAGCTGGCTTGCCTGCGATGGCGGCGGTGAATTCACTATTGCTATCGCAGGCAAGCCAGCTCCCACATAAACCTCGTTTCACATTGAGATGTGTAATGCCAGCCGCCGCGACAAATTGACCCGATAGACAAAAGGCACGGTGCATTCCGTGCCTTTTGCGTCGCGCTCTGAGAAAATGCCCGCACTTTTTTTGCGGATGCCGACATGACTGCCCTCAAGAACGACCGTTTCCTTCGTGCCCTGCTCAAGCAACCCGTAGACGTCACTCCGGTGTGGATGATGCGTCAAGCCGGTCGCTATCTGCCGGAATACCGCGCCAGTCGCGCCAACGCCGGTGATTTCATGAGCCTGTGCATGAACCCGGAGTTCGCCTGCGAAGTCACGATGCAGCCGCTGGACCGCTACCCACAACTGGATGCGGCCATCCTCTTCTCCGATATCCTCACTATCCCGGACGCCATGGGCCAAGGCCTGTACTTCGAAACCGGCGAAGGCCCGCGCTTCAAGAAAGTCGTCAGCACCTTGGCCGATATCGAAGCCCTGCCGATCCCTGACCCACACAAAGACCTGGGCTACGTGATGGATGCTGTGAGCACCATCCGCCGCGAGCTCAACGGCCGCGTGCCGCTGATCGGTTTCTCCGGCAGCCCCTGGACCCTGGCCACCTACATGGTTGAAGGCGGCTCGTCGAAAGACTTCCGCAAGACCAAAGCCATGCTCTACGACAACCCGCAAGCCATGCACCTGTTGCTGGACAAGCTGGCGCAGTCGGTCACGTCCTACCTCAACGGCCAGATCATGGCGGGTGCCCAAGCGGTACAGATTTTCGACACCTGGGGTGGCAACCTGTCGGCGGCGGCGTACCAGGAGTTCTCCCTGGCCTACATGCGCAAGATCGTCAGCGGCCTGATCCGTGAGCACGAAGGCCGCAAGGTTCCGGTGATCATGTTCACCAAAGGCGGCGGCCTGTGGCTGGAAAGCATCGCTGACGCGGGCGCCGATGCATTGGGCCTGGACTGGACCTGCGACCTCGGCGAAGCGCGCCGTCGCGTCGGCAACCAGGTTGCCCTGCAAGGCAATATGGACCCGACCGTGCTCTACGCCAAGCCAGAAGCGATCCGCGCCGAAGTTGGACGCATCCTGGCCAGCTATGGCAAGGGCAGTGGCCATGTGTTCAACCTCGGCCACGGCATCACCCCGGAAGTGAACCCGGAGCACGCGGGTGCGTTCTTGCGCGCAGTGCACGAACTGTCGGCGCAGTACCACGAATGAACGCCACCAAATAAAAAACGCCCGGTTTATGCCGGGCGTTTTTACATTTGGATCATGTGTCTATTAATTGTTCTGCAAACCGAGCTATTACATGGTCGAATGCTTGTTGTTCACCTAAGGGTGTATAACGCAAAACCGCCATGAGAGTCTTGAAGTCTTCTACATTGGCTGCCTCAATGAATGAGGGGTCAAAGACGCGTTCAATCGCATCTTGGCGTCTGTTGTTTAAATAGGCGATATCTAGGGCGAGAACTTCGATCATTTTAGTCGCTGCTGAATCAGAGGTGCTCGCCGCCTGTATTTGTCCTGTGAGAAGATATCGAAAGCGCTGTTCACAATTTTCCTCTAAGGGAGAAATATGTTCGGCTTCGTCGAACCAGTTTTCTTTCGCGTGCCCACAGTGTAAGGGGGAGCCGGGTTTGGTTTCCCTGATACAAGAAGCATGAAGGTTTTGGTATGCCAGAGCGAGGTCGTCAAAAGTTTCTTGTGGTCGAAAGTGCTCGATATGACTGGATGTCGCATCAATGTCTCGGCCACAGTAGCAACAGAAATAACCTTGCTCCAGTAGTAGGCTATTGTGCAGGTCGCGTTTCTGAGGGTTCTGAAGAGTGGAATAGGTAGGCTCCCACTCTTCGTTGGTTGACGCCTTCCATTGGGTAAATGACGCTGGCTCGGATCCTTTGAATATTTGTTTCATTTTCCGAGGATCTCCTTGCGACGGATCAACGCTTGTGCTCCTGCGAACTCAGGAAGATCGGGCGCAACTTTCCTGAGCGCTTTGAGCTGGGCTTTGGCTTCTACCAGGTTGTTGTCTTCAATGGTGCTGAATAGTTCGCTGAGGAGCGTTTCCACTTCTGGCTCGCGCTCGGATACGCCCATGATCTCCTCGAGCACTCGGCTGGAATCTAGTCCGTAGGATACGCGCGGGTGTGAAGCATCTCCGTCGTTCAGAAGCATGATTTCATTTGGCATCAATCCACCGATTATCTGTGGAGAGTGACTTGCAGCTATGAACTGTATCTTTGGAAAAGCTTTTTTTAATGTCGAAACGATACTGCGCTGCCAACCTGGGTGTAAATGAATGTCCAGTTCGTCAATTACGATGATGCCGTTAGTCTTCTCTAAGACTTTGCTACCCATGTGGGGGTTAATAAGACACATCCGGCGTGCAATGTCGGCGATCAAAGAAAATAAACCACGCTGCCCATCACTCAAACTTGAAAATGGCAGGGTTTTGTTTTGATTTAGTTGAACTAGCAGAGTGCGAAGTCCGAGGTCGTATTCGATACCTTTTGAATCGGGTAATACGGATTTAAGTGCCAGATTGACCCAGAGCAACTCATCGTCGAAAGAGTTTTTAGCTTCTGATCGCGACATCCGTTGTAGGCGCTCCAGCGTTTTTCCAATAAACCAACTTTCAAAATTTGTAAGATTTATTGCGGCATCGGACCAGTTTGCGTAGGCATCCAGACGTGATGACTTTTGTGTGGCCGCGAACTCAGCGGTCACGTTCGGAGAAGCCCAACGGCGGTTGGCACGATAAAAAGCTATTATGGGAAGGTCCATCTGACCTTTGGAGTCTAAATTGTCGAGCTGCGTAGATACAGTTGTATGGACTACGTGATTGTAAGATTGCCCTTGGTCTTTTCGCTCTTTAAATATTTCCCAATTGTCAAGGCCGAAAGCTGAGCCTTTGGCATTAAGTTTTAAAGGGTATAAATGCTCGAATCTGTAGCGATCATCGTACTGCTGGATGGTAAATCGAACATCTTGATCAGTAATTTGAGCGTCTCTATTTCCCATTGCTGTGGAAAAGTTATAGAGGCTAGACGCAACTGCCTGCAATAATGAAGTTTTTCCACTCCCATTAACTCCCACCACCAGGTTAAATCCCGGCTGAAAGTCAAAAGTGGCATCCTCGTAACAACGAAAATTCTGAATATGAAGCTGGTCCAGGCGCATTCTGGCTTTCCTTTACCAAGACTGACGAATGCCAACAGTGTACCTTGGCCCGTCAGAACCGCCAGGGGCGTAGGTGTTACTAGCTTTGGAGCTGTCCTAGTGGCGGCAACTTCGCCAGCTTCAACGCCACCAGCAACGCGCCAATCAGCAGCGCGACGATAAAGCCGCCAATCCCGTTCCACCCGGCAAAGTGCCAGAAAAACCCACCCGCCGTCCCGGCAATGCTCGACCCCACGTAATAGCAGAACAGGTACAGCGACGACGCCTGCCCCTTGGCTTTCACTGCGCGGCGGCCGATCCAGCTGCTGGCCACGGAGTGGGCGCCAAAGAAGCCGAAGGTGAAGATCAGCATGCCCGGTACCACCAGCCACAAAGGCGTGAGCAGCGTCAGGGCCATGCCGGCGAGCATCAGCACGATGGTGCCCCATAGCACGCGGCGGCGGCCGAGGCGGTCGGCCAGTGAGCCGATCTTGGCCGAGCTGTAGATGCCCGAGAGGTACACCACTGACAGCAAACCGACCACCGCCTGGCTCAGATCGTAGGGGGAGGCCAGCAGGCGATAGCCGATGTAGTTGAACATCGTCACGAACGCGCCCATCAGCAGGAAGGCTTCGAGAAACAGCCACGGCAGGCCGGCGTCCTTGAAGTGCATGACAAAGCCGTCCACCAGGCTGCGTGGCTTGAGGCTGCTGGCGCGGAAGTTGCGCGATTCGGGGAGGATTTTCCAGAACACCGTGGCAGCGATCAACGCCAGGGCGCCGATGATCAGCATTGCGGTGTGCCAGCTGACGAAGTCGATCAACACGCCGATGATCAGGCGCCCGCTCATGCCCCCAATCGCGTTGCCGCCGATGTACAGGCCCATGGCCAAGCCGATGTGCTGCGGGTGGATCTCTTCGCTGAGGTAGGTCATGGCCACGGCGGCCAGGCCGCTCAAGGACAAGCCCACCAGTGCGCGCATCAACAGGATGCCCTCCCAGCTCGGCATCAGGCCGCTGGCGATGGTGGCCAGCGCCGCACAGAACAGCGCAGCGACCATCACCGGCTTGCGCCCCAGCCTGTCGGATATCGGCCCGGTGATCAGCAGGCCGCAGGCGAGCATCGCGGTCGCGACGGACAGAATCAGGCTGCTTTGCGCCGCATTGATGGAAAACTCGTGGGACAGCGCCGGCATCATCGGCTGCACGCAATACAACAGCGCAAAGGTGGCGAACCCGCCGGAGAACAGCGCCAGCACGGTGCGCATGAACATCGGCGTGCCTTTTTCGATGTACGCGTCGTTGAGCTGCGCCACCACATCATCAAGGGCGGTCGGCGCAGGTTGTTGGGCGAGTGGAGCAACAGCAGGATTCACGGGAACCTCGGGGGAGCAAGACTGCCAGGACCGACAATGCAAAAAAGAATATAGCTGGCTAATGATTCTTTCCAATATATTGTTCGACCTGTTTGATAGCTTTTACGACCTAATGAGGCTTGCATGGAATTCCGCCATTTGCGCTACTTCATCGCCGTTGCCGAAGAGCTGCACTTCGGCCGCGCCGCGCAGGTGCTGGGCATCTCGCAGCCGCCCCTGAGCCAGCAGATCCAGGCGCTGGAACACGAGCTGGGCGCACGCTTGTTCGAGCGCACCAATCGTCGGGTCGAGCTGAGCGAGGCCGGGCGCTTGTTCTTGCAAGAGGCACGGCTGGTGCTGGCCCAGGTCGACAAGGCGGCAGATGTGGCGCGGCGTGCGCAGTTGGGGGAACTGGGTGAATTGAAGATCGGTTTCACCTCGTCTGCGCCGTTCAACGCCAGCATTCCCCAGGCGATCTTTGCCTTCCGCCAGGCATTCCCGGCGGTGCATCTGAACCTGCAAGAAATGAGCAGCACCCAAGTAGCCGAGTCGCTGGTGGACGAGTCGATTCAGGTTGGGCTGATGCGGCCTTTGCCCTTGCCCGACTCACTGAACGTGATCGAGTTGATGCGCGAGCCATTAGTCGCGGTACTGAGCGCCGGCCACCCATTGGCCCAAGGCAGCGAGCGCGGCTTGCACCTGGAGCAATTGGCCGAGGAGCCTTTCGTGTTCTTCCCGCGCAGTTACGGCAGCGGCTTGTACGCGCAGTTGCTCAACCTGGCCCGCGACGCCGGGTTCAGCCCGCACTTTGCCCAGGAAGCAGGAGAGGCGATGACCATCATCGGGCTGGTGGCAGCGGGGTTGGGAGTGTCGGTGCTGCCGGCGTCTTACCAGCGCATCCGCATTGATGGCGTGGTCTATCGCACCTTGCTCGACCCACAGGCGGTGACGGCGGTGTGGCTGGTGCAGCGCCAGGGCGCGCAAACGCCGATGGCGAAGGGGTTTGTGGAGTTGTTGACGCGTAAGGCCGCTCAATAACCTGTGGCGAGGGAGCTTGCTCCCGCTGGGTCGCGTAGCGGCCCTAAAAAATGGGCCTGCTGCGCAGTCCAGCGGGAGCAAGCTCCCTCGCCACAAGGGGGGTCAGTTTTGGGGCGGAGTATTTGCTGCATTCACGCTGTAAGTACGCAACCCCGCCAGAATATCCCGATCCAGCATGCTCACCCAACGGTTGTAGTTGCGATGGATTTTGCCGTCCTTGTAGCCCAGGTCGCGGCTGTCGCGGTAGGTGATGGCGTAGCTGTTGCGGGTGTAGCGGATGTCGATGGCGGCGTAGAACTGGCCGCGCACGGTGATCTCCGCCTGCACCAGTTGCGGGCTCAGGCGTTGTACCGTCCACTCGCGTTTTTGCAGAGCGGCGACGATCACTTGCTTCATTTTTTCTTCGCTGACCTGGCTTGTGGCCGGCAACTCGTGCTGGGTGTTGAGCACCGGTTTGCTGGTGCATCCGGCAGTAGTCAGCAGGGCCAGGGTGATCAGGGTAGCGCGCAGCAGGGAAGACATTCCGTTTTCTCCAGTCGATTAAAAAGTCAGCTCCAGCGGCGGAAGATCAACGAGGTGTTGACGCCGCCGAAGGCAAAGTTGTTGTTCATCACGTAGTCGTTGTGCATCTGGCGAAAGCCACCTTGCAGGTAGTCCAGCTCGCCGCATTGCGGGTCGACCGCGTCCAGGTTGAAGGTGTGCACGTACTGGTCGCGGTTCATCATCTCGATGCTGAACCACGATTCCAGCGCGCCACAGGCACCCAGGGTGTGGCCGAGGAAACTCTTTTGCGAACTGATCGGCATGCGGCTGCCAAACAGGCTGCTGGTGGCCAGGGTTTCGGCGATGTCGCCCTGGTCGGTGGCCGTGCCGTGGCCGTTCACGTAGCCGATGGCGGACGGTTCAAGACCCGCGTCTTCCAGGGCCAGCTCCATGGCGCGGCGCATGGTTTTCTGTTCCGGGCGGGTGGTGTGCTGGCCGTCGGCGTTGCTGCCGAAGCCGACCAGCTCCGCATGAATATGCGCGCCTCGCGCGAGTGCGTGTTCCAACTCTTCGAGCACCAGCATGCCGCCACCTTCACCGATCACCAGGCCGTCGCGGCCGCTGTCATAGGGGCGCGGGCTGGTTTGCGGCGCATCGTTCTTCAGGCTGGTGGCGTAGAGCGCATCGAAGACCATGGCTTCGGTGGGGCACAGCTCTTCTGCGCCGCCCGCGAGCATCAACGGCAGGCGCCCGAACTTGATTGCCTCATAGGCGTAGCCGATGCCCTGGCTGCCGCTGGTGCAGGCGCTGGAGGTAGGAATCAGCCGGCCCGTGAGGCCAAAGAAGATACTGATATTTGCCGCCGTGGTGTGGGGCATCATGCGCACATAGGAATTGGCATTGAGCCCCTCGGCCACCGAATTGAGCAGCATATTGCCGAACGCCTTGATCTCATCGGTACTGCCGGTGGACGAGCCACAGGCCACGCCCATGCGTCCGTCCTTGATCGACTCGTCACCGAGCAAGCCGGCGTCCTGCAAGGCCTGCTCCGCCGCCCAAACCGCCAGGCGCGAGACGCGGCCCATGCTGCGCAGTTGCTTGCGGGTCCAGTGAGCGGGCACGACGAAATCATCGATAGGGCCGGCCAAGCGGGTGTTCAGTTCGGTGAAACGGTCCCACTCATCCATGCGCCGGATGCCGCTGCGGTTGGCGCGAAAGTTGGCGGCGATGGTGTCCCAGTCGCTGCCCAGGGAGGTCACGCCGGCCATGCCGGTGACGACAACGCGCTTCATCAGCACAGGCCCCCGTTCACGGCCAGCACCTGGCGCGTGATATAGCCGGCTTCGGCCGACATCAGGAAGTTCACTGCGCCGGCGACTTCTTCCGGCGTGCCCATGCGTTGGGCCGGGATCATTTTCATCAGTTCTTCTACCGGCACGTTTTCATCCAGCATCGCGGTGTCGATCAGGCCCGGCGCCACGCAGTTGACGGTGATCTTGCGCTTGCCCAGCTCGATGGCCAGCGCCTTGGCCGCGCCGATCAAGCCGGCTTTGGAGGCGCTGTAGTTGACCTGGCCGCGGTTGCCGATCAGCCCGGACACCGAGGTGATGCACACGATACGCCCGGCGGCGCGGCGCCGAATCATCGGCATCATCACCGGGTGCAGCACGTTGTAGAAACCATCCAGGTTGGTGCGCATCACCACATCCCAATCGTCTTCCGACAGCGCAGGAAAGGCGCCGTCGCGGGTCAGGCCGGCATTGAGCACCACGCCGTAGTAGGCGCCATGCTGCTCCACATCGGCCTCAAGGATCTCTTTGCACGCAGCGCGATCTGCCACGTCGAACTGCAGCACACGTGCCTCGCGCCCCAGGGCTTGGACCTCGAGCTGTACCGCGTTGGCTTCGGCACGACCGCTGCGGCAATGCAGCACAATGTCATGGCCGGCCTGGGCCAGGCGCAGGGCAATGGCGCGGCCGATGCCACGGCTGGAGCCGGTGACCAGTACGGATTCAGTCATGGCGTTTCGTCCTTCGATTCATCTAAATAGTTGGCCGCCTGGGGCGGTCGAAATACGTTCAAGCGCGCGCTGGCCTGGATACCATCGCCGGTGAGGTGGCATTCGAACACACCCATGCCGTTGTCGTCTTCCAGGGAGCGCAGGCCGTGGATATGCAGCTCGGCACCGGCCGGGAAGTGCTCCACGTTGCACTCGAACTTACGTGTACCCAACAGGAAACCGAGTTCCACGGCCTTGCCTTGCTGGCGTGCATGGCAACCGGCATACGCGGCGACGCTTTGCGCCATCAGCTCAATACCGACCCAGGCCGGCAGGCTGCCGTCAGCACGGTTGAACAGGCCGCCGGGCTTGACGGTGACGCGGGTGTGGATCTGCTCTTCATTGAACGACAGCACCTGGTCGATCAGGATCATGTCGCCCGCATGGGGCAGCAGTTCGGCAAGTGGCCAATCGATCATGGGGCCTCTGCGATTATCAGGCTGACATTGTTACCGCCGAAGGCAAACGAGTTGCTCATCAGGCAGGGTTTTTTCAAGCTGTCGCCGCTGCGCACCCACTGCAACGCGGGCAGCGCCGGGTCGGGGTGGCCGTCCCATACGTGGGGTGGCAGCAGGCGATGGGTCAGGCTCAGCCAGCAGAACGCGGCTTCCAGGGCCCCGGCAGCGCCGAGGGTG
The DNA here is from genome assembly GCF_021609545.1 of Pseudomonas sp. PA-1-6B. Taxonomy (NCBI): domain Bacteria; kingdom Pseudomonadati; phylum Pseudomonadota; class Gammaproteobacteria; order Pseudomonadales; family Pseudomonadaceae; genus Pseudomonas; species Pseudomonas sp. PA-1-6B. The sequence goes on from NZ_WJZM01000001.1 coordinate 189,421, forward strand.
TGGCCGGTCATGGGTTTGGTCGATGAGCAGGCGACGCCGCCTGGAAACAGGCTGGCGACCGCCAGGCTTTCCATGGCGTCGTTGTGTTGGGTCGCGGTGCCGTGCAGGTTCAGGTAGCCGATCTGCTCGGGGGAAAGCTTTGCACTGGCCAGTGCCTTGCGCATGGCCAGCAACGCGCCCTTGCCGCTGGGCTCGGGCGCGGAGATATGGTGCGCGTCGCAACTGGCGCCGCTGCCCAGCAAGGCGATAGGGGCCGGCTCACGGCTCATCAGGAACAGCACCGCCGCTTCACCAATATTGATGCCGTTGCGGTTCACCGAGAACGGATTACAGCGCTCGGCAGACACTGCTTCCAGCGCGGTAAACCCGTTCAGCGTCAGCTTGCACAGGCTGTCTACGCCGCCGCAGATCACCGCATCGCACACCCTCAGGTCCAACAGGCGCTGGGCACTCATCAATGCACGGGCGCTGGAGGTGCAGGCGGTGGAAATCACATAGGCCGGGCCGCTCACGTTCAACCAGTCGGCGAGGAAGTTGGCCGGGGCGCTGAGTTCCTGTTGCTGGTAATCGTAGTCAGCGGGGAACTGCGTGTTCTGCAGGTAATGGGCAATACCACGGCTAGCTTCGTCAATGCCTGAGGTGCTGGTGCCCAGCACAACCCCGACCCGGCCAGGGCCGTAGGTCTGGATGGCCTGACGAATCTCATCTTCGATCTGCAGCGCCGCTTCCAGCAGCAACTGGTTATTGCGACTGCTTTGCTGGGCCAGTTCCGGGGGCAGGCTCGCCAGTTCACCGTGTACGGCGGCCACCGGCACTACGCGTTCCGGCACCCAGCCGCTTTCGGCACGCATGCCCGAGCAGTCGCCGGCAAACAGGTTGCGGCTGACTTGCGCCTGGCCACGGCCAAGGGCGCAGATCACGCCAAGGGCATTCAGGTAGGCGGTCATCGGCTCACACCCAGGGGGGTGATGCGATAACTCAACGGCGGGTCGGCCATGTTCACGCTGAACACCTCGGAAGACTGATAGACGATCTGCCAGTGGCCCGGCAGCGTGCGCGTCAGGTCCATGGCCTGGGCCGTGGGATACAGCGCCGGTACGTCACCGGGCGTGGTCAGGGCAAACAGCAGCGCGGCAAATAGCGTGCGCGCCTGAGGGTTGGGTGGCAGCAAGCCGTCTGCCTGCCACTGCCCATCAAGCAGTTTTTGCCGGGCCAGGGGAATGCCCAGCGGGTCCATCATCGACCAGCGAATCGCGCGGCCTTCGCGCTGGATCACCAGCAGCCAGTCCTGGCTCTGGCTGTCCGCCAGGCGCTGCACATGCAATTGCATCGGCAAGGCCAGGGCCGGCATTTTTTCCGGCAGCGGCGCCTGGCTGGCACAGGCGCCGAGCAGCAACAGGCAACTTATCAACAGCAGGCGCATCATGGGGCCGCATTCTCCACAGGTTTACGAGCCACGCAGTTGACCAGGGTTTCCTCGCGCTGGCCCACGGGCGGTGCCTTGCGCAGGCCCCAGCGTTCCAGCAGGCCGAAGTCACTGGAACGGCTCCACCACAAGTAAGGGTACGAAATGTTCTGTGCAGCGAACTCAAATCCCTGCGCGCGCAGCATCTCCAGGTACTCTTCGGCGCTCTTTTGCACATGCATCGGGTGGCGGAACAGCCAGCGAATCACCCAGGTGTCGATGTAGGCTTCGGTGGATTCGGCAAACAGCAAATAGCCGCCCGGCTTGAGCACCCGATAGAACTCCTTGAGTGCGCGATGTTGTTCCACCAGATGATGGAAGGTCTGGTGGCAGAACAGGATATCGACGCTGGCATCCGCTAGGTTGAGGGTCGCGCAGTCGCTGCCGATCAGCTCGACGTCCAGGCCCAGCCGCGCGGCTTCTTCGCGGCTCAGTGCCAGGCTGTGAGGGTCGGCATCCAGGCCGATCAGGCGCGAAGGCGCGAATACCTGATGCAGCAACTGGAAGGATTTGCCCTGGCCGCAACCGGCATCCAGCAACACCGGCGCCACCGGCAGCGGTTCGCTGAACAGGCTGCGCAGGTCATTGATCGCCACGCGCAATACGTGATGCTGCCAGGTATGGCTGCGCAGGAACCAGAAGCCGAACTTGGTTTCTTCGACGTAGTTTTGACTCAGGTAGTTTTTTTCAACGCCAGGGCTGCTCATACCTCTTCACTCGCACAAATATCCGACAACATCCGCAACCGCCGTTTCGGCTCGCTGACAAACGGGTTGCGTTCATCCCAGGCGTAACCGGCCAGGATCGAACTGATCATGCGGCGAATCTCCGGTGAACTGCCGTGGTGGAAAATCACATCCTGGAATGTGCCGGCATACCAGCCTTCGACGTAGCAGCGGAAGGTATCGACACCGCGCTTGAGCGGTGCGGCAAACTCGGTTTGCCAGTCCACCGTCTCGCCGCTTAATTGGCGGTGCAGCACCCCTGCGGCCATGCTGGCTGAGCGCATGGCGATGGTCACGCCGGAAGAAAACACCGGGTCGAGGAATTCCGCCGCATTGCCCAGTAGCGCAAAGCCTGGGCCGTGCAGGGTTTTGACGTTGGCCGAGTAGCCGCCGATGGTGCGCGCCGGGGTGTCCCAGACGGCATTTTGCAGCACGCCGGACAGGCTTGGGGTTTGCTCGATAAAGCCGCGCAGGCAGGCGTCGAGGTCGCTGTCGGCGCCCTCGAAATGCTCTTTGGCTGCGACCACGCCCACCGAGCAACGGCCGTTACTGAACGGGATGGTCCAGAACCAGATGTCGCGCTTGGTCGGGTGAGTGGTCACCAGGATTTTGCTGCGGTCAAAGCCTGGGTGTTCGATACGGTCTTCGACGTGGGTGAATACGGCCTGGCGCAGTGGGAAATTCGACGGTGCTTCCAGGTCCAGCAGGCGTGGCAACACACGGCCATAGCCACTGGCATCGAGCACGAACCTGGCCTTGAGGTGGTACTCGCTGCCATTCTGGCGGCGCACATGCAAATACCGGCTCTCGGCAGAAAAATCCACGCCGACAATGGTTTGGCCGTAGCGGATTTCCACGCCTTGCAACGCCGCCTGGTCGGCCAGCAATTTGTCGAACTCGCCGCGCTGCACCTGGAAGGTGGTGGGCTTGCCGTTGCTGAAGGTGTCGCTGAAATCAAAGGCACTGTAGCGCTCGCCCCAAGCGAATGCGGCGCCGGTTTTTACCTGGAAGCCTGCAGCTTGCACAGCGTCGAGCATGCCGGCTTCTTCGATAAAGTCGATGCAGTGCGACAGCAGGCTTTCGCCAATCGAGAAACGCGGGAAATGCTCGCGCTCGATGATCAATACATCATGCCCTTTGCGCTTTAACAGCGCGGCCGCGATAGCACCGGAAGGCCCGGCACCGATCACCACCACCTGGCGACGTTCCATTTCAACTGTGGGCACGAGGGCTCCTTGCCGCATGGGCGCTAATCACATTCATAAGGCGTGTTTCTGCCGGCCGGCCCAGGGCGCCAGCATAAAGCTGAACGCCAGGCCCAGGCTGACCGACAAGCCGAAATTGCTCACGGCCGGTGTACTGGAGACCGCCAGCAGGCCGAACGACAACCAAGTCGTCAGCGCCGCCAGCAGTGTTCCCAACAGGCTGACGGCAGGGCCGCCGATCTGCTCGCGCATCAAAATCGCATAGTCGACGCTGATGGCCGTGACCAGCAGCAGGCCAAACAGGCTGAACAAAGTCAGCGGCTGGCCCAGCCAACCGAGGCTGGCCAGGCTGCACAACGCCGCCAGCAGCGGCAGGGCGACGATACGCAAGGCGCCGCCAAAGCCGAAGGGCGCAATCAGCAATAGCACGATCAGCACGCAAGACAGCAACTTCAATTCGGCAGCGCTGATCTGCGTGTCGGCAAACACCCGGTTCAAGTCACCCAAGCGGTCCACCAACTGCACGCCGGGCAAGTCCAGTGCCTGCACCCGCAGCAGCGCCGGGTTGTTCAAGCCTTGCAGGCTGACCATGGCCGCCACGCCACCGTCCACCGGGCCCAGCCACAGCGTGCGCCAGGGCTCGGCCAGCGGGCCTTGCAGTGCGGCGTCGATGTCTGCGGTAGGCAGGGCCTGCAACTGCGCCACTTCGGCTTGCAGGGCGCTGAGGGGCACGCCGAGGTCCAGTAGTGGTTGCCAGTGTGGCGCCAGGTTGTTCAGCGCCTCGCGCAGCTGTTGTTGCTCGCCGGGGAGGTTGACCAGTTGATTGAGCGCCAGGTAGCCCTGGAGCTTGTCCATCTGCACCAACTGATCCAAGCGCTTGCCCAGGGCGGCCTGGCGCTCCAGCAACTGCTGCTGATTGTCTGCTCGCACCAGGAAAAACTGGCTGGTGGGCTGGAACCCGGTGATGCGCGCCACGGCCTGGGCTTCGTGCAGCAACTGCGGCGGCGCACCGATCCATTGGCGGATATCATTTTTAGTGTTCAGTTGCCACAGGCCCGCAGCGCAGAACAGCAGCACCCACACCAGCAGTACCGAACTGGGTACGCGTTTGAGCAGGGCCGTGCGCAGCTGCCATAGGCTTTGGGCGACACGCAGCGGCCATTGCGCCGGGCGCAGTTCCACGCCCTTGAGCAGCGCGGGCAACAGGCACACGGCACACAAATAGGCACCGACCAAACCGGCAGCCGAGAACACCGCAATCTGGGTCAGCGCCGGGAACGGCGTCCAGGCCAACGCCAGGTAGCCAATCGCGCTGGTGGCCAGGCTCAGGCTCAGCCCTGGCAGGGTCAGGCGCAACGCCGGCCAACTGCGCCACGGCTGCAGGCTCCAGCTTTTGGACAGGTAATGCAGCGGGTAATCCACTGCCACGCCGATCAGGCTGGAACCCAGCACCAGGGTCATCACATGCATATGCCCAAATAGCGCCACACATGCCACCGCGCCAAACAGCATGCCCACCAGTACCGGCACGAACGCCAGCAACACCCGCCAGCGTCGGAACGCCAGCAGCAGCAATAACAGGATGCCCAGGGTGGCGCCGCCGCCGACCCAGGTCATTTCCCGAGTGGCCTGCTGTTGCCCGTTGGCCGCATAGAGCAAACCGCTGGCGGCGAGCAGTTGCGCGCCGTGTGCGCTGGCTTGCTCGCGGCTGGCCTTCAGCAAGTCCGCCACTTGCAGCGGCAACTTCATGTCGAAGGCGTTGCCGGTAGTGCGGGCCCGCAGCAGCACCCAGCTTTTGCCGTCGGCATCGGCGATCAAGGCGCCGCTGCCGATGTCAATTTGCACCGCGCCCTGTTGCGGCTGGCTGTTCTGGATGCGCCCGGTCAGGCCGAGCCAATCGTCCTGGCTTGGCACCAGGCTGAAACCTGTGAAGGGGTCGAACAGCGATTGCACACGTTGCTGGATGAACGCCTCAGGCTGCTGGATCAGTTGTTCGCGGTCCTTGGCCGACAGCATCGACAGACGCCCACGCAGCAGTTGCTCGCGCAATGCTGGCAAGTCGGCTTGCAGGTTCCACTGCACCTTTTCAAACAGGCCGCTGGCCTGCCAGCGCTCACCCAGTTGCTGCGCCACGGCCACCGCTTGCTGGCGGTCGACATGCCCCACCAGTACCAGCATTTCGCGGTTGAGCGGCTCTTGCATGCGCTGTTCGGCTTGCAGTTCCAAGGCGTCCGGCGTGCTGCCGGGCACCAGTTCCATCAGGTTGGCCGACAACGGCGCGCCATTACGCCACTGCCAGCCTGCCAGGGCCAGCACGGCCACCAGCAAGGTCAGGAACAGGCGCGGCAGCAGGCGCTCACTGGGCAAAGTCGTGTTGCTCCGCATTGCTCAACGGCTGCTCGGCGGTACTGTCCTGCATGCGCAACAGCGTGCTGTCGCCTTGGGTTTCCAGCAGTTCAATGGTGTGCACCAGCGCGCCGCCGTCGATATTGATCTGGGTGAACACTTGCTTGAGCAGCAGCGAACGCGGGGTCAGCGTGAGCTTCCACTGTTGGGCCTCGCCTTGCAGTTGCAGGTCGAAGTCGCGCTGCAGGCCACTGCTGTCGCCCTGCAGTACTGCCAGGAACAAACGATTCTGTTCGGCGCCGGCACTCTTGTTTGGCAATAGTTGCCAGCCATTGGCATCGCGGCGGGCAATGCCTTGGGAGGTGATGCGGTAGTCCTGTTGCAGAGGGGTTTTCAACAGCCACAGCAGGCCGTGATCCTTGGCGAGCACGAAGGTGCCTTTGCTCACCAATGGCTGGGGCAGGGCACGCAGGTGTTTTTCCTGGGTGAAGTTGCCGTGGATCACGGAGGGTTTGGCAAGCTGATCGCTCAACTGCTGCAGGTCGAAGGCATGGGCGCTGAAGCTCAGCAACAACGCGATCAATGTGGGAGCGGGCTTGCCCGCGAAGAACCTGAGGGCGCTGCGCAGCGTCAGGCGACCTGCGTTATCGTTAACGTCCATCGCGGGCAAGCCCGCTCCCACAGGGGATCTCATTTCAAGGCTCTCTCTACGGCGTCGGTGAAGACTTTGGGCGAGGCCAGCTGCATCTCGCGGCTGGCGATTTCCACCGCCACTTGCACGGTGCTGGCGCGGGTCAAGCGCTCGCCGCTGGCCAGGTCGGTAATCAGGTAGTTCACCTTCAAACGGTTCTCCCATTCCACCAGGCTGGCGCGCACATTGATGGTCTGGCCGAAGGTCGCGCCGCGCACATAGCGTAGCTGCATGTCGATCACTGGCCAGGCGTAGCCGGCTTCGAGCATCGCCGTATAGTTATGGCCGATCTTGTCCAGCAACGCACAGCGCGCCACTTCCAGGTACTTCACGTAATGCCCGTGCCACACCACGTTCATGGTGTCGATGTCGAAAAACGGCACAAGGATTTCAGTGTCGCTGTGCAACACGCCGGGGCTACGCATGCAGCCTCCAGTGTTGCGCGGCGATACGTTGCAGGCACAGGCGCAGTTCGCCTTCCAGGGCGCGGTCTTCGATGACCGGCGCAAAGTCCTGGGCCAGTTCCGCGTGCATCGCGGCCAGTGCCGGTGGCAGTGGGCGGGCATCCTCGGCCTGGGCGCGCAGCCACACGCCCTGGTTGGCGGCGAGCAGGGACGCGGCGGCGACCTGTTCGGTCAACTCCAGCACGCGGATCGCATCGCGGGCAGCGATGGTGCCCATGCTCACCTTGTCCTGGTTATGGCACTCGGTGGAGCGCGAGAACACGCTGGCCGGCATGGTGTTTTTCAGCGCTTCGGCGGTCCAGGCGCTGGTGCCGATCTGCACGGCCTTGAAGCCGTGGTTGATCATGGCGCGGTCAGCCGGGGCGCCTGAGAGGTTGCTCGGCAGGCCATGGTTGTAACGCACGTCCACCAACAGTGCGAGCTGGCGGTCGAGCAGGTCGGCAACGTTGGCGACCAGGGTCTTGAGGCTGTCCATGGCGAAGGCGATATGCCCGCCGTAGAAGTGCCCGCCATGCAGCACACGTTCTTCTTCGGCGTCGATGATCGGGTTGTCGTTGGCGCTGTTCAGTTCGATCTCGATGAACGAGCGCAGCCAGTTCAGGCTGTCAGCCAATACGCCGAGCACGTGGGGCGCGCAGCGCAGCGAATAACGGTCTTGCAGGCGATGCAGGGGGGCGGTGGGCGCGTCGATGGCCAGGTCCTTGCGCAGCCACGCGGCGACTTGCATCTGCCCAGGGTGCGGCTTGGCGGCGAACAGGCGCTCGTCGAAGTGTTCCGGGTTGCCTTGCAGCGCCACCACGTTGAGCGCGGTGATGCGCGTGGCCAGTTGCAACAGGTAGTCGGCGCGGGCAAAGGCCAGGCAGGCCAGGCCCGTCATCACTGCGGTGCCGTTCATCAGTGCCAGGGCTTCCTTGGGCCGCAGTACCAGCGGCTCCCAGCCCAGCTCGCGGTGTGCGTCGGCCGCCGGGCGGCGTTCGCCACGGAACAGCACTTCACGTTCGCCGGACAAGGTCGCAGCCACATAGGACAGCGGCGTCAGATCACCACTGGCGCCCACCGAGCCTTCTTCCGGGATCAATGGCAACACATCGTTTTCGAGGAAGGCATGCAGGCGTTCCAGCAGTTCCACACGCACCCCGGACACGCCATGGCACAGCGACTGCAAACGCGCCGCCAGTACGGCGCGGGTGGCCTGGGCATCAAGCAATTTGCCCAGGCCGCAGCCGTGAAAGGTGTACAGATGACGCGGCAAGGCTTCGACGTGCTCCAGCGGCACCGGCACTACGCAGGAGTCGCCGTAGCCGGTGGTCACGCCGTAGATCACGCCTTCCTTGTCCAGCAGCGAGTCGAGGAACTGCGCGCCCTTGGCGATGCGTTGGCGGTACGCGGCATCGTCCTGCAGGCGAGTGGGCACCTGGCGGTTGGCCAGGGCCAGCACGTCTTCGATGCGCAGGGGGCGTTCACCAAAGGTGATGGGCTCAAGAGGCGTCGTCATCGGTCTTCCAGAAAGGGTAAAAGTTGAACCATTGTTGGGGCGCTTGCAGGCAGAACTGGCCCAGGCGTGCGGCGTAGCGGGCGGTCCACAGGGCGATGACCTGCTCGCGGGTGCTGCGCTTCCATTCGATCAAATCGGCAAAGGGCTCGATAGTCAGGCGATAGCGACTCTGGTGCTTGAGACACATCAGCAGATTGACCGGGCACTTGAGCAAGCCCGCCAGCAGCCATGGGCCTTGGGGAAATGCCGCCGTGTGTCCGAGGAAGTCCACGCGCACCGTGCGCCCGCCGTGCAGCGGGATGCGGTCGCCGGCAATCGCGAGCCACTCGCCATCGTCCAGGCGCTGGCTGAGTAGCAGCATGGTGGCCGGGTCCAGTTCGCTGACCTGGATCAGGCGCAAATGGGTCGCGCCGGCCTCGCCCAGCAGACGGTTGAAACGCTCGGCGTGCTTGGTGTGCACCAGCACATTCATGGTGACCTGCTCACCAATCTCCGCGAGGGCGCGGCACACTTCCAGGTTACCCAGGTGCGCACCCACCAGCATCTGCCCGCGCTCGCCACGCAGTTGACTGCGCAACTGCGCCGGGTCGTTGATCTCGATTTGCTCCAGGCGCAGCTTGCCGTTCCACACGTCCAGCTTGTCCAGCAGCGAATCGGCGAAGGCCATGAACTGGGCAAAGACTGTGCGGTGGCTCGGCAGCAAGTCATCGCGCCCGCTCCATTGCGCCAGCCGCTGCTGGTATTGCCAGGCGCTGTGGCGTGCGGTGCGGCCGAACAGGAAGAAGTAAAAGACGATGCTGTAGAGCAACGGGCTCAATAGGCGACGGCCGAGGACTTTGACCGCGACCGCGGTGAATTTCATCAGCCAGAAGCTGCCGCGTTCCTCGCGGTCGGCCCAATGCTTGGTGCTGTCGTTCATGCTTGCCACCGTCGCCACAGGATCATCGGCGCACGCACGAGCATGCCGAAGAACAACCGCGTGTGCATGGCGCTGATGCGCAGGTTGTCGCGCAACAAACGAAAGTGCGACAGGCCGTCGGCGGGGTAGTGCACCTGAGTGGGCAGCCAGCGCATAGGCTGGTTGCGCCAGGCCAGGCGCACCAGGATGTCCGAGTCGAAATCCATGTGCGTGCCGATGTAGGCCGAGTCCATCAGCGCCAGCGTCGGCGCCAGCGGGTACACGCGAAAGCCGCACATCGAGTCGCGAATCTCAAGCGACAGGGTGTTGATCCACACCCACACGTGGGTCAGGTAACGTGCGTACAGGCGACCCTTGGGCACGCTGTCGTCGTATTGGGGGTAGCCGCAGATGACGGCCTCGGGGTGCTGGCGTGAGGTGTGGATAAAGGTCTGGACTTCGCGCAGGTCGTGCTGGCCATCGGCGTCCACTTGCAGGGCGTGGGTATAGCCCAGGCGCGCTGCTTCGCGAAAACCGGCCATCACGGCGGCGCCCTTGCCCTGGTTGCAGGGCAGGGTCAGCAGGGTGACGTTGTCCAGCGTCGCCAACTGCGCCAGCACGGCTGCGCACGCGGCGCTGCTGCCATCGTCCACCAAGAGGCAGGGCAGGCCGCTCTTCAGCACACTGTGGACCACGGCCGGCACGGCGGCTTCGTGGTTGTACACCGGAATCAAAGCGCAGGGGTTATGCATATTCAACGCCTGCGCAAACCCCGTGGCGAGGGAGCTTGCTCCCGCTGGGCTGCGAAGCAGCCCCAATGGAGGCGACCGAGATCATCCTGGGAGTGGGTGATGCCTGGGTTGGGAGCGCTTCGCACTCCAGCGGGAGCAAGCTCCCTCGCCACGAGAACAGGTCATGCATGCGCGGCCTCCAGCACTATCCGCCCGCTTGAGCACGCCGCAACCCCATTGCGATAGGCGAAGTACAGCTTGCTACGCTCCCGATCAAAGCGCAGATGCAATTCGATGTGATCGCCCGGGCGCACCAGTTGCTGGAACTTGAGCACTTCCATGCCGGCGAACCGGGTTGGCAGGTCGAGCAATTGCTGGCCCAGGTTGAACGCCCATTCCACCTGCACCACCCCCGGCAATACCGGGGTGACCGGGAAGTGCCCGCTGAAATAGGCCAGGTCCGGCGGGATGCTCAGTTGCAAGGTCCATTCACCTTCGGTTTCGACTTGTGCCAACACCTCAGGCCCCTTGGGGCGAGGCGCCAGCAACAAGGCTTCGATATCGGCCTGGGGCAACTTGCCCTGGCTGTTCAGCGGCAGTTGGCGCAACAAGCGCCAGCGGCGTGGCAAGGCCAGGGCTTCGCAATGTTGGCTCAGGTGCTGGCGCAGGGTCTGGGTGAGCGTGCGGCGGCCCTGGTTGCGCAGGGCATGCAGCCCCGCGTCGGTGAGCACCACCACGGCACCCAGGGACGCACGGTTTTCCTGCACCACGCCCAGGCGGGTGTCGGCCACCCATTCATGGGTGATCAGCGCTTGTTCCAACATCGGCAGGGAGATGCGTTTTTCTTCCAGCTTGACGATACGGTCCAGGCGGCCCAGCAACTCAAAACGGCCATCGGCATGAATGCGTGCAGCGTCGGCAGTCTGTTCGATGTGCCCTTCGGGCAGGTATTTTGATGCGATACGCAGAGCGCCGTCGGCATCCTGGCTCAGTTGCACATCGGCAAACGGCTGCCAGGGTTGCGCGCCCTGGCGCCAGGCGATGCCACCGGTTTCCGAGCTGCCGAGGATTTCTGTCGGCCATTGCTGCAAACGGTCGTAGAGGCTGCCGGCCGCATCAACCGGCAACGCGCCACCGGAGGAAAATACCCGTGCAACCTGGCTCAGTGCCGGCCAGTCGAGGTTGCCGCCCATACGTTTGAGCAGCGCCGGGCTGGCCACCCAGGCGAATTGCGGGTGCTCACGGCTGGCGCGCTGCATGTCTTCGGGGAACGCCAGTTGCTTGCGCACAAAGGTGCGGCCGGCACACAGCGGCCACAGCACGCGAAACAACAAGCCGTAGATATGCTGGGTGGCGACACTGCCGATGATGCAGGCGTCCTTGAGGTCTTTGCCCCACAGGGCTTCCAGCGCCTCCACCTCATTGGCCAGCTGGCGCAGGGACTTGTCGATGCGCTTGGGCTCGCCGCTGGAGCCGGAGGTGCACAGGCTCAGTTGGCAGTTGTCCAGGTCGAGGGGGGCGGCGCTCAAGGGCGCTTGATACAGCGCGTCCAGGTCGCTGGCATCGACCAGCCAGGCGTCCACGGCAGTGGCCCAGCGTTGGCGCGTCTGGGGTTGCAGGTCGGCGGGCAGCAGCACGCTCGCACCGGCGCGCCAGGCGCCCAGCAGTGCAATCGCCAGCAGGCCGGCGTCTTCCAGGTGCACGGCCAGGCGCCGGATACCCCGGGCCTTGAGGCCTGCGGCGAGGCTCAGGGAGTGCTCGCACAGTTGCGCGTGATTCATGAGGGGCTCGGCGGTCACCCCGCGATCTTGCAGTGGCTCAAGCAGCAAGTGCTCAAGTTTCAACCCTTTCATACGCGGCCTCGAACCCTTTGTCGTACCAGCCATTCCACGGCAAACAACAGGCCCATCAACCCGTAGGCGATCAGGCCGTTGTACAACGTCCACCAGCTCAGCGGCGCCCACAGGGTGAGCGCGGCGGCGAGCAGGCCATTACAGAGAAAAAACACACTCCACACCAGGGTGACCCGGCGGGTATACACCACCGCGTGGGGCGGCAGGTACGGGTCGGTCATGCGTGCCAGGCGCTCGACTATCGGCGGGCCGTACTTCAGGCTCAGGCCGAACAGCGCCAGCATGAACCCGCTGACCAGGCTCGGGTACCAACGCAGCCACTGGGCGTTATCGAACCATGCCAGTGCCAGGCAAAACACGATCACCACCACCGCCATCCAACGGCTGCCCGGGCGCCGCGCAGCGGTGAGCGCGCGCAACAGCCACAGGCTGCCCAGCAGCAAGCCGAACTGCCAAGGTGCAAAGTGCTCGGTGCCGTAATACACCGCGAAGGGGTACAGCAGCCCCGCCAATAACAGGCCAAGGCCGATCAGCCGGCTCATGCGGCGGGCTGGACCAGACGGTACACCGCCTCTACCACGTCGTTCACCGTGCGTACCGCCTTGAACTCTTCGGCGGCGATTTTCTTGCCGGTCTGGCGCTTGATGTGGTCGATCAGGTCCACGGCGTCGATGCTGTCGATTTCCAGGTCCTGGTACAGATTGGCGTCGAGGGTGACGCGTTCCGGGGGCAGTTCAAACAGTTCCACCAAGGCGTCGCGCAGGGTGTTGAAGATATCGTCACGAGTTTGCATGGTACGGTCTCAAGCTGCCTGTCGGGCCGTGACGAATGCCGCAAGGCTGGCCACGTTGGTGAAGTGATTGCGGGTGTCCTTGGCGTCGGCATCGATTTTGATGCCGTAGGTTTTCTGGATCGCCAGGCCCAATTCCAGCGCATCGACCGAATCCAGGCCCAGGCCTTCGCCAAACAGGGTCTGGTCACTGCCAATGTCGTCGGGGCTGATGTCTTCCAGGCCCAGGGCCTCGATGATCAGCGTCTTTATGTCGTGCTCAAGGCGGTGTTGGTCGCTCATCTTCGGCGAGCTCCTTAATGAAATAGTGATGCAGGTGATCGTTGAGCTTGCGTGAAGCCTGGGGCGCGGGCCCGACTGCGGCAAACGCTTGTAGCTCTATATCGGCGCCCACGCGCAAACTGAAGTGAAATCGACGGTGGGGGATGCGATACCAGGGTTCGGCCTTGGTCAGGGTGGTGGGGCTGACCTTGATCACCACTGGCGTGATGATTGTCGCACCGCGCAGCGCAATGGCCGCACCGCCGCGATGAAAGGCCGGCGCCGCGCCCGGCGTGGTGCGGGTGCCTTCGGGAAAGATGATCAGCGTCTGGCCGGCGCGCAGAGCATCGGCTGCAGCATCGAGCATATCGGCACTGCCGTCGTTGCTGATATAGCCGGCATCGCGTACCGGGCTGCGGGTGAACGGGTTCTGGAACAGGCTCTGCTTGACCACGCAGTTGGTCTGGCGCATCAGGCCGATCAGGAACACCACGTCGATCAGCGACGGGTGGTTGGCGACGATCATCTGGCCAGGGCGGCCAAGCTTTTCGGCACCCTCGACGCTGAAGGTGAGAATGCCCAGGCCCTTCATCAGGCGAATGAAAAACCAGAACAGGCAACTGATGGTGTGGCGTGCGCGCCGTTGGTGCTGGCTGGCGTCGCCCGGCAGGCAACTGAGCAGCGGAAACACCAGCAAACGCAGGCACAGCCCGCCGATGCCGAACAGGCAAAAGCTGAGGGCCGTGGCGAACAGGCGCCAGTAGTAGGCCTGCCGTGGCTTGTGGGTCAGGGCTTGCGTTGCCAGTTCCATACTCGGTTCTTCCAGGCATGTTGGCAGGCGCCCTGTTCGGCCAGCAGGGTGCGCAGCAGGTTCAGGGCGTGGGGCCACTGGGTTTGAGTGAGTTGGACAGTGCCGGTGGTGAGTTCCAGTTGCCACTCGTCGCCCGGCGTGAGCAACAGGCCGAGGGCATAGGGGAAGGGCACATCCGTAATCCAGCTGGCGTAGGCGTGGGGCGGTTGTTCTTCGGTGATCACCAGCAATACGGCGGCGGCGCCTTCGTTGAGCAACGCGGCGGCTTCGAGCAGGCCATGTTCGAGGCCATCGCCAGCGGCGGCGAGGGCGGTCATCTCGCTGGTTTCATTGCGCAGGATCGACCACAGGCCAATTACCGCGTTATGCACCGACAGACTGAACTGAGTCGGCGACAGCGGCTGCTCGTTGGCCAGGTCGCTGAGGATGTCCAAGGTGCGCGGGGTTTCACCGTGGCGGGAAATAAACACCAGTGGCAGGTCTTCAAGGCCCTCGGCCAGCGGCCAGCCGACGCTGAACGCCATGCGCGCCAGCCGGCTCAGACGGCGGCGCTGCATGGCTGGCAAAAATGACACATCGGGGGACGCTTCGCTGACAGGCGGCAACACCGGGTCCCGGCACCAGGCGTACCAGTCGTCCGCACTCGCAAGGCCAGGAGCCCAGGCGCGCCATTGGGCGATGTTGAAGTTGATCACTGAGAAGTTATCCCGCCCCTGCGGGCTTCCATGTGCGGCCAATGGCCCCGGATTCCGGGACAGGGAGCAATGGCCGTATGGCGCGCATTATCCCGGTGCCGTGGGGTTCTAGCAAATAGTGGTGAAAGTTTGTTCACTATTGATCACAAATAAGTTGGAAGAATTTACAGATTAGCGGCGAGCGAAGGCCGGACTCGATCGGTGCGCGGTTTCCATTCATTTGTGAGCCAGGCAGCGCGTAAGGATGAACGAGGTAGCTAACCGGCGCTTTTGCGCTCTACACTCGGGGGATTCATTGATACACGGAGGTTTTTCCATGCGGCGCGTGGTGTTCAATCAAAAAGGCGGTGTGGGCAAGTCCAGCATCGCCTGCAACCTGGCGGCGGTCAGCGCCAGCGAAGGTTATCGAACCCTGTTGGTGGACCTCGATGCACAGGCCAACTCAACCCAGTACCTTACCGGGCTGACGGGCGACGACATCCCCATGGGAATCGCGGATTTTTTCAAGCAAACGTTGTCTTCCGGGCCGTTTTCGAAGAAGAACAAGGTGGATATCTACGAAACGCCGTTCGACAACCTGCACGTGATCACCGCCACCGCCGAGCTGGCAGACCTGCAGCCCAAACTTGAAGCCAAGCACAAGATCAACAAGCTGCGAAAGCTGCTGGATGAGTTGAGCGAGGATTACGACCGGATTTACCTCGACACCCCACCCGCGTTGAATTTTTACGCGGTTTCGGCGCTGATTGCCGCCGATCGCGTACTGATCCCCTTCGATTGCGACAGCTTTTCCCGCCAGGCCCTGTATGGCCTGCTGGCTGAGATCGAAGAATTGAAGGACGACCATAACGAAGGCCTGGAAGTGGAAGGCATCGTGGTCAACCAATTCCAGGCACGGGCGAGCCTGCCGCAACAGATTCTCGATGAGTTGATTGCCGAAGGGCTGCCGGTACTGCCGGTGTACCTGGCCAGCTCCGTGCGTATGCGCGAGTCGCACCAGGAGAGCAAGCCGCTGATCCACCTGGACCCACGGCATAAGCTGACGCAGCAGTTTGTGGAGTTGCATAACTTGCTGGAAAACGCCTGACCCAACAGGCAAGCCAGCTCCCACAGTTTTGATTGCATTTCGGCGGGTGAGTTGGATTTGTCTCACAGAGTCTGTAGGACTCCTCTGGTAATTGGGCTTGTGCCTTGTAACCTTGCCTACAGCTACGCCAGAATCCGCCGGCTTGTGCGTCTGGATGGGCGTCTCTAAGGTTTGCCGGTCGCTGAATGTTCAGTGATCGGGTTTAGTAGCCCACTCAGACGAAAGCATGTGCATCGCTCCAAAGCATGGCGTTTTTTGCCTATCTTATGGTGGCTGTGCGCAGGGCGCCTTAGGGTGCGCCGGGTTTTGCTTTCGTTCTACCGGTCTACTAACCTGCGTACAGCTGCCGCCCCTTGTTTAGTAGCAAGAAGGCGATGGCCCTGGCAGAGAACGAAAATATGAATTTATTCACCGTTACACCCAACCTCCCCACCGAAACCCTCGTGCTCAACAGCTACGAAACCTTCTCCTCGGTGCGCACCTTGCTGCTCAACCTGTCCAACGACCTCACCGGCGAACACCGCGACGTAGCGCTGGCCATCCACCAGCTAAGCGAACTGGGCGTCATGCTGGTCAGCCAGATGATGGACCGCGAAGCCCCGCTGTCCTGAAGCTGAAATGCATTCAATGTGGGAGCTGGCTTGAACTGTTCAAGCCAGCTCCCACATTGACCGAGTTGATTGAGGGGGACGTTTACACCCCCTGGCTGCTCAACCAACTCATCAACTGCGGCAACGGGAATGCCCCGCTCTGGCGCGCTACTTCGCGGCCGTTCTTGAACAGAATCAAACTGGGAATCGAGCGAATCCCCAATTGCGCCGACAGCTGCTGGTTAGCCTCGCTGTCCAGCTTCGCCAGCCGGCACTTGCCTTCCAACTGCCCGGCTGCTTGTTCGAATACCGGCGCAAACGACTTGCACGGCCCACACCAGTCGGCCCACACATCGACCAAAAGCGGCAGGTCGCCCTTGATCTGGCTGGCATAGTCGCCCTGTTTCAAATCAAAGGGTTTGTTCAGCAACACCGACTGCTTGCAGCGCCCGCACTTGGGCGCGTCACCCAGGCGTTCGCCGGGGATACGGTTGAGGCCGTTGCAATGAGGGCAGGGGATTACAAGAGGTTCGGACATTGGAGGCTCCTGGGGTTTGGCCAGTTGGGTATTTGGTGTCGAGACAGAGGTTTATCAAGGATATAGATACTTATTCGCTCACATTTTCGTCGCTCGCCAGCGTGAACGGTGTGGCTAGGCTTTTTGTTGTGCGCCACCGGTCTGTTTGCGGCTATAGCAAATTGCGATAGTTCGAATTCAGGTTTAACCTTCATAGCAAGATGCGATAAGGACGTTGCATGCGAGTCATCAGTGAAAGCAGGATCTGGGAAGCAAAAGGAAAATGGCCGCGCTCTGCAACAGCTCTGGATCAGTGGTATCGCGTGATCAAGCGCAACGCCCCCAAGGACTTTGCCGCAATGAAAGCCATGTTTCCCGCCACCGACAAGGTCGGTGAATTTCATGTATTTGATATTGGCGGTAACAAGCTGAGGTTGATTGCGTCGGTGCAGTATCGAATGCAGCGCGTTTACATCAAACACCTGCTTGACCACCGTGATTATGAGAAAAACAAATGGAAGGAAAAAATCAGATGAGCGCACTTATGCGAGTGGCGGCAGAGCACTGGCAGTTCGTTTCGCCTGTGCTGCGCAAGCCGGAAAACGACGCAGACTACGACGCACTGGTGTGCGGCTTGGATGAACTATTGAGTCTGGTGGGTGAAGACGAGGACAGCCCGCTAATGAGCCTGGTCGACATTCTGAGCGACTGGATCGAAGCTTATGATCGTGAGCATCGCCCAATGCCCGTCGCTAGCGGGGTCGATGTGCTGCGCTACATGATGCGCGAGCACAATCTTACCCAGAGTGACCTTCCTGGCGTTGGGGCGCAATCAGTTGTCTCGGAGATATTGAGCGGAAAGCGCCAGCTCAACGTGCGCCAGATTCGTTGGCTGGCCGAGCGTTTCGGGGTGTCGGTGGAGACCTTTATCTAAGGGGTCACGACGAACAACTAATCTCCAAATGCTTACCCCAATCCGGCGGCCGTTGCGCGTACTGCTCCATGCCCGCTTGTTCCTCAAACGGCCTGGTCAGCACGTCATGCAGCCGCCGCACTTCGCTGTAGTCGCCTGATTCGGCGGCGGTGATGGCGTTTTGGGCCAGGTAGTTGCGCAGGATGTACAGCGGGTTGACCGCATGCATGCGCTCACGGCGCTGTTCCTGGGTGTAATCCCCATCCCGTGCAACACGGGCCTTGTACCGCTCGGCCCAGGCATCAAACCCGGCCATGTCGACAAAGTCATCACGCAACCGCGCCACGGCTAACGTCGCCGATTCGTCGCCCAGGCGGCGCAAGAACAGCGTGTAGTCCACACCGCTGTTCTGCATCAGCTTGAGCAAACCCTCCACCAGCGTCTGGTCGTCTTCTTCGGCGGTGGTCAGCCCCAGCCGGCGGCGCATCAGGTCCAGGTAGTGCGCTTGATACAGCGGCAGGTACAGGCCGAGGGCTTCTTTCAGTGCCTCAACGCTGATGAACGGTGTAAGCGCCTGGGCCAAGGCGCTGAGGTTCCACTGCCCGATCGGCACCTGGTTGCTGAAGGAGTAGCGCCCTTCATGATCGGAATGGTTGCAGATGAAGTGCGCGTCAAAATCGTCGAGAAACGCGAAGGGCCCGAAGTCGAAGGTAATGCCCAGGATCGACATGTTGTCGGTGTTCATCACGCCGTGGCAAAAACCATAAGCCTGCCATTTAGCGATCATTTCGGCGTTGCGCTCGACGATCTCGCGGAACATCGCCAGGTAAGGCTCGGGTTGCTCGCGGCATTCGGGGTAGTGCAGGTTCAGCACGTGCTCGGCCAGTTCGGCCTGTTGCTCAGGCTTCTTGGTGTAATAGAAATATTCGAAGTGCCCGAAGCGAATATGGCTGTGGGCCAGGCGTAAAACCATCGCCCCGCGTTCCTGTTTCTCCCGCCATACCGGCGTGCTGGAGCCGATCACGCACAGGGCGCGGCTGGTGGGGATGCCTAGCGCATGCAGGGCCTCGGAGGCGAGGAATTCACGAATCGAAGAGCGCAACACGGCACGCCCGTCACCCATGCGCGAGTAAGGCGTCATCCCGGCGCCCTTGAGGTGTAAATCCCAATGCTCGCCGGCCTCGTTATAGGCCTCGCCCAACAATAACCCGCGGCCATCGCCCAACTGCGGGGTGTAGCCGCCGAATTGATGCCCGGAATACACCATCGCCCGTGGTTCTGCCTCGGCCCACAGCTTGTGGCCGCCGAACAGCTCGGCAAATACCGGGGTTTCGGCCACGGCCGGGTCGAGGTCAAGCAGGGCCATGGCGGCCTTGCTCGCGACCACCAGGCGCGGCTCGTCGAGGGGCTCGGGCAGTACGTGGGTCGAGAATGCGTCGCCCAGGCGTGCGAAGCGGTTGTCGAAGGTCAGTTCGTCGAGGGCTTTCACCGGCCATCTCCAGCAGAATGTCCGAGCATTCTGCTGGGGATAGGGCGTTTAGTCGAGTTTGCTGGGTGGCGGCTCCGGCGCATCCGCCACTTTGCCTGCGGGAGGCTCGGGGGCGTCGGGCTTGTCGAGGGGCTCGGCGATGGTCTTGCGCTCGTCTTCGGCCGGCACCAATTTGTATTCCTGGCCGTGAAGATTCTTCAGGTAGATTTCCATCTGCCGGAACGAGATGTTGATGTGCTGTTTCTTGAACTCACGATTGATGTAGCGGTTGACCTCGTCCAACACCGGGTTACGGTCGCCCAGGTCGCGAACATGCATGCGCAGTTCGTGGTCGAGGGTGCTTTCGCCGAAGTTGAGGAAGTACACATGAGGTTCCGGCTCTTTGAGTACCCGTGGGTTTTCTCGCGCCGCCTTGAGCAGCAATTCCTTCACCAGGTCCAGGTCGGAGCCATAGTCCACGCCCAGTTTCAGGGTGACACGGGTGATGGTGTCGGTCAGCGACCAGTTGATCAGTTGCCCGGTGATGAAGGTCTTGTTGGGGACGATGATGTCCTTGTTGTCGAAGTCGGTGATGGTGGTGGCACGAATGCGGATCTTGCTTACCGTACCCGACAGGTTGCCGATGGTAATGGTGTCGCCAATGCGCACCGGGCGTTCGAACAAAATCATGATGCCGGAGATGAAGTTGGCGAAGATCTCCTGCATGCCGAAACCCAGGCCCACCGACAGCGCGGCCACCAGCCATTGCAGTTTGTCCCAGCTCACACCGAGTGTGGAAAGGGTGGTGACAAAGCCCACGCCGGCAATGATATAGGACAGCAAGGTGGTGGTAGCGTAGGCGCTGCCCTGGGCCAGGTCGAGCTTGGACAGCACCAGGACTTCGAGCAGGCCGGGCAGGTTGCGCGCCAGGGCGAAGGTGATACCGATGATGATCGACGCACCCAGCAGGTCGCCGATGCTGATGGGCACCATGCTGATATTCGTACCTGTGCCGCTGGTGTATTCGTACAGGGTGACGTTGTCCAGGTAGGAAAATACCGAGATCAGGTCCGACCACACCCAATACAACGCCGCGATAAAGCCGCCGAGCAAGGCCAGGCGGATCAGGCGCATGGACTGTTCGTTGACCTGCTCGATGTCCAGGGTCGGCTCTTCGATCACCGCTTCGCCGTCACCGGCCTCCTTGGCTGCCTGGCGTTTGGCCAGGGCCCGGGCGTAGGCCAGGCGCCTTGCGGCAACACCCAGGCCGCGCACGAAGGTGGCTTCGATCACCAGCCAGAACATCAGCAGGTACAGGGTATTGATCAGCCGGTCGCTGAGTTTCAGCGCGGTGTAGTAATAGCCAAAGCACACGGCAATAAACAGTGCGATGGGCAGGGCGGTGAACACCACCCCGATAGCTTTGCGAAACAACGAGGCCTTTTCGTGGGTAGGGCTGTTCAGCAGCAGACGGCCCAGCAGCCAGGCCATCAGCCCGTAGCAGGTCAGTACCACGGCGATACCCAACACGTCGTCAGCCAGCGCCGCCGGTTGATGTTCGGCAATCGCGACCACGGCCACCAACGCCAGTACCACCAGCCCGAGCTTGCGTATCCAGCCTTGCAGGAATTCGACCTGGGGCCTTTCCCAGCGAAAGTGCAACTCCGCCACGCCGCCCGGCGCGAGGATGCGGTAGGCGGTGTAGAACACCAGCCAGGCCTGGGCGATCTGCAACAAGGCCGCGCCCAGGTTGGCGTTCTGCCCGCGGGCGTCGATCTGCAACGCGTAGCCGCACAGCGCCAGGCCCAGAGCCACGGGCATCGCCAGCAGAATGTTGATCAGGATGGCCTGCGGCGTATGCCACTGGCTGTCGCGCTTGAAGTGGCCGATGTCCTGGTGAACCTTTTTCAGGCGCACATACAGCGCATTGCGTCGCCACAACAGCGCGCCGATCAGCAACAGCAGCGGCAGGAACAGCAGTGGGCGTTGGGTCAGGCCGTCATACAGCTCGCTGACGCTGGACGCCCAGGGCAGGGTGGTGACCTGTTTGCTCAGATGCGCCGGTACGGTTTCCAGCCATTCGGTGTCCAGCGGCTTGTTGCTGGGGATCCAGAACATTTGCTCGTCGAGCGTGGCGCGCAGGGTGCTGGCGGTGCTGAGCAGTTGTTTCTGGTTCAGTTGCAGGGTGATGGATTCGTTCAGCAGCGCACTCAGCTCGCGGCTCAGGCGTTCCAGCAGATCGCTGCGGGTGAGCGCCACTTCCAGCAAGGTGCGGCGCAGTTGCGGGGTGACCTCATCCGGCGGCTGGTTGGCCAGCAGGTTGTCCACATAAGCGCTGGGAGAGGTGATCAGCTCACGCTGTTGGTTGACCTCGAACTGGTACAGGCGAATGTTGGCGATGTCGTCGGCCAGGTCTTTGTCCACGGTGAGACGCGGCAGGGCCTGCTTTTGTTTATAGAGAATCTTGGACAGCAGCAGGCTGCCCTTGAGCACGTTGATCTGCTCGTCCAGGGCCGAATCGCTTTGGGTCACGGTGTCCAGTTGCTGCTTGGTCTGCAGGTTTTTCTGGGTCAGGTCGTTGAGGCGGTCGGTGCTCTTGAGCAGGTAGTCGGACAGCTTCAGGTTGTCTGCGCTTTCCTTGGCCAGGATGCTACTGCCGCCGGCTTTCTGCGCTTCGATGGACTGTTGGGTCACCGTCTGCTGGGACTGGGCCAGGCGTTTCTGGTTGATCAGGGTTTGCAGGTCCTGGATTTCTTGCTCCAGGCGTGCGGTTTTTTCCTGGATCAGGTCGTGCTGGCTGTTGCCCAGGTCTTGCAGCTGACTGTTGCCGGCCAATTCCTGGCGGCGCAGGGGAATCAAGGCATTCAGGGCCGCCAGTTCGGCGTTGAGCTGGTTGCGCTGGTCGCCGCTGAGGGGTTTGCCATTGTCTTTGCCGAGCTTGAGCGTCGCGTTGATTTGCTGGATGCGTGTCTGGCTGCTGCTGATCTCGGTCTGGGCGCGCTCGGGGCGGGTCTGGGCGGCGATAGTCAGGCTGTTGGCGTCGGCCAGTTCTTTTTGCAGGTCGCCTTGCTGGGTGCTGCGTTGCACCAATAACTGCTCAAGCTGCGGCACCGGCAGGCTGGCGTAGCGTTGGGCCACCGGGATGATTTTGGTGGCCTTGAGGCGCGCCAGCTCACGCTGGTTCTCATTGGTCTGGCGCGGGGCCTCTTCCAGCTGGCGCTTGAGGTCGGCCAGGCGCTGCTCGTAGTCCTGCTGATTGCCCAGGTAGGTCAGGGTCTGTTGCAGGGTCGCCTGCAGTGCCTTCATGTCGGCGTCAGGCAGCTTGCGGTCGGGCAGTTTATCCAGGCTTTGCTGGACGGCTTCGGCGCTGGGCGGGTCGGCGGCGTATACGCTGCCAACACAAAGGGTCAGGCCCAGCAGGGCAGTGGCGAGAAAAGTACGCAGGGTTGGCATAGAGACCGGTCTTGCAAAGTGAAGAATCGGGGGCGTCGTTGTCCCGCAGTTTAGAGGAAGAGTCCGGGGCCCGGGCGACTTCCTTCGGGGAATCTGACGCCAACTTTGCCAATCTTGTTCCCGTCCATGACGGCGACAGTCCAGATGGTGTTGTTCCATTCCACCTGGTCGCCGACTACCGGTGCACCGCCAACCTTCTGGGTAATGAAGCGGCTCAATGGCATGTCCGGGTCGATACCTTCAAGTTTGAGCCCGTACAAGGCGGAAACCGCGCCCAGCTGGGCGTCGCCTTCGAGTACGAAGTCACCGAAGAAGCGCAAATCGAGGCCCCGTTGCGGTGCCTGGCTGAACAGTTTGCCCAGGGCCGGCAGGTTGTGTTCGTGGCCGATCACACAGAGCAGATCGCCGACTTCCAGCACCGTACTACCCGACGGATGGAGCAGTTGCTGGCCACGAAACAGCGCGGCGATGCGCGTGCCTTCGGGCATTTTCAGCTCGCGCAGGGCCGCGCCGATGCACCATTTTTCGGCGCCGAGGCGGTAGACGAACAACTCCCACTCGCTGGTAACGTGCACTTCCAGGGCCGCGCGGGAGATCGGCGCTGGGTCTGGCGGTACGGTGACTTTGAGCAACTTGGCCACCCACGGCAGGCTGGTGCCCTGCACCAACAGCGAGACCAGCACGATAAAGAATGCCAGGTTGAAGTACAGCTGCGCATGGGGCAGGCCGGCCATCAGCGGAAACACCGCGAGGATGATCGGTACCGCGCCGCGCAGGCCGACCCAGGCGATAAAGGCCTTTTCGCGCCCGTGGAACGCCTTGAATGGCAGCAGGCCAACCATCACCGACAGCGGCCGGGCAAACAGGATCATCCACAGCGCCAGGCCCAGGGCGGGCACGGCGATGGGCAGCAAATCGTGAGGCGTGACCAGCAGGCCCAGCACCAAAAACATCCCGATCTGCGCCAGCCAGGCCATGCCGTCAAGCATATGCAAAATGCCATGGCGGCTGCGCACCGGGCGGTTGCCGATCACCAGCCCGCACAGGTACACGGCGAGGAAGCCGCTGCCGTGCAGGGCGTTGGTCAGGGCGAAAACGAACAGGCCGCCGGCGATCACCAGGATCGGGTACAGGCCGTTGGCCAGGTTGATGCGGTTGACCAGTTGCAGCATCAGCCAGCCGCCGCCCAGGCCTACCAGGCCACCGATGCCGAATTCGCGGATCAGGTGCGTGAGCAAGCTCCAGTGCAGGCCGGTCTGGCCGCTGGCGAGCATGTCGATCAGGGTGACGGTGAGGAACACCGCCATCGGGTCGTTGCTGCCGGATTCGATTTCCAGGCTGGCGCTGACCCGTTCGTTGAGGCCCTTGCCACCCAGCAGCGAGAACACCGCTGCGGCATCCGTTGAGCCAACAATGGCGCCGATCAGCAAGCCTTGGATGATGTTGAGGTCGAACAGCCAGGCCGCCGCCATGCCCGTGAGGCCGGTGGTAATCAACACCCCCACCGTGGCCAGGGACAAGGCCGGCCACAGCGCCACGCGGAAACTCGCCACCCGGGTACGCAAACCGCCGTCGAGCAGGATCACGGCGAGGGCGAGGTTGCCCACCAGATAGGCGGTCGGGTAGTTATCGAAAATGATGCCACCGCCATCGACCCCGGCGGTCATGCCCACGGCCAGGATAATCACCAGGATAGGGATA
Source organism: Pseudomonas sp. PA-1-6B (assembly GCF_021609545.1). Classification (NCBI taxonomy): domain Bacteria; kingdom Pseudomonadati; phylum Pseudomonadota; class Gammaproteobacteria; order Pseudomonadales; family Pseudomonadaceae; genus Pseudomonas; species Pseudomonas sp. PA-1-6B. The sequence goes on from NZ_WJZM01000001.1 coordinate 213,580, forward strand.
CCCAGGCGTGACGAAAGCGAACTCACCAGAATGCTCGCAGTCACCAGCAACGCGCCGATCAAGAACAGGCTGTTGATGGTCGTCGCATTCAAAGGCAGTACTCCAGGGCAGGGGGAAGACAGGACGCAAACTGACCATGCAGTCTGCGTGCCAGGGATTCTAACCTGTTGAATTGCTGCGCTGTCAAAAAGCTTTTGTGGCTGCACATCGCTCAAATGTGGGAGCTGGCTTGCCTGCGATTGCGGTGTGCCAGGCGCCATGGGCGTTAGCTGACAGATTGCTATCGCAGGCAAGCCAGCTTCCACAAGGTATGCGGTGTGAGCAAAGGCTTATTTCAGAGGCGGAACCTTCCGACCATCCCATTCAGATCCACCGCCAAGCGCGACAACTCACCGCTCGCCGCACTGGTCTGGCTGGCGCCGGTGGCCGATTGCACCGACAGGTCACGGATATTCACCAGGTTGCGGTCCACTTCCCGCGCCACCTGGGCCTGTTCTTCCGCCGCGCTGGCGATCACCAGGTTGCGCTCGTTGATCTCCACAATCGCCGTGTTGATGGTGTCCAGCGACAGGCCCGCGCCTCGGGCGATGTTGAGTGTCGATTCGGCGCGCTCGGTGCTGTTGCGCATCGAGTCCACCGCGTGTTCAGTGCCTGTCTGGATGCTGCCGATCATGCGCTCGATTTCGCTGGTGGACTGCTGGGTGCGATGGGCCAGCGCCCGCACTTCATCCGCCACCACGGCGAAACCACGCCCGGCTTCCCCGGCTCTAGCTGCTTCGATCGCGGCGTTCAGGGCCAGCAGGTTGGTCTGGTCAGCCAGGCCACGGATCACGTCCAGTACTTTGCCGATATCCCTCGATTCATTGGCCAGGTCGCCAATCAGGGAAGCGGTGGCCTGCACGTCGGTACTCATGCGTTCGATAGCGCTAACGGTTTCCTGCACCAGGTCGCGACCGTCACCGGCAGAGGTGGTGGCATTGCGCGAGGCTTCGGAGGTGCTCACCGCGTTGCGTGCGACTTCTTCCACCGCACTGGTCATCTCGTTGACGGCAGTGGCGGCCTGTTCGATTTCGTTGTTCTGCTGGGTCAGGCCACGGGCGCTTTCCTCGGTGACCGCATTCAGCTCTTCAGCGGCAGACGCCAGCTGGGTAGCGGAACCGGCGATCCGTTGCAGTGTGTCGCGCAGTTTGTGTTGCATCTTGGCCATGGCCGCGAGCAGGCGCCCGGCTTCGTCGTTGCCGTCCACGGTGATCGGGCGCGTCAGGTTGCCTTCGGCCACTTCTTCGGCGGCTTCTAGCGCCTGGGCGATGGGCAGGGTGATGCTGCGGGTCAGCAACCAGGCAAACAGCAAGGTCAGCGCCGTGGCAATCACCAGCAGGCCTACCACCAGGTCAAAGGCCATGTCGTATTGGTCTTTGGCGCGCTGGTTGGTGGCGTTGGCGTCGTCGTTATTGATATCCAGCAAGCGGGTCAAGACCGCATTGACCTGCTCGGAGTTGTCCAGCAACTCGGTGTTGAGCAGGCTGCGCAGCTCGTTGACCTGATTGGCGCGAGACAGGCTCTTCATGCGCTCTTCAATCTGGCGGTACTGGCCTAGCAAGCGGACGTACTCGTTATAAGCGTTGCGCTCTTCGGTGCTGGTGATCAGTTTTTCGTAGATGTCCTGGGCTGTGCGAATCTGCTGATTGCGCAGTTCAAAGGCTTCCAGGGTCTTTTGCTGTACATCCGGCTCGCGGTTGGTCAGCAAGCGGTACGACAGCACGCGCAGGCGCAGGGTCAGTTGAGTGAGTTCATCCACAGCGCGAATGCTGGGGACGCTGGCTGAGGTAATGTCTTCGGTGGCTGCACGAATTTTGCTCATCTGGTTCAGGGCGAACACACCGAGCAACAACATCAAGGCGCCAATAAATGCGAAGCCGAGGAAGGCCCTCGGGGCGATATTCATATTACGAAGAGACATGCTGGAGTCCTGGGGGAGGCGCTATCCATGCGGCCATGAGACGAGGTGTGCCCGCCTTATCGGCCATGCGACTAAAGTCTTAAAGGGGCGCGCGCTTTTGTCGCATCGGACCAGGGGGTGGGTGAGTTCAGGAACCAGATCGGGTAAATGCAGTCACTAAGGCTCGAAAGTGCGGCCCGGCCTTGCATCATCGGGCGGCGCGGCCAGGGATAACCCTGGCATCCGAGGTGAATTTTCTTTATCGTCACCGCCCTTTTTAAAAGCCCGAGAAATCAAAATGTTAGAAGCATCCCTCAGCCAATTGGAACAACTGGTCAGCGACCTCGTACAGCAGAATCAAGAATTGCTGGGCAGCAACGAATCCCTCAAGGCCGAGCTGGCCCGCGCCAAGGACGAAAACGACAGCCTGCAACTGAACCTGATGGAACAGGAAGAAAAGCACGGCGCCACCGCCGCCCGCATCCAGGCGCTGGTTGAGCGTGTAAGTGCAGGGCCCGTCAGCGCATGAGTGAGGGCATAAAGGTCGTTTCGATTCTCGGAGAGGATTACTCGATCAAGGCACCGGCCGGCGAAGATCAGACCCTGATGCATGCCGTGACCATGCTCAAGGCCTCACTGGCGGTTACCAAGAAAAAGTACCCGACCCTGATCGGTGACAAGCTATTGGTACTGGCCGCGCTGAACCTGTGCGCCGAGCAGATTGAAATGCAACAGGCTCACCAGCAGGAACTCGACCGTTACCAAGAGCAAGTCAGCGCCACGGTCGATGTGATTTCCAAGGTGATCGGTCAGCCTTAGAACCACTCGTCTTGCATGCCCAGGCACGTATCGTCGCGTGCCTCCAGAATCGCCAGTTCATGATGGCAGCTTGGTACTTCCCAGGTCAGGAAGTACCGGGCGGCCTGGAGCTTGCCCTTATAAAAGGCCGCGTCAGCCTCGTCACCCTTGGCCAGCCCTTCTTCGGCGCGGATCGCCTGTTCCAGCCAGCGCCAGCCAATCACCGTGTGCCCGAACACTTTCAAGTACAGCGCCGAGTTCGCCAGGCTGCTGTTGACCTTGCCTTGGGCGAGATCGGTCAGCAGGCCAATCGTGACGCTTTGCAGCCGGTTTACCAGTTGCTCCAGAGGCTCTCGCAGTGCCGTGAGTGAAGGGTGCTTTTGCGCCCGGGCTCCGGTTTCGGCGATCAGGCGGATCAATTGCTTCAAGCCGGCGCCGCCGTTCTGCGCCAATTTGCGCCCGAGCAGGTCCAGGGACTGGATGCCGTGGGTGCCTTCATGGATGGGGTTCAGACGGTTGTCGCGGTAGTACTGCTCCACCGGGTATTCGCGGGTGTAGCCGTGGCCGCCAAGAATCTGGATCGCCAGCTCGTTGGCCTTGAGGCAGAACTCCGACGGCCAGGATTTGACGATCGGCGTAAGCAGGTCCAGCAGTTCGTGGGCTTGCTTGCGCTCAGTGTCGGTTGCCAGGGTGGTGGTGTCGTCGAATAGCCGCGCCGCGTACAGGCCGAGGTCAAAGGCGCCTTCCACATAGGCTTTCTGGGTCAGTAGCATGCGCTTGATGTCGGCGTGCTGGATGATCGCCACCGGTGCGGTGCTCGGGTCTTTGCTATCAGGCAGGCGCCCCTGGGGCCGTTCGCGGGCGTAGTCCAGGGAGTAAAGGTAGCCGGCGTAACCGAGCATCACCGCGCCCATGCCCACGCCGATGCGTGCCTCGTTCATCATCTGGAACATGCAGCTCAGCCCCTGGTGCGGCTTGCCCACCAGATAGCCGACACAGTTGCCGTTATCGCCGAAGTTAAGCGCCGTGGACGTGGTGCCGCGCCAGCCCATCTTGTGGAACAGCCCCGCCAGCAGCACATCGTTGCGAGCGCCCAGGCTGCCGTCATCGTTGACCAGGAACTTGGGCACGATAAACAGCGAAATGCCCTTCACGCCTGCGGGAGCGTCCGGCAATTTGGCCAGCACCATGTGCACGATATTTTCCGACAGCGAATGGTCGCCACCGGAGATAAAGATCTTGTTGCCCTTGAGCCGATAACTGCCGTCAGCCGCGGGTTCTGCACGGGTCCGAATGTCCGACAGGGAGGAACCGGCATGGGGCTCGGTCAGGGCCATGGTGCCGAAGAAGCGCCCGTCGATCATTGGCTGCAGGAAGCGTTGTTTCTGCTCCTCGGTGCCGAAGCTCTCAATGAGGTTGGCGGCGCCCATGGTCAGGAACGGGTAGGACGTCGAGGCGGCGTTGGCCGATTGGAAGTGCGCGAAACAAGCTTGGGACAACAGGGTCGGCAGTTGCATGCCGCCTGCTTCAAAGCTGCGTGCTGCGTTGAGGAAGCCGGCTTCAAGGAAGGCGTCCACGGCGGGTTTGACCTCCGGAATCAGGATCGCCTGGCCGTTTTCATAGCGCGGTTCGTTTTCGTCGTTCTTGCGGTTGTGAGGGGCGAAGTACTTTTCTGCGATGTTACGCGCCGTGCTGATCGCGGCATCGAAGGTTTCGCGGTTGTGTTCGGCAAACCGCTCGCGCTGGGTCAGGCCCTCGGCATCGAGGACTTCGTACAGCTCGAAAGCCAGATTGCGGGAACTGAGCAGCGTCTCGGACATGGCGGCGTACCTTTGAAGGAATTGGCCTGAGTCTAAGTGCGCGAATGGAGAGTGGATAGCAAGATTGATTTAAGTGATAGAAGGGCAGAACGCTGGCGCGAGGTGGAGCGCGATCAGTGTGGGAGCTGGCTTGCCTGCGATGAGGCCGTGCCAGTCGACATCTATGTCACTGGCTCACCGCTATCGCAGGCAAGCCAGCTCCCACACTTTTGCCGCGTTGTATCAGTTAGCCGATGGTCATCAGGCTGGCGTTACCACCCGCTGCAGCAGTGTTAACGCTCAAAGCACGCTCGATCACCAGACGCTCCAGCGCAATCGCCGTTTCGCCTTGCGACATGCCATGTACCCCGACAATTGCCCCACCGCGCTGCGCCACTTGCTGGCACACCGCACGCAGTTGGTCGGAATCACCGTGATGCAGCACGGCGTCAAACACCACGTCGTCCTTGGTCCAGTCGGCCACGCGCTTGATCTTCGCCTGAATTTCTTTAGGCAGGCGTGGGAACAAGGTCTTGGTCAACTCGGTTTCCGGCCATACCGCCGAACCGCCGACGGCCAATACCGCCGCCAGTTGGGTCAGCAGGTCGCCTTCCACTTCGGCCAGGCACAGCACGTGCTCGCGCGGCAGGATGGCGTAGCTGTTGCGCTCGCCGGTCGGGCCGGCCAGTTGGCGGGTGATACCGCTTTGCGATTGCGCTGCGAACTGCGTGCACAGGGCGCTCAGTTCACTGAACTTATTGCCGTCGGCCCAGGTTTTCAGGGCGGTCAGCGATTGGCTCATGGCATCACGCAGGCGCACATCCGGCGCGGCCAGCTTGTCGCCCCGTACGAAGGATTGCTCGATCGCATCGGTAGGACGAGTCGACAACAAGCGATACAGGTACAGCGGGCCACCGGCTTTCGGGCCAGTGCCCGACAGGCCTTCGCCACCGAACGGCTGCACGCCGACCACGGCGCCAACAATGTTGCGGTTGACGTAGACGTTACCGGCATTGACGTTGTCGATCACCTTGGCGATGGTCTCGTCAATGCGCGTGTGCACGCCCAGGGTCAGGCCGTAACCGGAAGCGTTGATCTGGCCGATGAGCTGGTCGATCTCTTTGCGCTTGTAGCGCACCACGTGCAGCACCGGGCCGAAGATTTCGCGTTGCAGTTCGTCGAAGCTTTCCAGCTCGATCAGGGTCGGCATCACGAAGGTGCCGCGCTTGATCTCTTCACCGTCGGCAATCGCCACCTGGTAAACGTTGCGGCCTTTGTCGCGCATGGCCTGGATGTGTTTCTCGATGCCGGCCTTGGCTTCGGCGTCGATTACCGGGCCGATGTCGACCGACAGGCGTTCCGGGTTACCCAGGCGGCATTCAGCCATGGCGCCCTTGAGCATTTCGACCACACGGTCTGCCGAATCTTCCTGCAGGCACAGCACGCGCAGGGCCGAACAACGTTGACCGGCGCTGTCGAAGGCCGACGATACGACGTCGATCACCACTTGTTCGGTCAGCGCCGAGGAATCGACGATCATCGCGTTCTGGCCACCGGTTTCGGCGATCAGCGGAATCGGGCGACCCTGGGCATCCAGGCGACCGGCGACATTGCGTTGCAGCAGGCGCGCCACTTCGGTGGAACCGGTGAACATCACGCCTTTGACGCGATCATCACCCACCAGGCGGGCACCGACGCTTTCGCCCTGGCCTGGCAGCAATTGCAGCACACCTTCCGGAATACCGGCTTCAAGCAGGATGCGTACGGCCTGGGCAGCCACCAGCGGCGTCTGCTCGGCAGGCTTGGCCAGCACCGGGTTACCGGCAGCCAGCGCTGCAGCTACCTGGCCGCTGAAGATGGCGAGCGGGAAGTTCCACGGGCTGATGCACACCACCGGGCCCAATGGGCGGTGGGCGTCATTGGTAAAGTCGTTGCGCGCCTGCACTGCGTAGTAGCGCAGGAAGTCCACGGCTTCACGCACTTCCGCGATGGCGTTGGCGAAGGTCTTGCCGGCTTCACGGGCCAGCAGGCCCATCAGCGGCTGGATCTCGCCTTCCATCAGGTCGGCGGCGCGTTCCAGGATGGCAGCGCGTTCGGCGGGCGGCGTGGCCTGCCAGATCGGCGCGGCGCTGATGGCGCACTGGATGGCGTTGTCGACGTCTTCGACGGTGGCCTCCTGTACCTGGCCGACCACGTCACGCAGGTCGGATGGGTTCAGCACTGGTTGTGCCGCTTCATTGCTGGCGGCGCAACCGAGCATCGGTGCGGCCTTCCAGTTGTTGTGAGCGGTGGCCAGCAGGGCGCAGGACAGCGAGGCCAGGCGATGTTCGTTGGCCAGGTCGATACCCGCCGAGTTGGCGCGGTCGCTGCCGTACAGGTCACGCGGCAAAGGGATGCGCGGGTGCGGCAGGCCGAAACCGCCTTCCTGGGTTGCCATTTGCTCGATGCTGGCCACCGGGTCGGCTACCAATTCCTGGATCGAGATGGACTGGTCAGCGATACGGTTGACGAACGAGGTGTTGGCGCCGTTTTCCAGCAGGCGGCGTACCAGATAGGCCAGCAGTGTTTCGTGGGTACCAACCGGCGCGTATACACGGCACGGACGGTTCAACTTACCTTCGGAAACCTTGCCTACAACCTGTTCGTACAGCGGTTCACCCATGCCGTGCAGGCACTGGAACTCGTACTGGCCGGGGTAATAGTTCTGACCGGCAATATGGTAGATAGCCGACAAGGTGTGGGCGTTGTGCGTGGCGAACTGCGGGTAGATGACTTCCGGCACCGACAGCAGTTTGCGTGCGCAGGCAATGTAGGAAACGTCGGTGTACACCTTGCGGGTGTAGACCGGGTAGCCTTCCAGGCCTTCGACCTGGGCGCGCTTGATTTCGCTGTCCCAGTACGCGCCTTTTACCAGGCGGATCATCAGGCGATGGCGGCTGCGGCGGGCCAGGTCGATGACGTAGTCGATCACATACGGGCAACGCTTCTGGTACGCCTGGATCACAAAGCCGATGCCGTTCCAGCCGGTCAATTGCGGCTCGAAGCACAGGCGCTCGAGGAGGTCCAGGGACAGCTCCAGGCGGTCGGCTTCTTCGGCGTCGATGTTCAGGCCGATGTCGTACTGCTTGGCCAGCAAGGTCAGCGACAGCAGGCGCGGGTACAGCTCGTCCATTACACGCTCGTACTGCGCACGGCTGTAGCGCGGGTGCAGGGCGGAGAGCTTGATGGAGATGCCCGGGCCTTCATAGATCCCACGGCCATGGGAAGCTTTGCCGATGGAATGAATGGCTTGTTCGTACGAGGCCAGGTACTTCTGGGCGTCATGTTCGGTGAGTGCGGCTTCACCGAGCATGTCGTAGGAATAGCGGAAGCCCTTGGCTTCGAATTTGCTCGCATTGGCCAAGGCTTCGGCGATGGTTTCGCCGGTGACGAACTGCTCGCCCATCAGGCGCATGGCCATGTCGACGCCCTTGCGGATCATCGGCTCGCCGCTCTTGCCGATGATGCGGCTCAGGGACGAGGTCAGGCCTGCTTCGTTGTGGGTCGACACCAGCTTGCCAGTCAGCAGCAGGCCCCAGGTAGCGGCGTTGACGAACAGCGATGGGCTGTTGCCCAGGTGCGGCTGCCAGTTGCCGGTGCTGATCTTGTCGCGGATCAACGCATCGCGGGTGCCTTTGTCCGGGATACGCAGCAGCGCTTCGGCCAGGCACATCAGCGCCACGCCTTCCTGGGACGACAGGGAGAACTCTTGCAGCAGGCCCTGAACAATACCGGCACGGCCGCCGGCACTCTTCTGATTGCGCAGTTTTTCGGCAATGCTCGCGGCCAGCTTGTTGGTGGCTTCGGCCATCGGGGCCGGCAGGCGCGCCTGTTCGATCAGCATCGGTACCACTTCCGGCTCGGGGCGGCGGTAAGCGGCGGTGATTGCGGCACGCAATACCGATTGCGGCAGGATGCTCTCGGCGAACTCAAGGAAGCACTGGTGGGCGTGGTCGGCCTGGACCTCGCCGGCATCATCGGCCTCCTTGGTGCTCAAGCCATTGAGCTCGGACAGGGTTGCACCACCCTCAAGTTTCTCCAGGTAATTGAAAATCGCCTGCTTGATCAGCCAGTGCGGCGTGCGATCAATGGAGGTCGCGGCGGCCTTCAGGCGTTCGCGGGTCGGGTCGTCGAGTTTGACCCCAAGGGTGGTCGTTGCCATTTTTTTATCCTCATGGGTGCCACTACCGAGTGGCATCTGCTGGCGGCAAGATTAGCTTTGCCCATCCTGAGGTGCAACCGGGTGCAACCCTTTTGTTGGTTAAATGTTCGACGCTTGATCGGAAAAAAATAAACACACGACCGAATTAGCTCCACGCTGGTGCATTTGCTTCTGAGATCGGCTGTTCTTGCTCCGAAAAGGAGCAAAAAAAGCGCGTTTGTCCTAAAACATACTTGGGTGCAACTTAATCGGCAGAAACTGGTTGCACCTTATTTGCTTTGTTGAATAGCATTCGCGCACCAAGGTGCAACCAACCCTCAGGGTGGGTTCATCGGCTGGCGGCTTTCCTGGGGAAACGCCAGTCATAAATGCGCGGCATGCAGGTTCGTCTATCCGGTTATCCACGGGTGGCCGTCCCCATGACCGTCGCTACATAAAAACAAAGCCAGGGCGTCACTCCTATGAGCGTTAGTAATCCAACCCTGATCACGTTCGTGATCTACATCGCAGCAATGGTGCTGATCGGCCTGATGGCCTATCGCTCCACCAACAACCTTTCCGATTACATCCTGGGCGGCCGCAGCCTCGGTAGCGTGGTGACAGCCTTGTCCGCCGGTGCTTCCGACATGAGCGGCTGGCTGTTGATGGGCTTGCCGGGCGCGATCTACATGTCTGGTCTGTCGGAAAGCTGGATTGCCATCGGCCTGATCGTCGGTGCTTACCTCAACTGGTTGTTCGTGGCCGGCCGCCTGCGCGTGCAGACCGAACACAACGGCGACGCCCTGACCCTGCCGGATTACTTCTCCAGCCGCTTCGAAGATAAAAGCGGCCTGCTGCGGATCATCTCCGCCGTGGTGATCCTGGTGTTCTTCACCATCTACTGCGCCTCCGGCATCGTCGCCGGCGCCCGCCTGTTCGAAAGCACCTTCGGCATGTCCTACGAGACCGCGCTGTGGGCCGGTGCTGCAGCGACTATTGCCTACACCTTCATCGGTGGTTTCCTGGCAGTCAGCTGGACCGACACCGTGCAAGCCACGCTGATGATCTTCGCGCTGATCCTCACGCCGATCATCGTGCTGCTGGCCACCGGCGGCGTAGACACCACCTTCCTGGCCATTGAAGCCAAGGACCCGACCAGCTTCGACATGCTGAAAAACACCACCTTCATCGGCGTTATCTCGTTGATGGGCTGGGGCCTGGGCTATTTCGGCCAGCCGCACATCCTCGCGCGTTTCATGGCGGCGGACTCGGTTAAGTCGATCGCCAAGGCGCGTCGCATTTCCATGACCTGGATGATCCTGTGCCTGGGCGGCACCGTGGCGGTAGGCTTCTTCGGTATCGCTTACTTCTCGGCACACCCGGAAGTGGCAGGCCCGGTGACTGAAAACCCAGAGCGGGTGTTTATCGAACTGGCCAAAATCCTGTTCAACCCATGGGTTGCCGGTGTGTTGCTGTCGGCCATTCTGGCGGCTGTGATGAGCACCCTGAGCTGCCAACTGTTGGTGTGCTCCAGCGCCCTGACCGAAGACTTCTACAAGGCGTTCCTGCGCAAAGGCGCTTCCCAGCTTGAATTGGTATGGGTCGGGCGGCTGATGGTGCTGGTCGTGGCCTTGATCGCCATCGCCATGGCCGCCAACCCGGAAAACCGCGTTCTGGGCCTGGTCAGCTACGCCTGGGCCGGTTTCGGTGCAGCCTTCGGCCCTGTGGTACTGATCTCGGTCATCTGGAAACACATGACCCGCAACGGCGCACTGGCCGGCATCCTGGTCGGCGCGATCACCGTGATCGTGTGGAAGCACTTCGAATTGCTGGGCCTGTACGAAATCATCCCAGGCTTCATCTTCGCCAGCCTGGCGATCTACTTCGTGAGCAAGATGGGCGCACCGACGGTGGGCATGGTCGAGCGTTTTGATGCTGCGGAAAAAGATTACAACTTGAACAAGTAATTCGCTGGGCGTTTAACGCCTGCTGAACGAACAAGAAAGGCCCACGTCCGAAGGACGCTGGGCCTTTTTTTGTGTGGGCTGATTGGTGCAATTGCCGTCGATGCCTGTGGGTTCCAGCGGTGCTCACGTAGGACCTTACTTATTTGCCGAGGCAGCGCTCGGCCAGGCGAACGGCTGGTGCAGAATCGGCCGCCCACCCTTCGCAGAGAAACACCGGATGTTCGCTCCTGCCAACCAACCTGCATTTACCCTGGCCCTGGATGGGGCGCCGAGTGATTTCGAGGTGTTCGCGTTCGACGGCACCGAGGCCATCAGCCAGCCCTATCGTTTTGAACTTGAGCTGGTCAGCGAGCAGCCGGATATCGACCTGGAGGGCTTGCTGCATCGCCAGGTGTACTTGGGCTTCGACGATCAGGGGCATGGCGTTCACGGCCTGGTGTATCGGGTTGCCCAGGGCGACTCGGGCCGGCGCTTGACGCGTTACCAGCTCAGCCTTGCGCCGCATCTGGCGTATCTGGCGCACAGCAGTCACCAGCGTATTTTCCAGCATAAGACGGTGCCGCAGATTGTTGCCCAAGTGCTGGCCGGGCAGGGGATTCACAGTGACCGCTTCGAGTTCCGGTTGAGCGGTGATTACCCTGAGCGTGAATATTGCGTGCAGTTCGGCGAGAGCGACCTGGCGTTCATCCAGCGCCTGTGTGCCGAGCTGGGTATTCACTATCACTTCCAGCATTCCTCCGAAGGGCACCTGCTGGTGTTTGGCGATGATCAGACCGTATTTGCCCAGGCAGATCAGCCCACGCCGTACCGGCCTGGTTCGGGAATGGTCGCCGCTAGCCCTGCGATCAAGCGCTTCACCTTGCAATTGGCGACCTGCACCACAGCGTTGAATCTTCGCGATTACGACTTTCGCAAACCCCATGTCGAGCTGGAAAGCGCAGCCGTCGATGAGTCATTGCCCAAGCTTGAAGCACAGCGCTACCCCGGCAACTTTTCCGACCGAGCCCATGGCCGATACCTCGCCCAGCGTGGCTTGGAGCGGCACCGCAGCGACTATCGCAGTGCCCATGGCCAGGGCGATGAGCTGGCGTTGGCCAGTGGTCGGTTTTTACAGTTGCGCGAGCACCCCCGCGAGGACTGGAATGACTTGTGGTTAGTGACGCAGGTGCGCCATGAAGGCAAACAACCGCAGGTGCTGGAGGAGGCGGTTACCGAGGAGGAGGGTGGGGAGCTGCGCCAGGGGTATCGCAACACATTTGTCGCCGCGCCATGGGATGCGGTGTTTCGTCCGCCTTTGCCGGAGCAGCCGCGCCCGACGGTATCGGGGTATCAAAGCGCGGTGGTTACCGGCCCGGTTGACAGTGAGGTCCACTGTGACGAGTACGGCCGGGTCAAGGTGCAACTGGCCTGGGATCGTGTCGGTGAGCACAACGACCATTCCAGTTGCTGGCTGCGGGTAGCCAGCGGCTGGGCCCATGACCGTTATGGCGTGGTGCTGATCCCCCGGGTCGGTATGGAGGTGCTGGTGGGGTTCGTCAATGGCGACATGGACATGCCGCTGGTGGTGGGGTGCCTGCCCAACGCCGCCACGCCAGTGCCCCTCGACCTGCCCGCGGACAAGACCCGTAGTCTCTGGCGTAGCCAGAGCAGCCCTGGCGGTGGTGGCTACAATGAACTGCGTATCGAGGACCGCAAGGGTGCCGAGGAAATCTACTTGCGCGCCCAGCGGGACTGGACCCAACATGTGTTGCACGACCAGCAGGTACAGGTCGATAACCAGCGTCGCGTGCAGGTGGGCGGCGAGTCGCGCCATGAGCTGCGGGGCGAAGAGCAGCGCATCACCCACGGCAACCGTTTGACGCAGCTCGAGCAGGATGACCATCTAGTGGTTGGCGGTTCGCAGCACATGCGTGCCGGGCAAATCATTGCGCTGGGGGCCGGGCAAAGCATCATCATTGATGCGGGTGCCAGCGTGACGATCCAGGCGGGCGGGCAGTCGATCACGTTGTCAGGGGGCGGGATATTCAGCAGCGTGCCGATCCAGCTCGGCAGCGCGCCTGCCCCGACGCCGGCGCCGTTAATGCCCGGGTTGAAAGAGGCTGTATTGACAGCGATTCCCGCGCCGTTAAGCCGTGCACAAGTGGTCAGCCTGAAACGCAGCGCGCCGTTCTGCGAAGAATGCGAGCGCTGCAAGAACGGCCAGTGCGACATCGACGCCCATAGGCGGAGTGCGTCCTGATGCCCGCGCTCTTGACGCCCAATGCCTGGCTGGCGCACTACCCGTTGCAGCCTGATGAACAGCTGTACGCCGTGCTGGGCAATGCCAGCGACGCCAAGCCGCTCGCCGCCTGGCAAGCCACGGCCGCTGCAAAGATGCCGCATCCGATCTGGGCGGGCACGGCCTACGCTGACTGGGATGAGGTCATGCCCTACGTTGGCATCGTTGAGCCGAGCAGTGCTTTTCTCGATTGGATAGCCACCACCCAAGCGTCGGATTGGGGCTGGCTGGCGGTCTCATCCAGCCCGCTGGAGGTGGTGATCGCGCATTTGAAGGGTTTGACCCAGGTGTACCTGCCGGAAAGCCAACCGGTGTTTTTGCGTTTCTGGGACGGCGCGCACCTTTTGCCGATGTTGCAGCTATTAGGCGACGAGGCCGGGCGCGTATTGCCAGTGTTCCAGCGCTACTTGATCAACGGCCAGCCGCTGTCGGTGGCGGCCAAACCCGTCACTGCGGCCCCGGCCAGCCCCTGGTGGCAGGTACCGGCATCGTTGCTCAAGCATATGGCGCAACATTCACCAAAGGTGCTGGTCGACAATCTGCTGCAATGGCTCCAGAAGCAGCGCCCTGACCTCTATACCGCGTTTACGCCAGCGATCTTGCAGCACAAGATCATCTATTTCGCACGCAGGCCGCAAATCAGCCATGGGGCATTGGCTGATTACCTTGCCTCGCAGCTCAGTTGAGCCCCTGGCGATAGCGTGACGTCCGTGCCGCCCGCCATGCGGCCCTGCACCTTTGCGCCGGTAGAAGGTAAACTTCGCCCCCTGCGCAGGAGCAACCATGAATTATCGTCACGCCTTTCACGCCGGCAACCATGCCGATGTCTTCAAACACCTGACCTTGACCCGCCTCATCGCCCTGATGTCGCGCAAGGAACAGCCGTTCGCCTACCTCGACACTCACGCAGGCATTGGCTTGTACGACTTGCAGGGCGACCAGGCCAACCGCACCGGTGAGTACCTGGAAGGCATCGCCCGCCTGTGGGGCGCAAGCGACCTGCCGCCGCTTACCGCCGACTATATGCGCGTGTTGCACGAGATGAACCCGGACGGCCAGTTGCGCTACTACCCGGGCTCGCCGGAACTGGCGCGCCGCCTCACGCGGCCCCAGGACCGTGTGCTGCTCAACGAGAAGCACCCTGAAGATGGCGTGCTGCTCAAGGACAACATGAAGGGTGATCGCCGCGTCAAAGTGCACCTGGGCGAAGGCTGGCACGTGCCACGGGCCTTGCTGCCAGTGCCGGAAAAGCGCGCGCTGATGCTGATCGACCCACCGTTTGAAAAACTCGACGAAATGCAGCGTTGTGCGGCATCCCTCAAGGAGGCCGTCAGCCGTATGCGCCAGACGGTCGCGGCGATCTGGTACCCGGTGAAAGACCAGCGCATGTTGCGCCGTTTCTATCAGGACCTGGCCGGTACCGGTGCGCCGAAGCTGCTGCGTGTGGAGTTGCTGGTGCATCCGCTGGATACGCCCAATACCCTCACCGGCTCGGGCCTGGCGATTGCCAACCCGCCGTGGGGCCTGGAAGAGGAATTGCGTGAGTTGCTGCCGTGGTTGTCCAAGCAACTGGGCCAGACCCAGGGTGGCTGGCAGATGGATTGGTTGATCGCCGAGTAACCGCCTTTCCAGCCAAACACAACCCAATGTGGGAGGGGGCTTGCCCCCGATTGCTGAGTATCAGCCACTACATCCGTAACTGACACTCCGCTATCGGGGGCAAGCCCCCTCCCACATTTGGTTTATGTTGACCCTAGATCGGGCAGGTCACGCCTGTGCCGCCGATCCCGCAGTAACCCTGGGGATTCTTCGCCAGGTACTGCTGGTGATACGCCTCGGCGAAGTACACCGTCGGGGCCTCTTCGATTTCCGTGGTGATCTCACCCAGGCCGGCCTTGCTCAGCTCTTGCTGATACGCCTCAGCACTGGCCTTGGCCGCCGCCAGTTGCTCAGGCGTGGTGGCGTAGATCACCGAACGGTACTGGCTGCCGATGTCGTTGCCCTGGCGCATGCCCTGGGTCGGGTTGTGCAGTTCCCAGAACATTTTCAGCAGGTCTTCGTATTTCACCTTGGCCTGGTCATACACCACCAGCACCACTTCGCTATGGCCGGTCAGGCCCGAGCAGACTTCTTCATAAGTCGGGTTGGGCGTAAAGCCGCCGGCGTAGCCAACCACGGTGCTGACCACGCCGTCGCGCTGCCAGAACTTGCGTTCTGCGCCCCAGAAGCAGCCCAGGCCGAAGATCGCAAAGCCGACATCATCCAGGAACGGGCCCAGCAGTGGGTTGCCGTTGACGAAGTGCGTTTCGGGCAACTTCATCGGGGTTTCACGACCAGGCAACGCTTGTTCTTGAGTAGGCAGCACGTTTTTGTTCACCAGAATTTCCGAGCGCAAGACCATGATCAGTCCTCTCGTCAGGTTGAGTAACAGTAAATTGTCAGGCAGCCAGTGTGCCCGAGTGTTACAGCGCTGTCAGGCGATTGGCCCGCGCGGGTAGCGTTTAAGCCTCTGCATCAGCTCGGCACCCGGGATCGGGCGGTCGAACAGGTAGCCCTGGCCCACGTCGCAACGGTGCCGGCGCAGGAACGCCAACTGCTCAGCGGTTTCGACGCCTTCGGCCACGACCTTGAGTTTGAGGTTGTGGGCCATGGCGATCACCGCCGAGGTGATTTCCATGTCGTCCTGGTTGTCCGGGATTTCATGGATAAAGCTGCGATCAATCTTAATGATGTCGATGGGGAATTTTTTCAAGTAGCTCAGCGACGAGTAACCGGTACCGAAGTCGTCCATCGCCAGGGTCAGGCCGAAGCTCTTGAGCTGGTCCAGTTGCAGGCGCGTATCTTCAGTGGCTTCCAGCAGCAAACCTTCGGTCAGCTCCAGCTCCAGCAGGTTGGCCGGCAGCTGTTCCTCCTTGAGGATGGTGGCAATCGAGGCCACCAGGTCCGGATCGGAGAATTGCTTGGGCGACAGGTTGATGGCCACCTGCAAGTTGCCCAGGCCTGCGGCCGTCAATTGCCGGCTCATGCGGCAGGCCTGGCGCGCGATCCATTTGCCGATGGGGATAATCAGCCCGGTTTCTTCAGCCACGCTGATGAACTGATCGGGACGGATCATGCCTTTTTCCGGGTGGTTCCAGCGCAACAGCGCTTCCATGCCCAGCAGGCGGCCGCTGCGCAGGCATAGCTTGGGCTGGTAGAACACGTCCAGCTCGTTCTGGGTCAGGGCACGGCGCAGGTTGTTTTCCACGAATAGCTTGTAGCTGGCCTCGGCATTCAGCGCTTCGGTAAACACTTGCACCTGGTGCTTACCGTTGGCTTTGGCCTTGTGCAGGGCCAGGCCGGCGTTGCGCATCAGGGTCTGCGGGTCGCGGCCATGTAGCGGCGCGCAGGCCAGGCCCACGGAACCGGTGACGCTGATCAACTGGTTGTCGACGAACATCGGCTTGTCGAGGGTGGTCAGTAACTGGCTGGCCACCTGCTGGCCGGTCTCAAGGTCGGCATCGTCCAACAGCACCGCGAATTCGTTACTGGCAAAACGCGCCAGGCTGCCGCCGCTGCTCAAGCTGTTGCGCAGGCGGCGCGCCAGGCTGATCAGCAACTTGTCGCCAGTCTGGTGGCCGAGGCTGTCGTTGATGCGCTTGAAGTTGTCGATGTCCACCAACAGCAGGCTGATCGGGCTGTCGCTGTCGCGGGCAAAGCGCTCGTCGAGGTTGCGAATGAACGCCGGGCGATTGCCCAGGTTGGTCAGGTTGTCGGTGTAGGCCAGGCGTTCGATGCGCTGCTGCGCCAGCTTGGTCTGGGTGATGTCTTCGTAGATGCCGATGTAGTGGGTCAGCTCGCGGTTGTCGCCATACACCTTGGAAATCGACAGCTGGCCCCAGTAGGGTTCCAGGTTTTTGCGGCGGCTCTTGAACTCGCCTTGCCAGCTGTTGCTTTTGGCCAAGGCCGAAGGCGCGTCGAACAGCAATTCGCTGAGGTTCTCCAGAGCTGGCAGTTGGGCCAGGCGATGGCCGTGGACTTCTTCGGCGCTGTATTGGGTAATCGCGGTGAAGCTGGGGTTGACGTACTCCACCACGCCGTCGCAATTGACCAGCAAAAACGCGTTGGCGCTTTGCTCCACGGCGCGCTGGAACAAGTGCAGGGCGCTGGTGGCAGTGCGGCGGTTGTGGTTGTTGATGACTTGGGCGAACTGGTCTGCCAGCTCGCCGGCGAATGCGATCTCATCGGACTGCCAGGCGCGCGGGCTGCCACCTTGCTCCAGGCACAGCACGCCGACGACCTGGCCGTCGACACGGATGCTGGCGTCGAGCATCGCGTGGATGTCCTTGGCGCGCAGGCTTTCGGCCATTTCCCGGGTGCGTGGGTCGCGCAGGGCGTGGGTGGCGTCGATGGCGCGGCTGGAGTGCAGGGCCTCCAGATAATCCGGGAAGCCGCTGGCATCAATGGCTTCAGGCAGATGGTGTTGTTGATCGGCGCGGTGATAGGCGGAGATCGGTACCAGATGATGGCCTTCGAGGTTCCAGATGCTGGCGCAGTCGATCTGGTAGATGTCGCAGGCGCTGCGCGTGATCAGTTCAGCGGCTTCTTGCAGGGAGTTGGGCGTGGTATAGCGTTGGCGCGCCAGCAGCAGGATCAGTTCTTGCTGGGCGCGCACCCGTTCCAGGTGCTGCAACTGTTCCTGCTGCGCCCGCTGGTTGAGCTCCAGGGCGATCTGCAGGCGGCTGTTCTGGTTTTCCAGGTCGACGGTTGGGGCGGGCGCGCTGGTCTCGCTGAACAGTCCCTCAACCACCATCAGGTAGCCGCGCACCAAGTGGCGGTTATGTTGTTTGTAGGCCTCGCCCATCTCCAGCACGCTCAGCGGGCCATCATGGGTGTGCAGGTTGTAGCGCACCAGATAATGGGGGCTGTGGGCCAGTTGTTGCTGAATCGCATCGTGCAACTGGTAACGCGCCTGGGGTTCCATCAGGCTGGCGTAGGGCGTGCCGATCAAGGCGCAGAGTTCTACCGCCGGCAGGCCGAACTGGCGTTCGCAATTGGGATCGAGGTAGAGCAGGGCCCAGCTTGCCTCATTAAGCCGCTCGAAACGCAGCATACCGAGGCGCGAAGGCACCGGTAATTGCGTCACTACCTCGGCCGCCATACGGGCGACATCGGGTTGGCTTTTCATGGGGAAACTCGCTTGGGAAAATGCGCACTGCGCTGGGCTCACGCCCTCTTGACTGTCGACTGCGGCAAGGTTGCATCATGCAGGACGCAGTGACAAGAGAGGATGAAGGCTAAGTGCTATAAGCCTGTTATCGGCCGCGCGAGGGATTTCTGTAATTGGGGTGATCGGTGGTGCGTTGACGCAGGTAGGGTGCTTGCGTGTGGCGAGCAAGCTTGCTTGCGCTGGGCTGCGC
This sequence comes from Pseudomonas sp. PA-1-6B, assembly GCF_021609545.1. Lineage (NCBI taxonomy): Bacteria > Pseudomonadati > Pseudomonadota > Gammaproteobacteria > Pseudomonadales > Pseudomonadaceae > Pseudomonas > Pseudomonas sp. PA-1-6B. The sequence goes on from NZ_WJZM01000001.1 coordinate 231,940, forward strand.
AGCGGCCCCAAAATCTTGGGAGCGCTTCGCACTCCAGCGGGAGCAAGCTCCCTCGCCACAGCAAGCTCGCTCCTACAAAATACAGGCAAAAAAAGCCCCGCCAAGTGGCGGGGTTGAGGTGCGAGCGTGGCGCTCGGAAATCGGTGTGGCAAGGGCCTTCCAGGTAACGGGAAGGCCCTGCGACTTACAGCAGGATGGTGCGGATGTCGTTCAGCAACTGGCTCAGGCGCTGGGTGAAGCGCGCAGCCGCGGCGCCGTTGATCACACGGTGATCGTAGGACAGCGACAGTGGCAGCATCAGCTTGGGTTGGAACGCTTTACCGTCCCACACAGGCTGGATGGTGGCCTTGGACACACCCAGGATCGCCACTTCCGGCGCGTTGACGATTGGCGTGAAGCCAGTGCCGCCAATGTGGCCCAGGCTGGAGATGGTGAAGCAGGCGCCCTGCATGTCGTCCGGGGTGAGCTTCTTGTCGCGGGCCTTGGCAGCCAGCGCAGCCGCTTCGCCAGCGAGTTGCAGGAGGCTCTTCTGATCGACGTTCTTGATGACCGGTACCAGCAGGCCATCCGGGGTGTCGACCGCAAAGCCGATGTGCACGTACTTCTTGCGAATGATCGCTTTGCCGCTTGGCGCCAGCGAGCTGTTGAAGTCCGGCAGTTCCTTGAGCAGGTGTGCGCAGGCCTTGAGCAGCAGTGGCAGCACGGTCAGCTTTACGCCGGCCTTCTCGGCCACGGCTTTCTGCGCAACGCGGAACGCTTCCAGGTCGGTGATATCGGCCTGGTCGAATTGAGTCACGTGCGGAATGTTCAGCCAGCTGGCGTGCAGGCCTGCCGCGCCGATTTGCATCAGGCGGGTCATCGGCACTTCTTCGATTTCGCCGAAGCGGCTGAAATCTACGGTACGGATCGGCGGAATGCCCGAACCACCGGTAGCGCCGCCGGCAGCCGGAGCTTCCTTGGCTTTTTGCATCATGGCTTTGACGTAAACCTGCACGTCTTCCTTCAGCACACGGCCGTGAGGGCCGCTGGCCGCAACAGCGCTCAGCTCGACGCCAAATTCACGGGCCAGCTGACGCACGGCTGGGCCGGCGTGAACCTTGGCACCGCTTGGCGCAGGTGCGGCAGCCGCAGGGGCGGGCGCAGCTTCGGCTTTTGCGGCCGGTGCAGGGGCAGCAGCGGCAGGTGCCGCTTCAGCCTTGGCAGCCGGAGCAGCAGCCGGTGCTGGTGCGGCGGCTGGCGCAGCACCTTGTACTTTGAGCTTGAGGATGAAATCACCGGTGCCGACTTCGTCTTCCAGCTTGACCGCAATGCTTTCCACTACGCCTGCAGCCGGCGATGGGATCTCCATGGAGGCCTTGTCGGACTCCAGGGTGATCAGCGACTGGTCGGCTTCGACGGTGTCGCCGACCTTGACCAGCAGCTCGATGATCTTGGCCTTGCCCGACGAGCCGATGTCCGGGACGTGAATGTCCTGGACGGTCGCGGCGGCAGGTGCAGCGGCCGGGGCTGGAGCAGCCTCGGCAGCGGCAGGCTTTTCAGCAGCAGGTGCAGCGGCGGCCGGAGCCGCGGCCGCAGGGGCTGCATCAGCAGCGCCTTCGATTTCCAGCTCCAGCAGTTCGTCGCCTTCCTTCAGGCGGTCGCCCAGCTTCACTTTCAGGCTCTTGACCACGCCGGCCTTGGGAGCAGGGATTTCCATGCTCGCCTTGTCCGACTCCAGGGTCAGGATGCTCTGGTCGGCTTCGACGGTGTCGCCGACCTTCACAAACAGCTCGATTACTTCACCTTCACCGCTGCCGATGTCAGGTACGCGAATGAGTTCGCTCACAAAAAATCTCCTCAGCAGTCCAGTGGGTTGCGTTTTTCCGGGTTGATCCCGAACTTGACGATGGCGTCAGCCACCACCTTGGGTTCGATCTCACCACGGTCAGCCAAGGCTTCCAGGGCTGCCAACACCACGAAGTGACGGTCGACTTCGAAGAAGTGACGCAGCTTCTTGCGGCTGTCACTGCGGCCGAAACCATCGGTGCCCAGGACTTTGAATTCCTTGGACGGGACCCACTGGCGAATTTGTTCTGCAAACAGTTTCATGTAGTCGGTAGAGGCAATGACTGGACCCTTACGGCCGGCCAGGCACTCTTCGACGTAGCTCTTGGCTGGTTTCTGGCCAGGGTGCAGGCGGTTGCTGCGCTCCACGGCCAGGCCGTCGCGGCGCAGTTCGTTGAAGCTGGTAACGCTCCACACGTCGGCGCCGACGTTGAACTCGTCACGCAGGATCTTCGCCGCTTCACGTACTTCACGCAGGATGGTGCCGGAGCCCATCAGCTGTACGTGGTGCGCCGCTTCCTTGGTGTCTTCTTCGAGCAGGTACATGCCCTTGATGATGCCTTCTTCCACACCGGCCGGCATGGCTGGCTGCTGGTAGGACTCGTTCATCACGGTGATGTAGTAGAAAACGTCCTGCTGCTCTTCGGTCATCTTCTTCATGCCGTCCTGGATGATCACCGCCAGCTCATAGCCGTAGGTTGGATCAAAGGTGCGGCAGTTCGGGATGGTGGCAGCCAGGATGTGGCTGTGACCGTCTTCGTGTTGCAGGCCTTCGCCGTTCAGCGTGGTGCGGCCGGCGGTGCCGCCGATCAGGAAGCCACGGGTGCGGCTGTCGCCAGCGGCCCAGGCCAGGTCGCCGATACGCTGGAAGCCGAACATCGAGTAGAAGATGTAGAACGGCAGCATTGGCTGGTTGTGGCTGGAGTACGAAGTACCGGCAGCGATGAAGGAGCTCATGGCGCCCGCTTCGTTGATGCCTTCTTCGAGGATCTGGCCCTTCTTGTCTTCCTTGTAGAACATCACCTGGTCTTTATCGACTGGCTCGTAGAGCTGGCCGACGGAGGAGTAGATGCCCAACTGACGGAACATGCCTTCCATACCGAAGGTACGGGCTTCGTCCGGGATGATCGGGACGATGCGCGGGCCGATGTCCTTGTCCTTGACCAGCTGCGCCAGGATGCGCACGAAGGCCATGGTGGTGGAGATTTCACGGTCGCCCGAGCCGTCAAGGATAGCCTTGAGGGTGCTCAGGTCTGGCGTCGGTACGCTAAAGCTGTTGGCGCGGCGCTGTGGCACGAAACCGCCCAGTGCGCTGCGACGCTCGCTCAGGTAGCGGGCTTCGGCGCTGTTTGGCTCCGGCTTGAAGAACGGCAGGTTCTCCAGCTCTTCGTCCTTGACTGGGATGTCGAAGCGGTCGCGGAACAACTTCAGGCTGTCGACATCGACTTTCTTGGTGTTGTGCGCGGTGTTCTTCGCTTCGCCGGCACCGGTGCCATAACCCTTGATGGTCTTGGCCAGGATGACGGTGGGTTGTTCTTTGTGGTTGACCGCTTCGTGGTACGCCGCGTAGACCTTGTACGGGTCGTGGCCGCCACGGTTGAGCTTCCAGATCTCGTCGTCGGACAGGTCGGCAACCATGGCCTTGAGTTCAGGCGTGTTGAAGAAGTGCTCGCGGACGAACGCGCCGTCCTTGGCTTTGTAGTTCTGGTACTCGCCGTCGATGACTTCGTCCATGCGACGTTGCAGGATACCGTCGACGTCCTTGGCCAGCAGTGGGTCCCAGAAACGGCCCCAGATGACTTTGGTCACATTCCACTGAGCACCGCGGAACACGCCTTCGAGTTCCTGGATGATCTTGCCGTTGCCGCGAACCGGGCCGTCGAGGCGCTGCAGGTTGCAGTTGATGACGAAGATCAGGTTGTCGAGCTTCTCGCGGCCGGCCAGGGAGATGGCGCCCAGGGATTCCGGCTCGTCGCACTCGCCGTCGCCCAGGAAGCACCAGACTTTCTGCTTGCCTTCCGGAATGAAGCCGCGGGCTTCCAGGTACTTCATGAAACGTGCCTGGTAGATCGCCTGGATCGGGCCCAGACCCATGGAAACGGTCGGGAACTGCCAGAAATCAGGCATCAGCCAAGGGTGCGGGTAGGACGACAGGCCCTGACCGTCGACTTCCTGGCGGAAGTTGTTCATTTGTTCTTCGCTGATGCGACCTTCCATGAACGCACGGGCGTAGACGCCTGGCGAGGTGTGGCCCTGGAAGTAGATCAGGTCGCCGCCGTGTTCGTCGGTCGGGGCCTGGAAGAAGTAGTTGAAGCCGATGTCATACAGGGTTGCGCTGGAAGCGAAGCTGGAGATGTGACCGCCCAGGTCCGAATCTTTCAAGTTCGTGCGCATTACCATCGCCATGGCGTTCCAGCGTACCAGCGAGCGAATGCGGCGTTCCATGAACAGGTCGCCAGGCATGCGTGCTTCGTGGGTAACGGGGATGGTGTTGCGGTACGGCGTAGTGATGGCGTAAGGCAGTTGCGAGCCGCTGCGGGTCGCGAGTTCGCCCATACGGGTCATCAGGTAGTGAGCACGGTCTTCGCCTTCTTTGTCGAGAACCGATTCCAGGGCGTCCAGCCATTCCTGGGTTTCGACGGGATCGAGGTCTTGCATGGCTTGCTCCAGGGCGGAAAGGCTACCAGAATCGGTTGCCTGAAGTTTGCGACTGGCCTTGTGGGCAGACGACATAAATTCTTGGATGGCCGAAGGTTGCTTCGGCGTCCTGTAGTTTTACTACAAATCGTCGGCCATTTCAGCCTTTCGAATGTATATACGAGTAGTAAAACTACACAAGACTGAGCGTATGGCTCGGTCTTGCTGGTGAGCATAATCGTTATTGTTGGTCTATTGCGAACAAGAAAAGGTGAAACTTTGATGTTGCCTGCCAAGATTAATTTAATTTCAGCTATTTCTAACCTTTGTTCGACAGTCCTTCACCGAGCATGGCTCTTGCCTTCACAACTACACGCCATTTACACGCCGATCAAGGATAGACCATGAGCCTTCCAACGCTGGCCGAACTGCCGGCCATTCTGTTGCCTTACGCCAACCGGGCCGAGCAGTCATTTCGTGACGCGGTGGCCGCGCTGGATGACGATCATGGCCTTTCTGCGTGGACGCCGCAACGGTGGGCCGACTTCGCCCGCGTGTGCGCCGCCAGTGATTTCGTCATTGAACAGAGTGTTCGTGACCCTTTGATGTTGCTGGAGCTGGTGGCCTGGGGCGAGCTGGACCGCGGCTTTGCGCCTGGCGAGCTATGCAGCCAGATAGCCGGTGCCGTGCAACAGGCCGAAACAGAAGATGAACTAGGCCGTGTGCTGCGCCGCCAACGCACGCGCCAGCAGGTGCGCATCATCTGGCGCGACATCACACGCCAGGCCGACCTGGTGCAAACCTGTCGCGACCTGTCCGACATGGCCGACGCCTGCATCGACCAGGCCTATCAATGGCTGTACCAGCGCCACTGCGCCCAGTTCGGCACGCCGACCGGCGCACGCAGCGGCGAGGCACAGCACATGGTCATCCTCGGCATGGGCAAGCTCGGTGCAGTGGAGCTGAACCTGTCGTCGGATATCGACCTGATCTTCGCCTACCCCGAGGGCGGCGAGACGGTGGGCGTGAAGCGCGCCCTGGATAATCAGGAGTTCTTTATTCGCCTGGGTCAAAAACTGATCAAGGCCCTGGACCCGATGACCGTCGACGGTTTTGTCTTCCGCGTCGACATGCGCCTGCGTCCCTACGGTTCGGCCGGCGCCCTGGTGCTCAGCTTCAACGCGCTGGAGCAGTACTACCAGGACCAGGGCCGGGACTGGGAGCGCTACGCCATGATCAAGGCGCGGGTGGTGGCCGGCGACCAGGCGGCTGGCGCGCAACTGCTCGACATGCTGCGCCCGTTTGTCTATCGCCGTTATCTGGACTTCTCGGCCATCGAAGCGCTGCGCACCATGAAGCAACTGATCCAGCAGGAAGTACGGCGAAAGGGCATGGCCGACAATATCAAGCTGGGCGCGGGCGGCATTCGTGAGGTGGAATTTATCGCCCAGGCATTCCAACTGATCCATGGCGGCCGCGACCTCAGCCTGCAGCAACGCCCGCTGTTGAACGTGCTGGGCACGCTGGAAGGCCAGGGGTATTTGCCCGCGGCGGTGATCAGCGAGCTGCGCAGCGGTTACGAGTTCCTGCGCTACACCGAACATGCGATCCAGGCGATTGCCGACCGCCAGACGCAAATGCTGCCGGACAGCCCCGAAGACCAGGCACGCATTGCCTTTATGTTGGGCTTCAGTGACTGGGCCGTGTTCCATGAGCGCCTGATGTACTGGCGTGGCCGTGTGGACTGGCACTTTCGCCAAGTGATTGCCGACCCTGATGAAGAAGAGGGCGAAGAAAGCGAATTGGTGGTCGGTGGTGAATGGCTGCCGTTGTGGGAGGAGTCCCAGGATGACGACGCCGCGTGCCGCCAGTTGAGTGAAGGCGGTTTCACCGATGCCCCCAAGGCCCTCAAGGCCTTGGCCAGCCTGCGTGCCAGCCCGCAGTTGCGCGCCATGCAGCGCCTGGGGCGCGAGCGCCTGGATGCGTTCATCCCGCGCCTGCTGGCCCAGGCCGTTGAACATGCCAACCCCGACCTGGTGCTGGAACGCGTATTGCCGCTGGTAGAAGCCGTGGCCCGGCGTTCGGCCTACCTGGTGTTGCTGACCGAGAACCCCGACGCCTTGCGCCGCCTGTTGACCTTGTGCGCAGCCAGCCCGTGGATCGCCGAGCAGATCACCCGTTTCCCGCTGTTGCTGGATGAATTGCTCAACGAAGGCCGCTTGTTCAAGCCGCCGCTGGCGCCGGAACTGGCCGCTGAGTTGCGCGAGCGCCTCACGCGCATTCCCGAAGATGACCTTGAGCAACAAATGGAAGCCTTGCGCCATTTCAAGCTGGCGCACCGCCTGCGGGTGGCCGCCTCGGAAATCGCCGGCAGCCTGCCGTTGATGAAGGTCAGCGACTACCTCACCTGGCTGGCCGAAGCGATTCTTGAACAAGTGCTGGCCCTGGCCTGGCGCCAGACGGTCGCCCGTCACGGCTCGCCGCAGCGACTGGACGGCACCCTGTGCGATCCTGGGTTCATCATTGTCGGTTATGGAAAAGTGGGCGGCATCGAACTGGGGCATGGTTCGGACCTGGACCTGGTGTTTATCCATGACGGCGACCCCCAGGCCGAGACGGACGGTGCCAAGCCGATCGATGGCGCGCAATTCTTTACACGCCTGGGCCAGCGCATCATTCACCTGCTGACCACCCAGACCAACTCCGGCCAGTTGTATGAAGTGGACATGCGCCTGCGACCTTCCGGCGCATCCGGCTTGTTGGTGAGTTCCCTGGGGGCGTTTGATCGCTATCAACAAAATGAAGCCTGGACCTGGGAACATCAGGCCCTGATCCGCGCGCGGGTGCTGGTGGGCAGCCAGGACGTGGGCCAGGCGTTCGAGCAGGTACGGGCTAACGTGTTGGGGCGTGAGCGGGACTTGGAGAAGCTGCGCCAGGAGGTCAGCGAGATGCGTGCCAAGATGCGTGACAACCTGGGCACCAAGGCCACGACGGCCGGCAGGGGCGCCAATGCCTTCGAGGCCACGGCGCTGTTCGACCTCAAGCAGGACGCCGGAGGTATCGTCGATATTGAATTTATGGTGCAATACGCGGCTTTGGCGTGGTCTGCGCAACATCCATCGTTGCTGCGCTACACCGACAATATCCGCATTCTGGAGGGCCTGGAGCAGGTCGGGCTGATGCCCGCCGCCGATGCCCATTTGCTGCGTGAAGTGTACAAGGCCTACCGCTCAGCCGCGCACCGCCAGGCTTTGCAGAACGAGGCCGGTACGGTAGCCGGGGACCAGTTCGCCGACGAGCGGCGACAGGTGATGCGAATCTGGCAGGTGCTGGGCTTAAATTGAAATTCGACTGATTGGCGACGCCAATTTTTATATGGGGTGCGGATTAATGTGGGAGCCGGGCTTGCCCGCGATGCAGGCGCCTCGGTTTATCAGGGATACCGAGGTGATGCGATCGCAGGCAAGCCAACTCCCACATAAAGATGCTCCCTGGCGCACCGCGATCTACAGTCATTATCGAGGCGGGGAGGCATAGGCCTCCCCGCATCGTTTGTGGAAACTACATGAATATTCTGATCGTTGGGCCCAGTTGGGTCGGTGACATGGTGATGGCACAGACACTGTTTCAGTGCCTGCGCCTGCGCTATCCAGACTGCCAGATCGACGTGCTCGCCCCTGAGTGGAGCCGGCCGATCCTTGAGCGCATGCCCGAGGTGCGCAAGGCCTTGAGCTTCCCGCTCGGCCACGGTGCCCTGGAGTTGGCGACCCGCCGACGCATCGGCAAGTCCATGGCGGGCCAGTACGACCAGGCGATCCTGCTGCCTAACTCGCTGAAGTCGGCGCTGGTGCCGTACTTTGCCGGTATCCCCAAGCGCACCGGCTGGCGCGGCGAGTTTCGCTATGTGCTGCTCAATGACGTGCGCACCCTGGATAAAGCCCGTTACCCGTTGATGATCGAACGCTTTATGGCTTTGGCCTACGAGCCGGGCGCTGAACTGCCCAAGCCGTACCCGCGCCCCAGCTTGCAGATCGACCCGGTGACCCGTGACGCGGCGCTGGCCAAGTTCGGCCTCACTCTGGATCGGCCCGTATTGGCCTTGTGCCCGGGCGCCGAGTTTGGCGAGTCCAAGCGCTGGCCGTCGGAGCATTACGCCAAAGTCGCTGAAACCAAGATCCGCGAAGGCTGGCAGGTGTGGTTGTTCGGTTCCAAGAACGATCATTCGGTGGGTGAAGACATTCGCCAGCGCCTTATCCCCGGCCTGCGTGAAGAAGCGGTGAACCTCAGTGGCGACACGTCCCTGGCTGAGGCCATTGACCTGTTGTCGTGCGCCGACTCGGTGGTGTCAAACGACTCCGGCCTGATGCATGTGGCGGCGGCGCTGAACCGTCCGCTGGTGGCCGTGTACGGCTCCACATCCCCAGGCTTCACTCCGCCGTTGGCCGACAAGGTCGAAGTGGTGCGCCTGGGTCTGGATTGCAGCCCCTGTTTTGACCGCACCTGCCGCTTCGGCCACTACAACTGCCTGCGCCAGTTGCTGCCCCAGCCGGTAACCGATGCCTTGCAGCGTTTGCAGGGCGACGTGGTCGAGGTTCATTGAGTTGCGGGTTCTGGTAATCAAGACCTCATCCCTGGGCGACGTGATCCATGCCTTGCCGGCCCTCACCGACGCAGCGCGAGCAGTTCCCGGTATTCGGTTCGACTGGGTGGTGGAAGAAGGCTTTGCCGAAATCCCAACCTGGCACCCGGCGGTCGACAAGGTCATCCCGGTAGCGATTCGCCGCTGGCGCAAGAACCTCTGGCAAACCGTCAAGAGCGGCGAATGGCGGCGCTTCAAGCAGGCGGTGCAGTCGACCAAATATGACCTGGTGATCGACGCCCAGGGCTTGCTCAAAAGCGCCTGGCTGACCCGCTATGTGCGGGCGCCCATCGCTGGCTTCGACAAAGATTCTGCGCGTGAACCTCTGGCTGCGCGCTTTTATTCGCGGCGCCTGGCCGTGGCCCGTGGGCAGCATGCGGTGGAGCGTTTGCGCCAGCTGTTCGCCGTGGCGCTGGGCTACGACCTGCCCCAACGCCTGGGCGACTACGGCCTGAGCGTTGAAAAGCTGCTCGGCCTGCCGCCGAAAAAACCGTTCGTATTGCTGCTGCACGGTACTACCTGGGACACCAAGCACTGGCCCGAAGCCTATTGGCGCGAGCTGGCCGAACGCATGGGCCGCCTGGGCGTGGACGTAAAGCTGCCGTGGGGCAACGCCGCCGAAAAGGCGCGGGCCGAACGCCTGGCCCTCGGCCTGCCCAACGCCGAAGTGTTGCCCAAGCTCAACCTGGCGGGCGTTGCCCGTGTCTTGGCGAGCGCCCGTGCCTGCGTGGCCGTCGACACCGGCCTTGGCCACTTGGCGGCGGCATTGGACGTGCCGACCATTTCCCTGTTCGGCCCCACCAACCCAGGCCTCACCGGTGCCTACGGCAAGGGCCAGATTCACTTGGCCAGCGACTGGCCGTGTGCGCCTTGCCTGCAAAAACAGTGCACTTATCAACCCACTGCCGACGACCTGCGGCGGTTCGACATCGCACGCGAGTCGCCCCTGTGCTTCACGCGTCTGAACCCGGAGCGTGTCGCAAGCCGGCTGAGCACGTTGTTACTGGCCGAGGAGCAGCACTGATGCAACTGGCTTTTGTTCTGTACAAGTACTTTCCTTTCGGTGGCCTGCAGCGCGACTTCATGCGCATCGCCCTGGAATGCCAGCAGCGCGGCCACAGCATTCGGGTGTACACCCTGATCTGGGAAGGCGATATCCCGCCAGGCTTTGAGGTGCTGGTGGCGCCGGTCAAGGCCTTGGTCAACCACCGTCGCAACGAAAAGCTCTACGCCTGGATCCAGGCCGACCTGGCCAAGCGCCCGGTGGACCGCGTGGTGGGCTTCAACAAGATGCCGGGGTTGGACCTGTATTTTGCCGCCGACGGTGTGTTCGAGGACAAGGCCCAGACCCTGCGCAACCCGATGTATCGCTGGTTCGGGCGCTACAAGCACTTTGCCGAATACGAGCGCGCCGTGTTCGATAAAAACGCCAAGACGCAGATCATGGTGTTGTCCGAGCATCAGCAACAGTTGTTTACCCAGTATTACGGCACCCAGGCCGAGCGTTTTCACCTGTTGCCACCGGGTATTGCCCGCGACCGCCGCGCGCCGCCGAACGCCGCCGAGATCCGCGCCGATTTCCGCGCTGAATTCGGCTTGGCCGAGGATGATCTGCTGTTGGTGCAGATCGGTTCGGGGTTCAAGACCAAGGGGGTCGACCGCAGCCTCAAGGCGCTGGCCGCCCTGCCTTCGCGGCTGAAGAAACGCACCCGGCTATTTGTAATCGGCCAGGACGACCCCAAAGTATTCCAATTGCAGAGCGCGGCGCTGGGCCTGGGCGACCAGGTGCAGTTCTTCAAGGGCCGCAATGATATTCCGCGTTTCCTGCTGGGGGCGGACCTGTTGATTCACCCCGCGTACAACGAGGCGGCCGGCATGGTGCTGGTCGAAGCGGTGGTCGCCGGCCTCCCGGTACTGGTGAGCCAGGTGTGCGGCTACGCGTTCTACATCGACAAGGCCCAGAGCGGCCGGGTGTTGGACGAGCCGTTCGAGCAAACCCAGCTCAACCAGTATCTGGTCGATATGCTCGACGACCCACAAGCGCGTGCGACCTGGAGTCGCAATGGTCTGGCCTTCGCCGAGACGGCCGACCTCTTTAGCATGCCGCAGTACGCTGCGGACCTGATTCTGGCGGAGCCAAACCGATGAAGTTGATTCTAGCCGAACCCTTCAAGACCCTCTGGGCCGGACGCGATGCGTTTGCCGAGGTCGAGAAGCTGGAAGGCCAGGTGTTCCGCGAGCTGGCCGCTCGCCGTACGTTGCGTACGGTGGTCGAGGGCCAGCCTTATTTTGTGAAGATCCACCGTGGGATCGGCTGGGGCGAAATCCTCAAGAACCTGGTTACTGCCAAATTACCGGTGTTGGGCGCGGGCCAGGAGTGGGTGGCGATCCAGCGCTTGCAGGCGCTTGGCGTACCGACCATGACCGCCGTGGCGTTCGGTGAAAAAGGCAGCAACCCGGCCGACCAGCACTCGTTCATCATCACCCAGGAACTGACCCCCATCATCAGCCTGGAAGACCTGACCCTGGACTGGGTCAAGCAACCGCCCGTGCCGGCGATCAAGCATGCCTTGACCCTTGAGCTGGCGCGTACCGTGGGCGCGATGCACCGGGGCGGCGTCAACCACCGTGACTGCTACCTCTGCCATTTCCTGCTGCACACCGACCGGCCTATCAGCGTCGACAACCTCAAGCTGTCGGTGATCGACCTGCACCGTGCCCAGGTGCGTGCGACGATCCCCGTGCGCTGGCGCAACAAAGACTTGGCCGGCCTGTATTACTCCGCGTTGGAGATCGGCTTGACCCAGCGCGACAAGCTGCGTTTTCTCAAGGCCTACTTCCAGCAGCCGCTGCGCCAGATCCTGGCGGAGCAAACCGCGCTGTTGTCTGCGCTGCAACGCATGGCAGCAAAGCTGTATGCGCGTAAACAACGATACGGGGATGCGATCTGATGGCGGGTTGGAATCTGGAACCTGCCTACGCCGCCCTGGCGGATGACTTTGGAAGCCTGGACGCGGTGTTCGCCTTGCAAGGCGAGCGGCTGACCCGCGACCCGTTGTCGGAAGTGATTCGGGTGGAGCGTGGCGGGGTCAATTATTACGTCAAGCGCTACGTAGGTGCCGGCAAGGGCCTGCGTCGTTACCTGGGCAGGCCGCGGGTGAAATCCGAATGGCAGAACCTCAAGCGTTTCGCCAAGTGGGGCATCCCCACCGCCGACGTGGTGGCCTGGGGCCTGGACCGCAAGGGCCTGGCCTATAACCGTGGCGCCATGATCACCCGTGAGCTGCCCAAGACCGAAGATCTGTCGGTGCTGGCCGAGCGTCACGATGAGCGCCTCAAAGACCCCCGGTGGGTCGATGGCATCAGCCGCCAGCTCGCCGAATACACGCGCACCATGCACGATCACCGCTTCACCCATAACGACTTGAAGTGGCGCAACTTGCTGGTGGACGATCAGCGCACCCTGTACCTGATCGACTGCCCCAACGGTGATTTCTGGCGCGGCTTCTGGCTCAAGTACCGCATCACCAAGGACCTGGCCTGCCTGGACAAAGTCGCCAAGTATCACTTGTCGGCCACCCAGCGGCTGCGGTTCTACCTGCAATATCGCCAGCGCGCGCACCTGACCGCGTCGGACAAACAGCGAATTCGCCATGTGGTGAAGTTTTTCGAGGGACGCGAATGAGTGACTTCCTGGCGGCTGAAGACCGTGCTCTGCTTGAGCGCAACGGCCTGGCGACCTTCGACGCCCTGTGGGCCAAGCAACTGGATGCGGTGGATGAGCCGAACACCAGCGGCGACGGTTGGAGCAGCGTCTATCGCCTGGAGCTTGAGGGGCAGGGTTACTATCTCAAGCGCCAGAGCAACTACCTCACGCGCACCTTGCACCGCCCGTTTGGCGAGCCGAGTTTTGCCCGCGAGTTTCGCAACATCAGCCTGTATCGAAAGCTCGGCATCCCGGCCCTGCAAGCGGCGTTCTTCGGTGAGCGCAAGGTCAAGGGTGAGCGCCGGGCGATGCTGCTCACCCGTGCGCTGGATGGCTGGAATGACCTGGATTCGTTGCTGGAGCAGTGGGCGCAATTGAGCGCAGCCCAGCACAGTGCGATCCTGTTGGCGTGCGGCAAGCTGGCGCGTCATCTGCACAGCGTCGGGCAGGTGCATGGCTGTTTTTACCCCAAGCATATTTTCCTGCAGCCTGTCGGTGAGGGGTATGCCGCACAGTTGATCGACCTGGAGAAAACCCGCCCGCTGTTGTTCGGCTGGCGTGACCGGGTCAAGGACCTGGAACCTTTGCTGCGCCGCGCGCCGCAATGGTCGGATGCGCAGGTGCGCCAACTGCTGGCGGCGTACCTTGAGCAGCCCGAGGACAGTGCCCTGGTGTCGACTTGGCACCAGCGCCTGACCGCACGGCGCAGCCACAAGGAGAACCGCTGATGCGTTTATCCGAGCTGAAAACGGCTGGGCGTACCCCCAGCCTGCCACTGACCCTCGACCTGGCGGATGCCGCCGGCCCTGGGCAATTGCAATTGCTGAGCCTGCTACGGGTGTTGCCGGGGCAGCGCTACGTGGGTGCCGCTGTGTGGCGTGGGCGCCCGGTGTTGGCCAAGTTGTTGGTGGGCAGCAAGGCGGCGCGGCATTTTCAGCGTGAGCTCACGGGTGTGCGTCTGTTGGCTGAGCAAGGCCTGACCACGCCGTTGCTGCTGGCCGATGGCTTGCAGGACGGCGAGGGTGGTTGGCTGCTGTTTGAATTTATCGAGGGGGCCCAAAGCCTGTCCGACGCTTGGCTCGCCGTCGAAAACCTGCCGCCGTTGGCGGACGAACAAACCGCTGTGCTCGCCGAAGCGCTGGGCGCGATCGCCCAGATGCATGCCAAGGGTCTGTGGCAAGAAGACCTGCACCTGGACAACTTGTTGCGCAAGGATGGCAAGCTGTATCTGATCGATGGCGCCGGCATTCGTGTCGAAGAGGCGGGCAAGGCGCTGTCGCGCAATCGAGTGCTGGAGAACCTCGGTGTGTTCTTCGCCCAACTGCCGAAAAACCTCGAGCCTTTTACCGAAGAGTTGCTGGTGTATTACTTGCTGGCCAACGGCGAACACGCCTTGCCAATGCAAGCCCTGGAAAAACAGGTGCGTAAAGTCAGCGCCTGGCGCTTGAGAGACTACCTGGACAAGACCGGCCGCGAATGCACGCTGTTCAGTGTGGTGCGCGGCGCTTTTGGCTTGCGTGCGATCCGCCGCGAAGAAGAAGCCGCGATGGTGCCGGTGCTTGAGCAGGCCGATGCGTTGCTCGACCAGGGTCACCTGTACAAGACCGGTGGCGCGGCGAGCGTGGCCAAGGTCGACGTGGCCGGCCGGCCGCTGGTGATCAAGCGCTACAACATCAAGGGTTTTGCCCATTGGCTCAAGCGCTTCTGGCGCCCGAGCCGCGCCTGGCACTCCTGGCGCGAAGGCAACCGCCTGGCCTTCCTGGGCTTCGCCACACCCAAGCCGCTGGCGGTGCTGGAGAAACGATTCCTGTGGTTGCGCAGCCGCGCCTACCTGGTCACCGAATACCTGCCTGGGCCGGACATCATCGAGCGCTTTGCGCCGTATGTGGAGAGCGGCGAGGCGCCCGAGAGCGAGTTGCAGGCGCTGGACCAGTTGTTTGCCGACTTGATCCGCGAGCGCATCAGCCATGGGGATTTCAAAGGCCATAACCTGTTCTGGAACGACGGGCACTGGGCGATGATTGATCTGGATGCGATGTGTCAGCACTCTTCCGCTGCCAGCTTTGCGCCGGCCTATGCCAAAGACCGTGCAAGGTTTATGCGTAACTGGCCGCAAGACAGTGCGTTGTACCAAGTGATTGACCAGCGCTTGCCCAAAGAGGCGGGTGTCGGCAGTTAAACCTATCGCGGGCAAGCCCGCTCCCACACTTGATCTGTGAACGCGGTCAAAATGTGGGAGCGGGCTTGCCCGCGATGGCGCCCGTCCAGGCGCTGCATTCAGAACTGGTACTGCGCCCCAGCCCCCGCATACCACGAGCGCCCCGGCGCCGCTTCGTAGTAGCGGTTATTGCCATCCCCCACAATCACCGACCCTACGTACTGACGATCCAGCAGATTATCCAGGCGCAGGGTCTGGTGAAAGGTCCAGTGCTCTACCTTCTGCTCAAACCGTGCGCGCCAGTTGAAGACGCTGTAGGCCGGCGCGGCGTGTTGTTGGTTGGTGTCTTCTACGTAGACCTTGCTGCGGTACATGCCTTCGATGGCGGTGCTGACCCAGTCCCGTGGTTTCCAGTTCAGTTCGGCGAACAGGGTGGTTTGTGGCACGCCGGGGAGGTAGTTGCCTTTGTCGATGGTGTTGGTGCCGCTGGCAAAGTCGCTGTCGTAGGTTGCGTGCAGGCGTGTGTAGGCCAGGCTGGTGCTCCAGTGGTCGCTCAGCTGGCTTTCAACACCCAGTTCGAAGCCGCGGCGCAATGTGCGACCGGCGTTCTGGTAGCTGGTACGGCCACCGATGGATTGCTGCACCACCAGTTCGTCCTCGGTGGTGATCTGGAAAATGGCGGCGTTGATCCGCGTGTTGTTCAGTTGCGCTTTCACGCCCATTTCATATTGCGTGCTTTCAGACGGC
Source organism: Pseudomonas sp. PA-1-6B (assembly GCF_021609545.1). Lineage (NCBI taxonomy): Bacteria > Pseudomonadati > Pseudomonadota > Gammaproteobacteria > Pseudomonadales > Pseudomonadaceae > Pseudomonas > Pseudomonas sp. PA-1-6B. The sequence continues at coordinate 247,651 of NZ_WJZM01000001.1, forward strand.
TTCAAGCCGAAGTTGAAGCCCTCGGCGTTGCCCGGTGCATAGGCCAGCTCGGCCTGAGTCGGGGTTTCAAAGCCTTTGCCTGCGCTGATGTAGGCGTGCAAGTCGGGGGTGAACGCGTACATCACGCTCATCGAAGGGGTGTTTTTCTGGTAGGTCTTGTTGCCGCTGGCGTCGCCATTGCTCAGGAACTGATCGTCAACGTCCATCTGCATCGTGCTGTGGCGCACGCCGGCTTGCAGGGTCCAGCGGTCGAGGGCCCAGTTGGCTTGGATATACGGGTCGAGGCTGCGAGCCGTGTCGATTTCGTCGCGGCGTAGTTGGCCTTTCACGCCGAGGGCATTGCCGCTGTAGTTCTGATAGCCATGGCGGCTGTCTTCGCTTTGGTCGAAGTCCAGGCCGGTAATGATCATCAGCTCGCCAGGCGCGCTTTCGATGGGCTGCAGCCAGCGCACGCTGCCGCCGTAGAACTTTCGATCAAATTGCACCACGCCACCGCCGCGTTCGTTGGCGGGCGTGCCTTTGGGGATCGACAGGTACTGAATCACACTGCGCCGCCCGGTGTAGGCATTGACCTGCAAGGTCGCGCCACCGAAATACCGCTCGTAATTCATCCCCAATTGCTGATGATCGATACTTTTACGCGTGTTGTAGTTCAGCGCATTGGCGCTTACCGAGCGCGGGTCGGCCTTGTACGCTGCCCAGGTCTGCCCCAGTGGATCTTGCGTACCGTTCTGCTCCAGGCTGCTGTAGATCAATGCCAGCTTGCTGTCGTCATCGGGCTCGACATTGAGCTTGGCGAAGGTCTGGTCGCGGCGCGCGCTGCTGTGATCGCGGTAGCCGTTGGTGTCCATGCGCGAGGCGTCGAGCACAAACCCGGCGCCATTCGCCGTGCCCTCGGCGCTGAGGTGGTTCTTGTTCAGGCCGTCGCTGCCCACCAGGGTTTCGGCGCCGATACGCGGCGGGCCTTCACCGTCGCGGGAGAACATCTGGATCACGCCCCCGGCGTTGCTGCCATACAGCGTCGCCGCGGGGCCGCGCAGCACTTCGATGCGCTCGGCCGTGTCGAGGTTGAACGTCGCGGCCTGGCCCTGGCCATCCGGGGTACTGGCGGGGATGCCGTCGGCGATCAGCTTGATGCCGCGCACGCCGAATGCTGAACGGGCGCCGAAGCCTCGGGAAGAAATTTGCAGGTCCTGCGCATAGTTCTGGCGGTTCTGCACCACCAGGCCGGGCACGCGGGACAGGGCTTCGGAGGCGTTGATGCCGAGCTGGCCGTCACTGATCTGCTCGCGGTTGATGCCGTCCACGGAATAGGGCAAATCGAACGTCGGGCTGGCGCTGCGCGAGCCGGTGACCACGCTGGGGTCAAGTATCAGCGGCGTATCGTCGGCCTGGGCATTACTGCACAGGCCCAGCAAGAGCAGGGCAAGGCGGCAGGGAGTGGATGATGTCATGAGGGGGCCGGGTCTGTGGCGCAGCGCAACTGAATGGCGTAGGCGCAAATGCCGCCAGTTTAACGGCTCCCCTGGATTTTTTCCGAATTCACAACACTGGGCGGAACAGGAAGTTTCCCACGCGTTGCGACGGCGCCTGTAGGCTCCTGATTCGTTGGGTTAGCGAAGCGGGAGCTGCTAGATTTCGGTTCCTCCAAAAAAGAAGAGCCGAAAACATGCGCACAACGAGCATGAAGTTACTGGTGCTGGGGAGCATCGCATTAACCATGGCTGGCTGCGGAACTGTTACTACCGCGTTTCGCGAGGATGCCGCCACAGTTCGATCACTCAAGGCCAATAAAACCTATTGTCAGTCCGTTCCCCGTATTTACAGCGGGGTGACTTATAACCTGTGTATCTTGAATGGCCCGCCGAACTCCCGCGGCGATGTGGTAGTGAACAATGTGCCATGGACGCTCATTGATATCCCGCTCTCGGGCATCACGGACACGCTCCTGCTGCCCTACACGGTCTACCGGCAAAGCGCCGACGGTAGCATTGAACTCCAATAATCCGCTGAGCTTGCCGCTAACAGCTTCCCCCTGCTTTTAAGCTATAATCCCGCCCTTTAGCTGTTTCCCGCCCCGGCGGGAAACACACTTTTTTCAGGCGCGATGCGCCTGCATGCAGACTAAAAGAGGCTAGACCCCAGTGGCATTGACGATTCTTGGCCTGTCCGGCGCCCTTAGCCATGATCCTTCCGCAGCCCTGTATATCGACGGCAAGCTGATTGCGGCCGCCGAAGAAGAGCGCTTCGTACGCGACAAACATGCAAAGAACCGCATGCCCTACGAGTCGGCGAAGTTCTGCCTGGAGCAGGCTGGCATCAAGCCTTCGGACGTTGACGTGGTGGCGATCCCGTTCGCCCCGATCAGCCTGTTCGGCGAGGCGCGCTGGCACTACGCCAAGCGTTACTGGTACGCCCCGGACCGCGCCCTTGACGCGATCCTGATGGGCAACCGTCGCTACAAGCGCTATCGCAACAAGATCGTCTGGTGCCTGGAGCAACTGGGCTTCGATCCGAAGAAAATCAAGATTGAACCGGTAGAACACCACCTGGCTCACGCATCCAGCGCCTACCATTGCTCGGGCTTCCAGGAAAAAACCGCGATCCTGGGCATTGACGGCAAGGGCGAGTACGCCACTACCTTCTTTGGCTACGGCGAAAACGGCAAGATCCACAAGATCAAGGAATTCTACGATCCGGACTCCCTCGGCGGCCTGTACGGCGCAATCACCGAGTTCCTCGGTTTCGAAATGCTCGACGGTGAGTTCAAGGTCATGGGCATGGCGCCGTACGGCGATGCCAGCAAATACGACTTTTCGCGCCTGGCCTCCTTTGAAAACGGCGAACTGGTGATCAACACCGACTACGCCAACGTCATCGGCCTGCGCCGCTACAAAGAGAAGGGCAAGGGTTTCTACTTCTCGCCAAAACTGATCGAGTGGCTGGGGCCGAAACGCGAAGGCGACATCGCCGACGAACCGTACATCCACTATGCAGCCAGCATGCAGGCGCTGTTCGAAAAACTGGCCTTGCAGATGATCGACCACTACCTGGGCGACATCCTCAAGGACACCGGCAAGCTGGCCTTCGCCGGCGGCTGTGCGCTGAACGTCAAGCTGAACCAGAAAATCATTGCCCGTGACGACGTCAAAGAGCTGTTCGTACAGCCGGCTTCCGGCGATGCCGGCACCGCCGTCGGTGCGGCGGCCTACGTGTCCCATGCTCGTGGTGTACCGGTCGAGAAGATGGAACACGTCTACCTCGGCCCGTCCTACAGCAACGAAGACGTGATCGCCGCGTGCGCCAAGCACGAGAGCAAGCCGAACTGGCGCAAGATCGAGAACATGCCTAAGCGCATTGCCAAGATCATGGTCGACGGCAATCCGGTCGCCTGGTTCCAGGGCCGCATGGAGTTTGGCCCGCGTGCCTTGGGCGGTCGTTCGATCATCGGTTGCCCGAGTGCGACCGGCGTGGCGGATCGCATCAACCACCAGATCAAGTTCCGCGAGCGTTGGAGGCCTTTCTGCCCGTCGATGCTCGACACCGTTGCCCCGCAGATGATCAAGGTCGATCATCCGGCGCCGTTCATGACCTTCACCTTCGAAGTCGCCGAAGAGTGGAAGACTCGCGTACCGGAAGTGGTGCACGAAGACGGTACTTCCCGCGCCCAGGTGCTCAAGCGCGAATACAACCCGCGCTACTACGACATGATGAAAGAGCTGGAAGTGCTGACCGGTAACGGCGTGTCCCTGAACACCTCGCTCAACCGTCGTGGCGAAGCGATGATCTGCTCGCCGACCGACGCGCTGAACATGTTTTTCGGCTCGGACCTGCAGTACCTGATCATGGAAGACATCCTGGTGGTCAAGGATGGCGTGGACCCTTATGACGCCGTGGTTTAAATGCTGAACCGCTTCCAGGGCTGGCGTGAACGTGGCTGGGCGCCTGTCGAGGCCGAGGTTTACGCCCAGGCCTGGCAGCGTTACGGCGGCAGTGTGGCGACCCATCCCCAGGTGATCGAGCGGTTGGCCGGGCTGGCGCAGATACCTGTGCGCTACCTGGGCTGGGAGCACGGTGGTGAACTCAAGGGGGCGATCGCCACCTGGGGGCGCGACCTGGCGCTGTCCAAGGATGTGCTCAAGCGCAGTGGCAAGAAAGGCCTGTTTGACCTGGGCAACGCCGAGATCATCCTGCCGATTGCTGCCGATGCGCAGGTGCCGTTGCGGCATCGTGCGCGCTACCTGTCGACGCTCAATCAAGGGCGCGTGAGCACCCTCAAGCCCCAGGCCGAGCAATTGGCCATGGCGCGTACTCCCGAGGACCTGTCGAAGAAGTTTCGCTACAACCAGCGGCGTGAACTGCGCCTGTTGGAAGAGGCGGGCGGCGTGGTAAGGGCGGTCAGTGAGTTTTCCAGCGTAGAACTGGCGGCGATCTATTGCGACCTGTTCCAGCGTCGTTGGGGCTTCCCGGCGGCGGGCGCGGCGCGTCTGGCCGAGGTGCTGGAGTTGCTCAAGGAATTCCTGTTCGGCTCGGTGCTGTTTCTGAACGACGCGCCGATTGCAGTGCAATTGGTGTATCAGGTGCAGTCCAACGAGTGGTTCAGTGCCGAGTATGTCAATGGCGGCGTCGATCCTGAAACCCGTGCATTCAGCCCCGGCAGCGTGCTGAGTTTTCTCAATACCCAAAGTGCCTGGGAGCAGGCGCGGGCGGCGAACAAGTCGCTGCGCTTCTCCTTCGGGCGTTCCGACCGTGAATACAAGGAGCGCTGGTGCAACCCGGTGCCGGTCTTCAGTGTATGAGCCGTAAACAGCAACTGCTCAAGCGCCATCGGCGTAACAAGCGTATTGCGCTATTGATCGGCGTGCTGGTGTTGGTCGCCACCGGCGTACTGGTGGCCTGGTGGTTGCCGCTGATCCTTGCGGTGCTGCTGTGGGCCGCCCATGAAGCCTGGTTTGCCGATCACCTGTTTTACTCGCCCAAAGACAGCTATGAGTATGCCTTCCCGGCTGGCAGCGAACAGCCCGGCTTGCGCCTGGAGGCGGGCCGGCTGTTGCTGGATGCGCCGTTGGCGGCGGATGAAACCCTGATCGTCGGCATTGAGTTGAAAAGTACCTGGCTGGGGCGTTTCTTCGATCCTGCGGTAGACCTGTTGGGCCTGCAAAGTCCGGACCGGCAAGCCTTCGAGCGCGGCGTCGCTGGGCGGCGTTATCTGAACCTGACCGGCGCCGCCGAAGCCTTGGCCGCGGGCAAGCTCAAATTGAGCGGGCGTTTTTGCCGGATAAAGGGGCAGCCGACGCTGTGGCGCTTTCGCCAGCCGGACTATCGCCAGCAACGTGTGATGGTGATCGCACCCCATGCCGACGATGCCGAGCTGGCTGCGTTCAGCCTTTACAGCCAGGCGACTGAAAGCTGGATCGTCACGCTGACGGCCGGTGAAATCGAAGCTGAGCATTATCAGCACATGGGCCTGCCCAAGGCTGAAGCTGCGCGCCTCAAGGGCCGTTTGCGAGCCTGGGACAGCGTCGCCGTGCCCCGCTGGGCGGGCGTGCCCGAGGCGCAGTGCGTGCAGTTGGGGTACTTCTGCATGCAGTTGCAAGCCATGCAGGCCGCGCCGGATCAGCCTCAAGCCTCCCGCGAAGCCGATTTGGCCGATACGCGGCTGTTTCGCCAGTTCAATGGTTTTATCCTGCCTGGCGATGCTGATGGTGCCCCGACCTGGCATAACCTGATCGCCGACCTGCGGGCGCTGCTGCTCAAGGCGCGGCCCCAGGTCATCGTCTTGCCCACGCCGTTGCTGGACCCTCACGCCGACCATATCTGCGCCCACGCGGCAGTGCTGGAAGCTTTGCAGGGCCTGGAGTGGCAGCCCGACACATTGCTCGGCTACGCCAATCACCTGCATGATAACGACCGCTGGCCAATGGGCGATTCCGGCGCTGGCGTGGCGCTGCCGCCACGTTTCGATGGTGCTGTGGAACTGGTGCCGTGCAGTTTCGCTCTCGCCTTGAGCCAGCAGCAGGACAAGGCCATGGCCCTGGGCATGATGCACGACCTGCAGCCGCCAGCGCCGTTCAAGCGTCGAGTGCGTAGGTGGTTGCAGCAACTGCTGGCGGGCCGTAGTCCATCGCCCTATGGCGAGAACGAATTCTTCCGCAAGGCCGTGCGCCGTCACGAGCTGTTGTGGGTCCTGAAGCAGGACTGAGAGCCGATTGAAGGCAGGCCGTTATGCGCCTGTCGCCCTTTTTACCGGGCTGCGTGCCCGTAGCCAGATCGCTGCATGGAGAGTTATGAAGCCTCGTTTCAAGGTTTTGCAGTTACAGCCGGACTACAACGTCAAGACCCATGACTTCGCGGACTTGGGTGAGCAAATCGTCAAATCCCTGCCGGCTGAGCGCTTCGAGGTGACCTCCGGATTTCTCAGTGGGCGCCCGCTGCCCGGCCAGCCCCTGAGCGTGGCCGAGCACTCCCATTATTTCGAGCTGCCGGAGAAGTCCCTCAAGGGCATTCGCTTTGGCGCCATGTGGCAGATCTACAAGTACTGCCGCGAGCAGAAGTTCGACGTGGTCATCTGTAACCGCTTCAAGTCGGTGAACATGATGCTGTCGCTCAACCGCTGGTTGAAGATCCCGCTGTGCATCGGCATCTCCCACGGCTTTGGCGAGTACGCCCGTGGTTACCGTCGGCGTCAAACCCAGCGCTGGGTCAGCCCGGCGTGGCGCTTTGTCGGGGTGTCCGAAGCGGTCAAGGACTACCTGGTAGACCTCAACTGCGGATTCACCCGTGAGAACACCACGTACGTCACCAACGCTATCGACATTCCCCAGGCCGAGGCTTTGCAGCTGTCTCGTGAGGACGCGCGCAAGGCCCTGGGCCTGCCAATGGATGCACGGATGATCGGCGCCCTGGGCCGCCTCGTGCCGATCAAAGGCCATACCCATCTGCTGCAAGCCTTCGCCACGCTCAAGGACAAATACCCTGAGGCGCAGGTGGGGATTATTGGTTCTGGCCGTGCCGAAGCCGACCTGCGTGCCGACATCGAGCGCCTCGGCCTGACCGGCCGTGCGCATTTGCTGGGCTTTCGCGAAGACGGCATGAAGTACGTGCGCGGCTTCGATATCTGGACCATGCCGTCGCTGTTCGAAGGCCTGGGCCTGGCCTTGCTGGAAGGCATGAGCGGCCACCTTCCGGTGATCGCCTCCAACGGCCCGGCGATGCTGCCACTGGTGCAGGGCGCGGGCGGCTTGTCCCATGATCCGGGTAATGTCGAACAATTGGCTGCGGCCCTGGACACTTACCTGGCCATGAGCGATGAACAATTGCGCGCCAAGGGTGAGGAGGTGTTCCGCTATCTGGAGGCCAACCACACCCTCGACGAGTTCAAGCACAAGTATCTGACCCTGATTGAAACCGGTTTGCGTGAAGTAGGTAGAGCATGAATCAGCAACAACCCTTGGTCTCGGTGATCATCGCTTCCTACAACCATGGCCAGTACATCGAGCAAAGCATTCTTAGCGTGCTGGGGCAGACCTACCCCAATATCGAGCTGTTGGTAGTCGACGACGGCTCCAAGGATGACAGCGTCGAACGCATCCAGCGCTTGCAGGCCGAGCACGGCTTTGATTTCCAGGTGCAGCAGAACCAAGGGCTCAGCGCGACCTTGAACGGTGCGATTGCTCGCGCCAAGGGTAGCCTGATCGCACCGTTCGGTTCGGATGACATCATGTTGCCGGACCGTATTGCCACCCAGGTGGCGTATATGGACGGCAAGCCGAAGGTGGGCATGTGTGCTGGCAATATCGAGCTGATCGACGGGGATGGCAACCTGCACCCGGAGAAGAAACAGCGTCGCGACGTGCCGTTTCGACGTCTGGACTTCGATGACCTGTTCCTGGACCGCAAGCCGTTTCCACCGGCGCCTACCATGCTGATTCGCCGCGAAGTGCTGGAGGAGGTCGGTGGTTTCGACCCGCAGATTCCCCTGGAAGACTTGCTGATCCAACTGAAGATTACGGCGGCGGGCTACACCATTGACGCCCTTGACGTGGTGATGGCCAAGTATCGCCAGCACGCCAGCAACACCTACAAGAACCACCGCTACATGATCCAGAACATCCTCAAGACCTACGCCAAGTTCAGCGAGCATCCGGCCTATGACGCGGTTCGCTACAACTTCCTGAACTCGATGTTCCTCAAGACCGCCGACCGCGACCGCCCGTTGGCGCGGGAGGTTCTCAAGCAGATCCCTTTGAAGTTCTGGGGGCGCAAGACCTTGCGCGGGCTGGTGCGGTTGTATCTGGCGCCGCTCAAAAACTGAATCGCCACCGCACCCTGTAGGAGCGAGCAAGCTCGCTCCTACAGGTGTTTACAGGCTCTGGACCTGCTCGCGGATTTTCGCAGTGGCGGCTGGGCTCGCCTCCGAGGCGTAACCCTTGAGCAGTTGTTCGAAGTGCGTTTCGAACAGCCAGTTGCGATCCTGAGGATAACGTTGCATGTGGCGCAGGTTACGTTGGCGCAAGGCGTAGCGCAGTGAAGACGGGTAAATGCGCAGGTCAGCCACGTCGATCAGGGCGAACTCACCGTCGTCCATCAACAACACGTTACCCAAGTGCAGCGAGCGGAAGTACACGCCGCGCTCGTGCAGTTGCGCCATGAACCGTCCAAAGCGCTCAACCAGTGATTCACGCAGGCTGCTGTCCAGGCTTTGCAGCGCTTGGCGCAACGTCAGGCCGGGCAACGGCGTGTAGCGCACTGCGCTGCTGGCATCGCTCAGGCGGTAGAGCCCGAGGATGTGCGGCGTAGGAATGCCCAGGGTGCGCAGTTGCTCGCTGTTGCTGGCAAAGCGCTCGGAGTACGGGTTGAAGCTTCCGGAGGTGTACCAGCGGCGTGGGCGGAACAGCTTGAGGAAACTGCCGTCCTCCAGGCGCAGGACTTTGGGACCCAGGCCATCGGCCTCAATCACATGGGCGTTGCTGCACAGCTGTTCAAACGCTGCGGGCTTGAGGTTCTGCACCGGCATGCGCAGTAGGCTGCGATGGCGCTGGGCGAGGCTCAGGCCGGTGATAATTGCCAATGGAATCCACAGCAGGAACCAGTGTTCCTTAGGGCGCGACAGAATGCCTCCGCCTTCGGTCAGGCCCGCGCCGATGCCGTAGGCCAGCAGTGACGAAGCCAGGATGAACAGCGGCTGGGCGCGTTGCTGCAGGCCTTTGTATAAGCCCCAAACGAGCATGAAGGCCCATGGGATGAAACCGATGATGCCGACGTAATAGAGCACGCCGAGGGCGAAGCTGTGGGTTTCGCGTAGTTGAAGGCCATCCGACACTGTGAGAAACAGCTCCGAGTCGTAGCTATGCCCGATCCATGGGTGTTCGGCGATAAGCTGCAGAGACATGTTCCACAGTTCGAAGCGAAACGAGCTGCCGCGTGTGGTGATCAATTCGGGGTGGAACAACAGGAGTCCGGCAGCACCCAGGGCCATGCCGATAATGAGCAGTGCCGCACGGCGGTTGCGGCTTACGAAACTCATCCACAGGATGGCCAGCGTCAGCGCCACCAGTGGCGTGCGTGAGCCGGTCGCCAGCACCGCAGTGGTCATGACCGCCAGGGCCGGAACGCTGAACCACAGCACCTTGAGACGCTGGGTAGTCATGCAGACATACAGCCAGTACACCGTGAAAAAGCCAAACAGGTGCGAGCTGAGCAGTGGGTTGTCGAGGGCGCCCAGGCCGCCGATCATGCGCATGCCGGGCGAATAACCCTTGGCGAACGCCACCAGATTACCCAGGCTCACCACCAGCGCAATCACCGCAGCGCTGAAGAAGACTGGCTTGAAAAGTTCATTGCGATAATGAAGCAGCAGTGCGCAGCCACCAAACAGCATGAAGGTATTCAACGGCCGCTTGAACAGGTCGGTATCGGAACTGGGTTCAGGGCTCCAGAGCAGGCTGGTCAACGCCCAGGCGGAGAACGCCAGGAACGCGATCGCCAGGGGCTCGCGCAGCAGGTCCTTGAACTCCCGAGGGCGCATGCACAACAGAAACAAGGTCGGTACGCTGAACAGGATGTAGACAATGCGGTGCAGTACATTGCGATTGCCGACAAAGAACAGTGCACTCAGGAGCAGCAGCAAGCCAACAGGCAAAATCCATAGGACCAGGAAGTCGAAAACGCGATTTGAGCCATAGGTAAGGCGCTTGGAGTGCATACAGTAAAGCCATTCCAGAAAGAGAAAGCCGACCATCTTAAGCTAGTGGCTATGTAATGTCGCCGGTAGGATCCAACCGGGCCGCGGCTTACGCCGGGTGCAAGTACAACAGAGAAGCTGTGCTAAAGTCAGCCTCCTTTTTCAAAACGCCGCGTGATATGACCGACTCCAGTCCGAGCGCAAGCCCTTCGAGCTTGAAAATATACTTCCGCCTGCTCAGTTACGTTAAGCCCTATATGGGCTTGTTCGCGTTGAGTATCCTTGGATTTCTGATTTTCGCGTCGACCCAACCGATGCTGGGTTACATCCTCAAGTACTTTGTCGACGGTCTCTCCAATCCGGAAGCCGTGCTGTTCCCGACCGTGCCCTTCCTGCGCGACCTGCAATTGCTGCAGGCGGTACCGCTGCTGATCATCTTGATCGCGGCCTGGCAGGGCCTGGGCTCATTCCTGGGCAACTACCTGTTGGCCAAGGTCTCCCTGGGTCTGGTCCACGACTTGCGGGTGCAACTGTTCAACAACCTGCTGACGCTGCCCAACCGCTACTTCGATAATCACAACTCCGGGCATCTGATTTCCCGCATCACCTTCAACGTGACCATGGTCACGGGGGCTGCGACCGATGCTATCAAGGTGGTGATCCGTGAAGGCATGACGGTGATCTTCCTGTTCGCTTCCTTGCTGTACATGAACTGGCGCCTCACGTTGGTAATGATCGCGATCCTGCCGTTGATTGCCGTGATGGTCAGTACCGCCAGCAAGAAATTCCGCAAGCAGAGCAAGAAGATTCAGGTGGCCATGGGCGACGTGACCCACGTGGCCTCGGAGACCATCCAGGGCTACCGCGTGGTGCGCAGCTTCGGCGGCGAAGTCTACGAACAGAAGCGCTTCTTCAAGGCCAGCCAGAGCAACACCAACAAGCAACTGCGCATGACCCGCACTGGGGCGATCTACACCCCGGCGCTGCAATTGGTGATCTACTCCGCCATGGCCGTGTTGATGTTCCTGGTGCTGTACCTGCGTGGCGACGCCTCGGCGGGTGACATGGTGGCCTACATCACCCTGGCGGGCTTGCTGCCCAAGCCGATCCGCCAGCTCTCGGAGGTCAGTTCGACCATCCAGAAAGGTGTGGCAGGCGCCGAAAGTATCTTCGAACAGCTGGACGAAGACGTTGAGGTCGACCACGGCACTCTTGAACGCGACAAGGTCAGCGGTCGCCTGGAAGTGCGTCACCTGAATTTCACCTACCCTGGCACCGATCGCCATGTGCTCAAGGACATCAGCTTTACCGCCGAGCCTGGGCAGATGATTGCGCTGGTGGGGCGTTCGGGCAGTGGCAAGTCGACCCTGGCCAGCCTGATCCCGCGCTTTTACCATCATGAAAGCGGTGAAATCCTGCTCGATGGCATCGAAATTGAAGACTACAAGTTGCTCAACCTGCGCAAACACATTGCCCAGGTCACCCAGCATGTGACCCTGTTCAGCGACACTGTGACCAACAACATCGCCTACGGCGACCTGGCCGGTGCACCTCGTGCCGATGTGGAAGCGGCGGCGGCGGATGCCAACGCCAAGGACTTCATCGATCAGTTGCCCAAGGGCTTTGATACTCAGGTTGGCGAGAACGGTGTGTTGTTGTCCGGTGGCCAGCGTCAGCGTTTGGCGATTGCGCGTGCATTGCTCAAGAACGCGCCGTTGCTGATCCTCGACGAGGCCACCTCGGCCCTCGATACCGAGTCCGAGCGGCATATCCAGGCGGCACTCGATAAGGTCATGCAAGGCCGCACGACCCTGGTGATCGCGCACCGTTTGTCCACCATCGAGAAGGCTGACCTGATCCTGGTGATGGACGACGGGCGGATTGTCGAGCGTGGTACCCATGGCGAGTTGTTGGCGCAGAACGGTTACTACGCCCGCCTGCATGCCATGGGTCTGGATGCACCGGTGCAGGCTGATATCACCTGATCCAACAGGTGTACACAGCGCTGCTGTGGGGAGGGGGCTCTCTACCTGACCCCCCTCGATTCCAACTGTGGGAGCTGGCTTGCCTGCGATGGCGGCCTCCCAGCCGACACTTCTCTACCTGGCACCCCGCGATCCAACTGTGGGAGCGGGCTGGCAGTCAACGCCGTTGGATTGTGTACTTATCCATTCCTGCGGTAACGGCCACCTAGGGTTCCGCCCTGAGGGCGGCTCACTTTGCAAAAGCCGGGATGCCGGCCCAGGCCAAAGTAAGCAAAACGCTCTTGCCCCACCACTCGGCACCTCGCTTGGGCTCGGTGTGCCCGTAATCCGCCAGCGTGGTTCAACGGGGCGCCTAAGATCAAGAGCGGCTCGCTTCGCATCGTGGTTACCTTCGGTTATTACAAAACTGTTTGCATACCTATGGCCATCGCAGGCAAGCCAGCTCCCACATTTTGAGCTCGGTGCGTCAGGTAGATAAGCGTTGGCTGGAAGTCCGTGACCGGAGCAAGCTCCCTCGCCACAGGTCAGTTTCGCAAGCCCCTTCCATATTTGGTCTGTGGTGGATTCCGCGTCGTGCCAGTCGCAAGCCATCGCAAACCCTGTGCTAATATCGCGCCCCTGTTCATTTTGTATGTGGGTTGCTCCATGAAGTTGTCCATGCCGCGATTCAATCAAGCCGCTGTCTTGGTGGTCGGCGATGTCATGCTCGACCGTTACTGGCATGGTGGTACCTCACGGATTTCCCCTGAGGCTCCGGTGCCGGTCGTCAAGGTCGAGCAAATCGAAGACCGCCCAGGTGGCGCTGCCAACGTCGCGCTCAATATTGCCGCCCTCGGCGCCCCGGCCTCCCTGGTGGGTGTGACCGGCGACGACGAAGCGGCCGAAAGTCTGGCCAACAGCCTGCAGGGTGCCGGCGTGCATGCGTTGTTCCAGCGCATCGCTCATCAGCCGACGATCGTCAAGCTGCGGGTCATGAGCCGTCACCAGCAGTTGCTGCGTATCGATTTCGAAGAACCCTTCGCCACCGACGCTCTGGCCCTCGGCGACCAGGTCGAGGCGCTGCTCGAAGGTATCAAGGTGCTGGTGTTGTCCGACTACGGCAAAGGCGCCTTGCAGAATCACCAGGTATTGATCCAGGCCGCCAAGGCCCGCAACATTCCGGTGCTGGCCGATCCCAAGGGCAAGGACTTCTCGGTTTACCGAGGCGCCAGCCTGCTCACGCCCAACCTCAGTGAGTTCGAAACCATCGTCGGCGGTTGCGCTGATGAACACGAACTGGTGAGCAAGGGCGCGGCGCTGATGGCCGATCTCGACCTGGGCGCCTTGCTGGTGACCCGTGGCGAGCACGGCATGACCCTGTTGCGTCCGGGCCACCCGGCCATGCACCTGCCGGCGCGTGCCCGTGAAGTGTTTGACGTTACGGGCGCCGGTGACACGGTAATCTCTACTCTGGCTGCGTCTATCGCGGCTGGCGAGGAACTGCCCCACGCCGTGGCCCTGGCTAACCTGGCCGCGGGCATTGTGGTGGGCAAGCTGGGTACTGCAGCCATCAGCGCACCTGAGTTGCGCCGTGCGATCCAGCGTTCCGAAGGCTCGGAGCGTGGTGTGCTGGGCCTGGAGCAGTTGCTGCTGGCAATTGACGATGCCCGGGCTCATAACGAAAGCATTGTGTTCACCAACGGCTGCTTTGACATCCTGCACGCCGGGCACGTGACGTACCTGGAGCAGGCAAGCGCCCAAGGCGATCGCTTGATCGTTGCGGTCAACGATGACGCTTCGGTCAGCCGCTTGAAAGGTCCTGGCCGCCCGATCAACAGCGTTGACCGGCGCATGGCGGTACTCGCGGGCCTGGGCGCGGTGGACTGGGTGATCAGCTTCTCCGAAGGCACCCCGGAAAACCTGTTGGCCCAGGTCAAGCCCGACGTGCTGGTCAAGGGTGGTGACTACACTGTCGATCAGGTAGTCGGTGCGGACATCGTCAGCGCCTACGGCGGCACGGTCAAAGTGCTGGGGCTGGTTGAAAACAGCTCCACCACCGCGATTGTCGAGAAGATCCGCAACAACGAGTGATACCCCGTGGGGCGAGCCTGCTCGCCCCTAGCTTTTCTTCGGCACGATCTTGCGCAGCATCTGCCGTGCCTTGCCGGTCAAGCGCTTGAGCTTCGAGTCTTTTTCCGGTTCTGCCAGGCCCTGCTGCCTGAGCCAATCCTTCCAGCGTATCCGCTCATCGCGCACCAGCCAGCCCTCTTGCTGGGCAAAACTTTCCGCCAGATAGAGGCCGCGCGTGCTGGCCGGGTACAGCTGGTCTTTCTTGACCGTGTACAACTCTGCCAGTGGCTCGCCATCTTTGAGCGGCATCAAGTACAGGTCCGGGCGCTGACGGTCCAGGCGCGCCACCAGTTGGTCACCCTCCAAACGCTCATCCACATGAAACAAGCTGAGGGACTTGGCTTCCTTCGGCACTTCCAGGCGCAGGTCATAAATCAATTGCAGCGAGGCGGTCGGCAGGTGCACGTAGGCCCGTGGGCGCTCGATCAGTTGCATGGTGGCGCAGCGTACCGGGCGTGCGGCCCCAGACAAAGGGCTCAGGCGAAACGGCAGGGCTTCGCGGTAATGCAGGGCGGCGGAGTAGGGCGCCGGCAGCCAGGTGTCGTTGAAGCGCCCGCCGAGCCAGCCTTCGGGGGTTTCGAGCAGGCACTCTTCGGCAATTTCCTGGATGGCGGTGTGCAGCGGCAGGTTCAGTTCATGAGCTGGGACGTAGCCGGAGATCAGCTTGAGCACAACATCGCCACGGTCCTGGCGGCGTTGGCGCACCAGCACCCAGTAGTCCTTGTTTTGCCAGTGCAGGGTCAGGCGTACCGAGACGCCGAGGTTCGCCAGTTCCAGGGCGAAGCGCTCGGGATCTGGCACCTCGACCGGCTTGCGCCGTTGCAAGGTCTGGGCGAAGTTGAGCGGCATGCCGACGCTCTGGTAACTCAGGCCTTCGGGGGTGGCTTCGACGTGCAGCGGCAGTGTCTTGAAGTTGCTGGGGTTCTTTCTTATGAGCGTACGCGGCATGTCGGCTCCTTCTTGCGACGGGGTCGGCCGCGTGGGCGGCATCAGAGTTGACGAATGACCCGGGCAGCAGTTGCTACGTTATGGGCCAGGTGCAGCGGATTAATGGTCCCGACAATAGCACTGGCGACGCCCGTTTGCGCGAACAACAAGGTGAAACTGGCCTGAATTGGATCCATTCCCGGTTCCAGGCATACGTGGCCGCTGGCCAGGGCCTTTTTCACCAGGATGCCCTTGCCGTGGGCGGCCGCATAGTCGATCACGGCCTTCTCAGCCTGTTCGTTGAGGTTGTAGGTGACCATCGCACAGTCGCCCTGCTCCAGCGCTTTCACCCCGCCTTCGACGGTTTTGCCGGAGAAGCCGAAACCGCGGATCTTGCCGTCTTTCTTCAGCTGCGCCAGGGTCTGGTAAACCTCGCAATCATTGAGGATATGCAAGTCGTTGCCGTCGGAATGCACCAGCACCAGGTCGATAAAATCCGTTTCAAGTCGTTTCAGGCTGCGTTCAATCGACATCCGCGTATGGGCCGCGCTGAAATCGTGATGGGACACGCCATTGGCAAACTCTTCGCCAACCTTGCTGACGATGACCCAGTCCTTGCGCTGGTCACGCAGCAGCGGCCCCAGGCGCTCTTCGCTCATGCCGTAGGCCGGCGCGGTGTCGATCAGGTTGATGCCCAGCTCGCGGGCCTGGTGCAACAACATGCGGGCGTCGTCGTCGCCAGGGATCTGAAAGCCGTTGGGGTATTTCACCCCTTGGTCGCGGCCCAACTTGACGGTGCCCAGGCCCAGGGGCGACACCAGCAGGCCGGTGCTGCCCAGGGGGCGATGCAGGTCGTGCAGGGTTGGCAGGCTCATGGCAACAGTTGCTCCCAGGCGGGTTGGCCGATTGCCGGGGTTGGCAGTTCGGGCAGAGGGGCGCTGGCGCTGGGGCGTATGCCGTCGCGCTCCAGGGCGTGGAGTACGCGGTCGGCGAAGTCCGGCGCCAGGGCCAGTTTGGTGGGCCAGCCCACCAGCAGGCGGCCGTCTTCGGCAAGGAACGCGTTATCGGGACGGCTCAGCCCCGTTTGCAGCGGCTCGGCGCGATCCACCCGCAGGGTGGCCCACTGGGTCTGGCTCATGTCGATCCAGGGCAGCAGTTGCGCCAGCTCTTTCTGCGCGGTGGCGATCTGTTCTTGCGGCGTACGCCCCACACCGTCAGCCTCGGCGATATCACCGCCCATGTACCAAACCCAGTTGCCATCCGCGGCCGGGTGGGTGGTCACGGTGAGACGCGGCTTGGTGCCGCCGCCCAGGCAATGGGCGTACAGCGGCTTGAGGCCGGGGCCTTTGGCGATGATCATGTGCAGCGGGCGTTTTTGCATGGCCGGCTGGCTATGGCCCAGGGCGGCGAGCAAGTCTGCCGTGCCGCCGCCAGCGCTCAGGACTATGCGCTGGGCACGGATCTCACGGCCATCGACCTTCAAGCCCACCAGGGTGCCACCCTCCAGCAACGGTTCGATGTGCTGTCCAGCGAGCAGACCGTCACCGGCCAGTTGCGCCAGGCGGTTGATCAGGCTGGGCACGTCCACCACCAGCTCGGCCAGGCGATAGACCTTGCCTTTGAAGCGACGGTCCTGCAGCGCCAGGGGCAGTTCGTCGCCCTTGACCTGATCGACGCGGCCACGCACGGCCTTGCTGGCGAAAAAGCTGGTGAGGTTGCCGGCAATCGTGCCGGGCGACCATAAGTAATGCGCCTGGGACAGCACGCGCACACCGGACAGGTCCAGCTCGCCGCTGCCGGCCAGGGCTTCACGCCAGCGGCGCGGCATATCGGCAATGGCTTCGGAGGCGCCGGTGAGGGCGCCATGCAGGGCGTATTTCGCACCGCCGTGAATGATCCCCTGGGACTTCAGGCTTTGCCCGCCGCCCAGGGTGGCTTTTTCCACCAGTACCGTGGAGAACCCCTGGCCGCGCAGGCGCGCATTGAGCCAGAGGCCGGCAACCCCGGCGCCGACAATCAGAACGTCGGTGGAAATAACGGATGGCATCGGCGACCTCAGTGTTCAAGACAAGAGGCGCAGTATACAGGCTGTTGAGTGGCGGTCAGTGCCCGGCGGTTTTCGAGAACAGCTGAATCACCACCACGCCCAGCACAATCAGGCCCATCCCCAGCATCGCCGGCACATCCAGCTTCTGCCCATAGATGAACAACGCCGCGATGCTGACCATCACGATGCCCATCCCGGCCCACACCGCGTATGCCACGCCGACCGGCACGGTGCGTACCACTAGGGTCAGCATCCAGAACGCCACGCCGTAACCGACGATCACCAGCAGCAACGGTATAGGGGTGCTCCAGCCTTTGATGGCTTTCATGGAAACGGTGGCGATCACTTCCGAGCAGATGGCGATGGCCAAGTAGTAGTAGGCGGCATTCATGGGGCAATCCTCGAGGTGATGCGCATTTGATAAGGTCGGCATTCTAGAGGTTCGCCAGATGGGGTAAAGTCATTACCTATCTGGAATTGAGATGGGTTGAGCCATGAGCGTGCAATGGGATCTGGAGCAGATGCGGCTGTTTGTCAGCGTCGCCGAGCAGCGTTCGTTTTCTGCCGTGGCCCGTGGGCAGCGCAAGGCGCAATCGGCGGTCAGCAATGGCATTGCCCTGCTGGAGGCGGACTTGGGCGTTGTCCTGTTCGAACGTAGCAGCGGCCGGCAACCGCGCCTGACCGAGGCCGGCAGTGTGTTGTTGGAGGAAGCGCGTGAGGTGCTGCGCCAGTGTGAGCGCCTCACGGGCCGGGCCTTATCGTTGACCCGCGGCGAGGAAGCCTGCCTGCGCCTGGCTCAGGATGAGGCGATGTTGTTCCAGCCTGTGCTCGACAGCCTGGAGGCGCTGGCGGTGCACTACCCGCTGCTGGAGGTGCAGTTGTCCAGCGCAGCTCAGGGCGATGTGGCGCGCAAGCTGGTGGAGCGCAAGGCGGACCTGGGGCTGTTGTTCTATCACGACCAGATTCCCGAAGCCCTGGAGCGAAGGGTGGTGGGCAGTGTGGAAATGGTCACGGTGTGCGGAGTCAATCACCCGTTGGCCAAGGAGCAGTACGTGACGTGCCAACACCTGGCCCAGTTTCGGCAGTTGCTGATGTCGACCCAGACCAGCGTCTACCCCGGCAGCGAGGCGGCCAGCCCCTTGGTATGGCGTGCCGACAGCTTCTACGTATTGGCCGAATGGCTGATGAGTGGCCTGGGCTGGGCCTGGCTGCCTCGGCATATCGTGCAATACCCGACCTATCAGCAACAGATGGTCGAATTGGCCAGCGAATGGACCCCGCCCGCCCTGGTGGTGGAACTGGTGTGGCGCCGCGACGAGCACCTTGGGCCCGCTGCGCGCTTCTTGGCCAAACGTTTTGCTGAGTGCTTGCAGGCGATCGACTGAAAAAGCCGATAAACTCCGCCGCCATGAATAGAACTCTCTACAGCTGTCTGTTTTACCTGGCGCTGCCGTTGGTGGCTTTACGCTTGTGGTTGCGTGCACGCAAAGCGCCGGCCTATGCCAAGCGGGTGGGCGAGCGGTTTTCCTATGGCTTGCCGGTGATGCGGCCCGGCGGGATCTGGGTGCACGCGGTGTCGGTCGGCGAAAGCATTGCCGCCGCCCCGATGGTTCGCGGCTTGTTGGAGCGTTATCCACAGCTGCCGATTACCGTCACCTGCATGACGCCCACCGGTTCCGAGCGGATCCAGGCGTTGTTCGCCAACGAACCGCGCATCCAGCACTGCTACTTGCCGTACGACTTGCCCTGCGCCGCCAAGCGTTTTCTCGACCGCGTGCAGCCTACGCTGGCGGTGATCATGGAAACCGAGCTGTGGCCCAACCATATCCATGCCTGCGCCCAGCGCGGTATCCCGGTGGCGCTGGCCAATGCGCGGCTGTCGGCGCGTTCGGCCAAGGGGTATGCGCGATTTGCCAAGCTGACGGCGCCGATGCTGGCAGAAATGAGCTTGTTCGCGGTACAGACCGAGACAGAGGCTGAACGTTTCCGCAGCCTGGGTGCACGTCCTGAAACTGTGGAGGTGACCGGCTCGATCAAGTTCGACCTGAGCATCGACCCTCAGTTGACTGCCCGCGCCGCCGCCCTGCGTGAACAATGGGGCGCCAGCGAGCGTCCGGTCTGGATCGCCGCCAGTACCCACGAAGGTGAAGACGACGTGGTGCTGGCAGCTCATCGCCTGTTGCTGGCGAACTATCCCAATGCACTGCTGATTCTGGTGCCCCGTCATCAGGAGCGCTTTGGCCCGACGTTTGAGCGCTGCGTGCAGCAAGGGTTTGCCACCGTGCGTCGCTCCAGCGGTGAGCCGGTCACCGAGCAAACCTCGGTGCTGCTTGGCGACACCATGGGCGAATTGCTGTTTCTTTACGCCCTGGCCGACAGCGCATTTGTCGGCGGCAGCCTGGTGCCGACCGGCGGGCACAACCCGCTGGAACCGGCGGCGCTGGGTAAACCGGTGATCATGGGCCCGCATGTCTTCAACTTCCTCGACATCACCGCGATGATGCGCGACGCCGGGGCTTTGCGGGAGGTGGACGATGCCGATGGGCTGGCCGAGGCGGTGCGACAGTTGTTTGAGTTGCCCCAGGACGCACGCAAGATGGCGCAGGCGGGGCTCAAGGTGATGCAGGCCAATCAGGGCGCTTTAAAGCGTTTACTGGATGGCTTGGACAGACTGATCACTCGCTGACAACACCAACCCAATGTGGGAGCTGGCTTGCCTGCGATAGCATCACCTCGGTGTACCAGATATACCGAGGTGTCTGCATCGCAGGCAAGCCAGCTCCCACATGGGTTCGGCGGTGCGCTTAATAGCCGGGGCGGGCCTTGAGCTGTTCGGCAGCGGCTTTGGCCAGGTCCGGCGGCAGGAAGTCTTTGTCCGGGTTGTAGTCGGCCTTGAGATAGCGCGCCAGATCCTGCAAATCCCCCGGGTTGAGCGTGCCTGCCGCCTGCTTCAAGCGCAGGTTATCGAGGATGTAGTCGTAGCGGCTGTTGTTGTAGTTGCGCACTGACGCGTACAGCTGGCGCTGTGAGTCCAGCACGTCGACGATGTTGCGCGTGCCCACCTGATAGCCGATTTCCGTGGCTTCCACCGCGCTCTGGTTGGAGATGATCGACTGACGGCGTGCCTGTACCTGCTCCACATCGGTGTTGACTGCACGGTGCAGGTTGCGGGTGTTTTCCACTACCTGGCGGCGCAGGCCTTCGCGCTGTTGTTCGGTCTGGTCGAGGCGCGAATAGGATTCGCGCACTTGCGAACTGGTGAGGCCGCCGCTGTAGATCGGGATGTTCAAGCGCAGGCCGACGGTGCGTTGCGACACATCGCCACCGTACGGGATAGGCAACTGATTCGGGTTGCTGAAGCCCAGGGCGTCGTTGTCGCCTTTTTCGTATTGCGCAACCGCATCGAGCGTCGGCAAGTGGCCGGCTTTGCGCTGCCGAAGGGTTTCTTCAGCAGCGGTTACCGCGTAATTGCTGGCGAGCAGGTTGAGGTTCTGGCGCCCGGCGGTTTCGACCCAGGCCTTGGCATCGTTCGGCGCCGGCGGCAACACCGGCAGCGTATGGACGATGCCTTGGATCGAGTTGTATTGGCGGTTGGTCAGGGTGATCAGCGCTTCGAAAGCGTCGTCCACCTGGCGCTGGGCCAGGATGCGGTTGGCCCGGGCAGTGTCGTAGCTGGCCTGGGATTGCAGCACATCGGTCTTGTCCGACAGGCCCACATCGAAGCGTTCGTTGGACTGGTCGAGCTGGCGCTTGAAGGCATTTTCTTCGGCCTTGGTCGACGCCAGGTTGTCCTGGGCGCGCAGTACGGCGAAGTAGCTTTCGGCACTTTGCAAAATCAGGTTCTGCTCGGAGGCCGACAGTTGCAGCGAGGCTTGCTCGTTGACCGCTTGGGCGGCTTGCAGCTGGAACCAGCGGTCGGCACGGAACAGCGGCTGGCTCAGGGTGGCGCGCCAGGAGTGGGCGTCACGGTTGGCCGTGGCGGCCGGTTGGTCGATTTGGGTGCGCACGTTATTGCTGTCGGCACCGGCTGACAGGTTCGGCAGCAAACCTGCGCGGGCCTGGGGCACTACTTCTTTTTGCGCGCCGTACTGCGCACGGGCAGCGGCCAGGTCGGCGTTGTTGTTCGCCGCTTCCTGATAGACGCTGACCAGGTCGGTGTTGGCGGACAAGGGCGCTTCAGCTGCCCAGACCAGTCCGTTGGTCGCACAAGACACGGCAACAGCCAGTGAGAGTTTGCGCAGCATGAGGCGATCCCTAATTTTAATATTACGACTATAATTTAGCGCTCAAGGCTAAGGCTGGCCATGCCTGGCGTCAAGCCTTGAAGCAGTGCCCGAGTGTAGTGGCCGGACCTGCGCACAACAATCCCACGATCACGCCATTCATCACGCTGAATGCACCGCTATTGGCAATTTGCCCACGCCATGGTCTAGACTGGTCGCGTTCTTGTCGGGGTGCCTTGTTGGAAGGCTGAGATCGGTAAATACCGGATCCCGTTGAACCTGATCAGGTTAGCGCCTGCGTAGGGAACAAGATTTCTCGTCACCCGGCGAGTCCTCTTGTGCTTCGTCCGGGATGTTGTTCGACAATCGAACAGCCCTCGTGCGCCAAGCACAGCACTGGTTCCAGTGCGTCCGTCCGTCACAGGTTCGCTCCGACAAAAATCCACCGCCTGGATAAGTTGGAGAGCCTGTGATGAGTACAAAACTAAAAAATACCGTGCACCTGAGTGAATCGGCCAAGGTCGACTCCGGCTCCGTGCAGCCATTTACCCGCTCGCAAAAAATCTACGTGCAGGGCTCGCGCCCGGATATTCGCGTGCCGATGCGTGAAATCAGCCTGGACGTGACCCCCACTGAGTTTGGTGGCGAAATCAACGCCCCTGTAGTGGTCTACGATACCTCCGGCCCCTATACCGACCCCAATGTCATCATCGACGTGCGCAAAGGCTTGGCCGATGTGCGCTCGCCGTGGATCGAAGAGCGTGGTGACACCGAGCGGCTGGCCTGCTTGAGTTCACGCTACGGCCAGGAACGTCTGGATAACCCCGACCTGGCCTACCTGCGCTTTGCCCACCTGCAAAACCCGCGTCGGGCCAAGGCCGGCGCCAACGTCAGCCAGATGCACTACGCGCGCAAAGGCATCATCACGCCAGAAATGGAATACGTGGCCATCCGCGAAAACATGAAGCTTGAGGAAGCCCGCGCCAGCGGCCTGCTCAAGCAACAACATGCCGGGCACAGCTTCGGCGCCAGTATTCCGAAAATCATCACGCCCGAGTTCGTGCGCGAAGAAATCGCCCGCGGCCGCGCAATCATCCCGGCCAACATCAACCACACTGAGCTGGAACCGATGATTATCGGCCGTAACTTCCTGGTGAAGATCAACGGCAACATCGGCAACAGCGCCTTGGGTTCGTCCATTGAAGAAGAAGTGGCGAAGATGACCTGGGGCATTCGCTGGGGCTCGGACAACATCATGGACCTGTCCACTGGCAAGCATATCCATGAAACCCGCGAGTGGATCATCCGTAATTCGCCCGTGCCGATCGGCACCGTGCCTATCTATCAGGCCCTGGAAAAAGTCGACGGCGTTGCCGAAGACCTGACCTGGGAGCTGTTCCGCGACACCCTGATCGAACAGGCCGAGCAAGGCGTGGACTACTTCACCATTCACGCCGGCGTATTGCTGCGCTACGTGCCGCTGACCGCCAATCGCGTCACCGGCATTGTCAGCCGTGGCGGCGCGATCATGGCCAAGTGGTGCTTGGCCCATCACAAGGAAAACTTTGCCTACACGCATTTCGAAGAGATCTGCGAAATCATGAAGGCCTATGACGTCAGCTTCTCCCTGGGGGATGGCCTGCGCCCGGGGTCTGTGGCCGATGCCAACGACGCTGCGCAATTCGGTGAGCTGGAGACTCTGGGCGAGCTGACCAAGATCGCCTGGAAACACGACGTGCAAACCATGATCGAAGGCCCCGGCCATGTGCCGATGCAACTGATCAAAGAGAACATGGACAAGCAGTTGGAGTGCTGCGACGAGGCGCCGTTCTACACCCTCGGCCCGCTGACCACTGATATTGCGCCGGGCTACGACCACATCACCTCAGGCATTGGCGCGGCGATGATCGGTTGGTTCGGTTGCGCCATGCTCTGCTACGTCACGCCCAAGGAGCACTTGGGGCTGCCGAACAAGGATGACGTGAAGACCGGGATCATCACCTACAAGATTGCGGCCCACGCGGCCGACCTTGCCAAAGGCCACCCTGGCGCGCAGATTCGCGATAACGCCCTGAGCAAGGCGCGCTTCGAATTCCGCTGGGAAGACCAGTTCAACCTCGGCCTGGACCCGGACACCGCACGGGCATTCCACGACGAGACGTTGCCCAAGGAATCGGCCAAGGTCGCGCATTTCTGCTCCATGTGTGGGCCTAAATTCTGCTCGATGAAGGTCACCCATGAGGTGCGTGAGTACGCGGCCAACCAGCGCATTGATGCGGTGGATGTGGACGTGGCCAAGGGTTTGGCCGAGCAGGCTGAGCGGTTCAAGCAGGAAGGTAGCCAGCTCTACAAGAAGGTCTGATCCATAGACGGCGGTGTCCGCACCGCCCTCATCGCGGGCAAGCCCGGCTCCCACAGTTGGCCGAGTGGTACACAGATTTTGTGTTCACAAACGGTCCCCTGTGGGAGTCGGGCTTGCCCGCGATAGCGATCCGACAAACACCCAATCTCCCTCTGTAATAACACCCTTGAACCGTCAACCGATCAACGGCGTGCGGGCACCAGCTCAGGCTTGATCACACCGGTGAGGCGCGTATAGGGCAGGGTGATTTCGATCAGCCCCTGTGCGTAAGGGGCGATGGTGCTGACGTTGTACTTAAGCACCACACCGCCGCTGGTCAGGGCCACGTTCGGGGTTTTCTGGAACGGCCAGCTCTTCACGAACTCCGGATCGCGGTCCATCTTGGTGCTGATCAACCAACTGTTGTGGGCAACTTTCGCGGTGTTCCAGAAGGCCTGCTCCTGGCCGGGCAGCAGCATGTCGGCCAGGGTCAGTTCCTTATGCAGAATCCGTGAATAGTTGATAAACCCACGGCCTGGCTCGCCGTGGGCGACACCGGTGTCCAGGTAGCTGGACACTTCAACGATCACCAGTCCGTCATGCTGGTCACGTACCTTGGCTTGCAAGTACATGCCATGGCGGTCCGGCGACTCACGCAGGAAGGTGTTCCGGTAGGCGTTCAGGCTCGCCGGTACGCTGGCGCCAGGCGTGGTGCGGGTCATTTGCAGCAAACGCTGTTCCACCAGGCTGTCGAGTTGTGGCTCGGTGGGGAAATGCACGGTGTCGATGTTCACCAGCGGGCAGGCTGGACTGTCACAGCCGGGCTTGATCTGCTCCGATTTGTCGGTGGTAACGTCCAGCGGCTTGAGATAGGCGGGTTGGAACAGGCTCTGGCAAGCACCCAGGGTCAAGGCAATACAGGCCACGGAGGCGATTTTTAAAAGCGACATGTGTGTCCTTCGTAAATCGATGGAAAGCGAAAAGAGTAGCGCTTGGACTGCCAACGTGGCCGCCAGTTCGCCACTAAACTGATTGCAGCGAGTTTGACGCTCGCCGCCTCTCCCGGCAACCGCAAAGGGGCTGCATCAACGGGCGTCGGCGCGTTAGGATGGCGCCCATTGCACGAGCTTAACGAGGGACAGCATGACGGACATCGCGAAGTCGACGCCGAACAAGATCGAGATTGTTCAGCGTGACAATGCCTATAAAGGCTTCTACAAGCTCGATCGCGTGCAACTGCGCCACGAAAAATTCGACGGCGGCATGAGCCGGGTGATCAACCGCGAGGTGTTCGTGCGTCATGACGCCGTGTGCGTGCTGCCCTACGACCCGCTGCGCGATGAGGTGGTGTTGATCGAGCAGTTCCGCGTCGGCGTCATGGGCCGCGCCGACAACCCCTGGCTGGTGGAGATGGTCGCCGGCCTGATTGACAAGGATGAGCAACCCGAGGAGGTTGCACACCGCGAGGCCGAGGAGGAAGCTGGGCTGACATTCTCCGCGCTGTGGCCGATCACCAAGTATTTCCCGTCGCCGGGCGGCAGTACCGAATTTGTCCACCTGTACCTGGGCCGATGCGACAGCTCGGGCGCGGGTGGTGTCCATGGATTGGAAGAAGAAGCAGAAGACATCCGCGTCACCGTCTGGGCATTCGAAGATGCCTTGCAGGCGGTGCGCGATGGCAAGATTTCCAACGCAGCCAGCATTATCGCCCTGCAATGGCTTGCGCTTAATCGCGCGGAAGTGAGGGGGTTATGGCAGTAAAGGCACGGGAACGTTATCGAGTTGACCTGATCGGGCTGCAAGCGGCCTGCGAGGCCAACTATGCGCGGCTGATGCGCCTGCTCCCGGACATGCGTCACACTCCCCAGGCGCGGCGAATCGCCGTCACCCATGGCGACCAGATGCTTGGCGTGCTGACCCTGGAAGTCATTCTCACCTGCCCATACACCACCACCCTGCGGGTACGCCAGGAACACAGCCTGCCGTGGTTGCCGGTGCCGCAACTGGAAGTACAGGTGTACCACGACGCCCGTATGGCCGAAGTGATCAGCGCCGAGCACGCACGACGCTTTCGCAGCATCTACCCTTACCCGAATGTGTTCATGCACCAGCCCGATGAGAAAGCACAGCTCAATGTGTTCCTCGGCGAATGGCTCAGCCACTGCCTGGCCTTGGGCCATGAGTTTGAAGTGGTGCGGTAAATGTGAACTGTGCCTGCTTCCTTGGGTTTCCTCTTTGTGTCCTGCCCCAGCATAATCGCGCCAAATGTCCATTCCTGTAGTTGCCAGGGAGAGCGCCTTGCCGAGCGTATCCGCCGTGAATCCTGATGCCGTGTTGCTGGTGCAGTTGTCCGACAGCCATCTGTTTGCCGACGCTGACGCCACGCTGCTGGGCATGAATACCCGTGAAAGCCTGCAGCGGGTGGTCGAGCTGGCGCGCGCGCAACAGCCGACCATCGACCTGATACTGGCGACCGGCGACTTGTCTCAGGACGGCACGCTGGCGTCCTATCAGCAGTTTCGCGATTTGACCGCTCCCCTTGGCGCCCCGGCGCGCTGGATTCCCGGCAACCACGACGAACCGCAGGTCATGGCCCAGGCTGCCATGCACAGTGATTTGCTCGAACCGGTGGTGGATATCGGCAACTGGCGTATCACCCTGCTGGATTCGGCGGTACCCGGGTCGGTGCCGGGTTACTTGCAAGACGAGCAACTGCAAAGGCTGGCGCAGGCCTTGAGCGAAGCGCCGGACCGCCATCATCTAGTGTGTTTCCATCATCATCCGGTGCCCATCGGCTGTGCGTGGATGGAGCCGATCGGCCTGCGCAACCCCGAGGCGCTGTTTGCCGTGCTTGAGCGCTTCCCGCAGACCAAGGCATTGCTTTGGGGCCACGTGCATCAGGAGATCGACGGCGACCGCAACGGTGTGCGACTGCTGGCTTCGCCGTCCACCTGTATCCAGTTCGCGCCGGGAAGTGAGGATTTCCAGGTCAGCGAGCAGGCGCCGGGTTATCGCTGGTTGCGTTTGCATGGCGACGGACGGTTGGAGACGGGGGTAGAGCGTTTGGTGGGCTTCGCATTCACCGTCGATTACGGCAGCAACGGCTATTAAGACCTGCAAACACTGATCAAAGGGTGGGAGCTGGCTTGCCTGCGATGGCGGTGTACCTGGCGCTGACTCGTTGACTGAATCGCCGCCATCGCAGGCAAGCCAGCTCCCACATTGGGTCCGCTTCTGCCTGCATTCCCTGTAAACTGCGCCTCTTTGGCCCCAGCACGGAGAGCCCGGCATGTCCGCTTCGATCCTGTATATCCACGGTTTCAACAGTGCGCCGGCTTCCAACAAGGCCAGCCAGTTGACCACTGTGATGGGCACCCTCGGCCTGTCCGACCAGCTACGTGTACCGGCGCTGCATCACCACCCTCGTCAGGCGATTCTTCAATTGGAGCAAGCGATTGCGCAACTGGGCCGGCCACTGCTGGTCGGCAGCTCACTCGGCGGCTACTATGCAACCCATCTTGCAGAACGCCATGGTCTCAAGGCGTTGCTGGTCAACCCGGCGGTCAGTCCCCATCGGATGTTCGACGGTTACCTGGGCACCCAGAAGAACCTCTACACCGATGAGACCTGGGAATTGACACAGGACCACGTCACGGCCCTGGCCGAGCTGGAAGTACCGGCGCCCCAGGATGCCGCGCGTTATCAGGTGTGGTTGCAGACCGGGGACGAAACCCTGGATTATCGCCTGGCCCAACAGTATTACCGGGCCTGCGCCTTGCGCATCCAGGCCGGTGGCGACCATGGCTACCAGGGGTTCGCCCAGCAATTGCCGGCACTGTTGTGCTTTGCCGGCATTGGCGCAGATCAGTTTCAATCCTTCGATTTTTCGTCACTGTAGAAAATCGCAGGTCACTTTTTAATCGAACGACTCACGACGAGACCCCATGGCCACTCCCAGCGCTAGCTCTTATAACGCCGACGCCATCGAAGTCCTCTCGGGCCTCGACCCGGTGCGCAAACGCCCCGGCATGTATACCGACACCAGTCGGCCGAACCACCTTGCCCAGGAAGTCATCGACAACAGCGTCGACGAAGCCTTGGCCGGGCACGCCAAGTCGGTGCAAGTCATCCTTCACGCCGACCATTCCCTGGAAGTGTCCGACGATGGTCGTGGCATGCCGGTGGACATTCACCCCGAAGAGGGTGTGCCGGGCGTCGAGCTGATCCTTACCAAGCTCCATGCCGGCGGCAAGTTCTCCAACAAGAACTACCAGTTCTCCGGCGGTTTGCACGGCGTGGGTATTTCCGTGGTCAACGCGCTGTCGACCCTGGTGCGGGTCAAGGTCAAGCGCGATGGCAACGAGTACCAGATGACTTTCGCCGATGGCTACAAAGCCACCGACCTGGAAGTGATCGGCACCGTTGGCAAGCGCAACACCGGCACCAGCGTGTACTTTGCGCCGGACCCCAAGTATTTCGATTCGCCCAAATTCTCCATCAGCCGCCTCAAGCACGTGCTCAAGGCCAAGGCTGTGTTGTGCCCGGGCCTGCTGGTCAGCTTTGAAGACAAAGGCACCGGCGAGAAGGTCGAGTGGCACTACGAAGACGGCCTGCGTTCCTACCTGGAAGACTCGGTCAGCGACTTCGAACGCCTGCCCAACGAGCCGTTCTGCGGCAGCCTGTCGGGTAATAAAGAAGCGGTGGACTGGGCGCTGCTGTGGTTGCCCGAAGGTGGCGACAGCGTGCAGGAAAGCTACGTCAACCTGATCCCCACGGCCCAGGGCGGCACCCACGTCAACGGTTTGCGCCAAGGCTTGCTGGATGCCATGCGTGAGTTCTGCGAATACCGCAGCCTGTTGCCGCGTGGCGTCAAGCTGGCGCCGGAAGACGTGTGGGAGCGCATCGCGTTCGTGCTGTCGATGAAGATGCAGGAACCGCAATTTTCCGGCCAGACCAAAGAGCGCCTGTCGTCCCGCGAGGCGGCGGCGTTTGTCTCTGGTGTGGTCAAGGACGCGTTCAGCCTGTGGCTCAACGAGCATCCCGAGCTGGGCCTGGCCCTGGCGGAGCTGGCGATCAACAACGCCGGCCGGCGCTTGAAGGCCAGCAAAAAGGTCGAGCGCAAGCGCATCACCCAGGGCCCGGCACTGCCGGGCAAACTGGCCGATTGCGCCGGGCAAGACCCGATGCGTTCCGAGCTGTTCCTGGTCGAAGGTGACTCCGCCGGCGGTTCCGCCAAGCAAGCGCGGGACAAGGAGTTCCAGGCGATCCTGCCGCTGCGCGGCAAGATCCTCAACACCTGGGAAGTCGACGGCAGCGAAGTGCTGGCCAGCCAGGAAGTGCACAACATCGCCGTAGCCATCGGGGTCGACCCGGGTGCGGCGGACATGAGCCAGCTGCGCTATGGCAAGATCTGTATCCTCGCCGACGCCGACTCTGACGGCCTGCACATTGCTACCTTGCTGTGCGCGTTGTTCGTCCAGCATTTCCGCCCGTTGGTGGATGCCGGTCACGTCTACGTCGCCATGCCGCCGCTGTACCGCATCGACCTGGGCAAGGAAATTTTCTACGCCCTGGACGAAGCCGAGCGCGATGGCATCCTCGACCGCCTGGTGGCCGAGAAGAAACGCGGCAAGCCACAGGTCACGCGATTCAAGGGCCTGGGTGAAATGAACCCGCCGCAACTGCGCGAAACCACCATGGACCCGAACACCCGGCGCCTGGTGCAGTTGACCCTGGAAGACTTCGCTGCCACCTCGGAAATGATGGACATGCTGCTGGCGAAGAAACGCGCTGGCGACCGCAAGACCTGGCTTGAATCCAAAGGCAACCTGGCCGAGGTTCTGGGCTGATGCGCACAGGCTTCGCCCTGGCGATCCTGATGTTGAGCGGGCTGGCGGTCACCCAGGTGGCCGCAGCCAGCGTGGCAGAACTCAAGCTGGTCTCGGAACACCCGGTTGACGGCATGCACGGTGGGAACCTGTCGGGCCTGGCGTTGTGTGGCAACGAGCTGTGGACGGTTTCGGACCGCGATGACGACCAGATCTACCGCCTGGATACCCGTGCGCCGACGTGGAGCGCGCAAGCGCTGAAGATCGACGTGCCGCCCGTGCCCGAGTCCGGCCTGCCTTGGGGCTTGCGTTCGCGCACCAAGGCCGCTTCGTTCATACGTGGTGGTGACCTGGACTTTGAAGGCATCAGCTGTGATGCCGCAGGCAATCGTTATATTGTCAGCGAAGCCCATGCCGCAGTGTTGCAGGTGCCCGCGACGGGCGCGCCGGAGTGGTTGAAAATCGCGCCGGGCATGGTGCGTGAAGCCAGGGCCAGTGGCATGTTGCTGCACTTTAATGCCTTGTTCGAAGGCTTGGCGGTAAACCCTGAAGGCAATCAGATCTGGCTGGCTGCCGAGCGTGAACGCCGTGGCCTGGTCTCGATCAAGCGTGGGCAGAGCGTATGGGATTGCGATGGTCGTTGTGTATTGTTGAGCGAGGCCGGCCAGGAAGTGCAACCGGCGCAGTTCCCCAACGCCAAGGCCGTGTCCAAGGACTTTGCCGACTTGTCGCTGTTCAACGGCAAGCTGTTTACCCTGGAGCGCAATGCGTTCCAGATCTGCCGGCGCGACCCGCTCACGGCCAAGGTTGAGCTGTGCTGGTCGTTTGCCGACGAAACCCTGACGCCACAGCGACGTTACCCGCAGTCGTATGGCCTGGCTGAAGCCCTGTTGGTGGATGCCGACGGTGCCTGGGTCGGGATCGACAACAATTTTGGCCCGCGTGCCGATGGTGAAAAACGCCCGATCGTCTATCGTTTTGCCGCTCCGGATGGCGGCTGGAGTGCCCAGCCATGAATCGAGATTTTTTTGAATTGAATCAGCGCAGCGGCAGTTCCGCTGCGCCTTACCCCATGATGAGGCCCGCATGAGTGACATCCTCGCAGACAGCTTAGATGGCGTAGAACGCCGGTCGCTGGCTGAATTCACCGAAAATGCCTACCTCAACTACTCCATGTACGTGATCATGGACCGTGCCTTGCCGCATATCGGCGATGGCCTGAAGCCCGTGCAACGGCGCATCATCTACGCCATGAGTGAGTTGGGCCTGGACGCCGATTCCAAGCACAAGAAGTCGGCGCGTACCGTCGGTGACGTGCTCGGTAAGTTCCACCCCCACGGCGATTCGGCGTGCTATGAAGCGATGGTGCTGATGGCCCAGCCGTTCAGCTACCGCTATACCCTGGTGGACGGCCAGGGTAACTGGGGGGCACCGGATGACCCCAAATCCTTCGCCGCCATGCGTTACACCGAGGCGCGGCTGTCGCGTTATTCCGAAGTGCTGCTCAGCGAGCTGGGCCAGGGCACTGCCGACTGGGGGCCGAACTTTGACGGCACCCTCGACGAACCCCTGGTGTTGCCGGCGCGTTTGCCGAATATCCTGCTCAATGGCACCACCGGTATTGCGGTCGGCATGGCCACCGACGTGCCGCCGCACAACCTGCGCGAAGTCGCCACCGCCTGCGTGCGCTTGCTGGATGAGCCCAAGGCTACGGTCGAGCAGCTCTGCGAGCATATCCAGGGCCCGGATTACCCGACCGAAGCAGAGATCATCACGCCGCGCGCCGACCTGCTGAAGATGTACGAAACGGGCAAGGGCTCGGTGCGTATGCGTGCCGTGTACCACATTGAGGACGGCGACATTATTGTGACCGCGCTGCCGCACCAGGTATCGGGTGCCAAGGTGCTGGAGCAGATCGCCGCGTTGATGCAGGCCAAACCGTCGAAATTGCCGCAAGTGGCCGACCTGCGTGACGAGTCCGACCACGAGAACCCATGCCGCATCGTGATCATCCCGACCAACAGCCGGGTGGATCACGAAGTGCTGATGCAGCACTTGTTCGCCAGCACCGACCTGGAGTCCAGCTATCGGGTCAACGTCAATATCATCGGCCTGGACGGCAAGCCGCAGTTGAAGAACCTGCGCAATCTGCTGGTGGAGTGGCTGGAGTTCCGCGTACAAACCGTGCGCCGCCGCCTGCAATTCCGCCTCGACAAGGTTGAGCGCCGCTTGCACCTGTTGGACGGTTTGCTGATCGCCTACCTCAACCTGGATGAAGTGATCCATATCATCCGTACCGCCGAGCATCCGAAGGCCGAGCTGATCGCGCGTTTCGAGCTGAGCGAAATCCAGGCGGACTACATCCTCGACACCCGCTTGCGCCAGTTGGCACGCCTGGAAGAAATGAAGCTGCGCGACGAGCAGGATGCACTGCTCAAGGAACAAGCCAAGCTGCAAGCCCTGCTGGGCAGCGAAGCCAAGCTCAAGAAGCTGGTGCGCAGCGAACTGATCAAAGACGCCGAAACCTATGGCGATGACCGTCGCTCGCCTATCGTCGAGCGCGCTGAAGCCAAGGCCCTGACCGAAACCGAGCTGTTGCCCAACGAGAAAATTACCGTCGTTCTGTCGGAAAAGGGTTGGGTTCGCTCCGCCAAAGGGCATGATATTGACGCCACCGGCCTTTCGTACAAAGCCGGTGATGGCTTCAAGACCGCTGCCGCCGGGCGTTCCAATCAGTTCGCGGTGTTTATCGACTCGACCGGGCGC
Organism: Pseudomonas sp. PA-1-6B; assembly: GCF_021609545.1. Lineage (NCBI taxonomy): Bacteria > Pseudomonadati > Pseudomonadota > Gammaproteobacteria > Pseudomonadales > Pseudomonadaceae > Pseudomonas > Pseudomonas sp. PA-1-6B. The sequence continues at coordinate 280,060 of NZ_WJZM01000001.1, forward strand.
AGTTATTCGGTGCCGGCCCACACCCTGCCGTCTGCGCGGGGGCAGGGCGAGCCGTTGACCGGGCGCCTCACGCCGCCACCGGGGGCGAATTTCGAGTGCGTGCTGTTGCCGGACGATGATTCGCTGTATGTCATCGCCTCCGACGCCGGTTACGGTTTCGTGGTCAAGGGTGAAGACCTGCAGGCCAAGAACAAGGCGGGCAAGGCGCTGTTGAGCCTGCCGAACAACGCCAAGGTGATTCTGCCGAGGCCGGTGGAGGATCGTGAAAGCAACTGGCTGGCGTCGGTGACCACCGAAGGGCGTTTGCTGGTGTTCAAGATCAGCGACTTGCCGCAGTTGGGCAAGGGTAAAGGCAACAAGATCATCGGGATTCCCGGTGACCGGGTGGCCAGTCGTGAGGAGTATGTGACTGACATCGCCGTGGTCCCGGAAGGCTCTACCCTGGTGCTCCAGGCCGGCAAGCGCACGTTGTCATTGCGCCCTGACGACCTTGAACACTACAAGGGTGAGCGTGGCCGGCGAGGTAACAAACTGCCACGAGGCTTCCAGCGAGTGGATGCCTTGCTGGTCGAAACGCCGGTTTAAGCGGTACTAGAGGCCTCGATCTACGATTTAACGCGTAGATCGATGCTTTCGCGCTGGAGTCATGGCGCATATTCACGGATGATATGGCCTTTCCAGCGCCGGCGTGGCCGAGCGTGTTCAGGTTATTTTTAGTATTACATTGTGGTTCGCCTTGTGGCAGCCACTTGGATGGGATGATGACTGCTCCACGCCTTCCTCTATTTTTGATGCTCGCTGGCCTTTTGGGGTTGGCGGGTTGCAGCACACATCAACCGGTGTCGCTGTACCAGCTGGACAGCGGAAGTCCGGCTCAGCCAGCCCAAACCGCTGGCATGGCAGTATTGCTGGGGCCGGTAGTCGTTGCCGATTACCTGCAACGCGAAACCCTGCTTCAACGTCAGAACGACGGCAGCCTGCAAGGTTCCACAGATGGTCGTTGGGCCGGTAGCCTGTCGTCGGATATCAACCAGCTGATGTTGCGTCAGGTCGCCGGCCAGTTAGACAGCCAGCGAGTGGTCCTGGCGCCGGGACCCTCCGGGTTCACCCCGGATGTACAGGTGTTGCTGACCATTACGCGGCTGGATTCCGGCAAGTCGCAACCGGCGATCCTGGATGCACAGTGGCGCCTGATCGACCGTCGCGGGCAGGTGCGGGACAACCGCATTGTGCACCTGCAGGAAGAACACGCCGGCACCACTGCGTCCCAGGTCCAGGCCCAGGGTGTGCTGTTGCAGCACTTGGCACAGCAGTTGTCGGTGGCCCTCAAACCACTGGCCAACCAGCCGCCGATTGCCGAAGCGCAGCCGCGTAAACAGGCCCCCGCCCAGGCCAAGCCTGCGGCCCCGGAAAAACCGAAGATGCCGATGGCCACGCCGATTCGCACGGATCTGGAAGTGTTCAGGTTCTGATCTGAGATTTTTTTTGAAAAAGCCCGCCAAGCCCGCGGGCTTTTTCATGCCTGCTGTAAAACGCCAGCGCCTAATTCTGCGTACCTGTTAATTCTGACAGTATCCAGCTGCGCATAAGGTCTCTAGTGTGATTTCAGTCCTATCTCTTAAGGTACTGAGCTCATGAAAAAAATATCGATCTTCCTCGCTTGGTTTTTTTGTAGTGCATTAAGTGTTGCTCTCATGGGCTGTAGCCATGAAGTTAATCGTGAATTTGGCGGCCTTGAAAATGATGAACTTCCGCCAGCCGAAGGTGAACTGTCAAGCTTGAGTCAGATAATCCGCCCTGTGACGGGCACCAAGAGAATGTTGGTCACGGTAACCCATTGGCAGGGAGAGCGTGTGTTGGACAGGGATCAGGTGGAGTTGCATACGCTGTCTACTGATCCTAATTCATTACGCTCTTATATTCTGGCTGCGTCCGGTGGAAAGCTGAAGTTGGAGGGGCGGGTAGTGGAGGCGACGTCTGGACCGAAGCCTGAGGGATGCTCTATGTCCACGTCTATCGCGGAGGGTCGCAAGACTGCCGAAAAGAATGGCCTTAATCCCGATGATTTCGACTATGAAATTAACATCGTTAATTGTGGCGGTGGCGCCTTGGCCTATACCCCCGGTAGGCATGTTGGAGTGTTTGGCAAGGCAGGCTCACCGCATGTTTACAAGCACGAGCTTGGTCATAATTTAGGCTTTAGTCATGGGGGAAGCCTCATAGGCTGCCCCCGCAATGGCGCGTCTGTGAGTGCGCCTGTTGATTGCACTTACGTTGAGTATGGAGACACTGGTGACTCAGTGTCAGGTGGTGGCACGCTTTATCCTGCGGTCAGCCGCCGCTATGCCGGCTGGCTGGATGATGGCCAGGCGACGACTATCACGCGCACCGGCCTTTACAGTTTGAAGGTGTTGGGACGCGAAGGCCCGCAGCTGTACCTGATCAAGATCCCTGAAACCCATTCGCCCGGTGGGGCCTACTACCCGTTGTTGTCGCTGGAATACAGGAAACCTACGGTCTTTGATAACTTTCCGGAGAATGACAACCGGGTCAATGGCGTGTGGATGCGTTATGCGAGGGAGCAAGGCGTGCAGAATGTGCAGATTGATGCCACGCCAGAGACGCCAAGAACCAACGATCCTACGCTACTTGCGGGGCAGACATTTGAGGACTCTTCCCGCAAGGTTAAAGTGCTTGTGTGCAGCGCCGGGCCGGACGAGGCGATAGTCGCGGTCGCGCTTGATGGGGCGGGTTTTCCTTACTGTACAACCACGGTCCCCGCTCCCGTCATTGCGGTCCCCCTCGAGGGGGCCAGTACCGGTAAACAGCCAGTATTTGCCGGCACTGCCTGGCCTGGCGCACGTATTGAAATAGTAAATGCTTCCAAGCCTGCGGAAGTCGAGGGCACTGCCATTGCCGATGGCAACGGCAACTGGTCGGTGTACTCGCTGTCAGTGCATGATGTTGGCAGTTATTCCTATACCGCTCGACAAACTTTTGGGGGAAGAACCTCGGTGTTATCTGGCAATCGCAGCTTCAAGGTGGCTGAACTGAGCGTGCCTGCGGCAATAATCGAGACCCCCGCCCAAAATGTCGAAGTTGGCCGCCTGCCGCAAGTGTCAGGTACCGGTGTCCCTGGTGCTACTGTGGTGTTGCTTAAATCCTACGATCCTTACAATCCGCTGGCCACTACTAGGGTCGATGGCTATGGCCGCTGGTCAGTGCGCATAGAGCGCCCTCTACCGATAAGTCCACCCGCCTTTACCATGACCGGCTATCAAACCCTTGATGGAAAACGTTCGGGTTGGCTGGCGAACAGGACACTCAAGGTTGTTGATGTACCTGATCCGGCGATTATCCAAACGCCGGCCCAAAGCGTCAGAACGGGCCGCCGGCCTTTTGTGACCGGTACGGGTGTAGCAGGTGCTACTGTTGTGTTGATGCAGTCGTACAAACCTGAAAATATTTTAGCCACTACTACCGTCGATGGTTATGGGCGATGGGCCACGCAGGTTGATAATCGGCTGCCGATAAGCCCACCCGCCTTTACCATGACTGGATATCAGTCGATTGAGGGGAAAAGATCCGGTTGGTTGGCCAATAGAACTATCCAAGTTGTCGATGCTCCCGATCTGGCGATTATCGAAACCCCTGCACAAGGTGTGAAAACAGGACGACGGCCAGTTGTGTCAGGTAGTGGTATTGCGGGCGCGACCGTCGTGTTGCTCAAATCGGGTGACCCGTATAACGCCTTGGCGACCACCACTGTCGATGGCTATGGACGCTGGTCGGTGCAGGTTGATCAGCCTCTGCCGGTCACAAACTCCTTTGTCATGACGGGCTATCAGCAGCTTGACGGTAAAATCGCCCGCTGGTTGGCGAATAGGACCTTCCAGGTAGTGCAGGTTCCCGATGCTCCGGTTATCGAAACCCCTGCCGAAAATCAGACCGTTGGCCGCCAGCCTCTTGTAAAAGGCACTGGCGTTGTGGGGGCCGTGGTTGAGTTGAATCAGGAGAACAGGCCCGGAGTTCCACTTGGGTACGCGGTTGTCGATGGTTTTGGACAATGGTCTGTCCAGATAGAAAGGCCGCTACCCGTCGGATCCAACTTTAAAATGAGTGGGTATCAGCTTTTGGACCAGGTCAGGTCAGGCTGGATTCCACGCCGAACCATAAATGTCGTGGATAGCAAGAAAATCAAATAGTACTAGAAAGCCCGCAGGTGTTTGTTCTCTGCGGGCTTGTGATCATCAGTGCATTAGTCTTGGAGTCGACCCTTGTTGCGGGTCTCATGCATCCGCGCCAACTGCCGCTCCAGCATCGATGGATACGGCTCCATCAACCGCTCCACACAACTGGCCCCTTCAGGGCTGGCAATCGGGCGGATACGTGCGCGTTGGCGGATCAGCGTGTCTTCACTGATCTTGCGCTCCACCAACAGCAGGTTACGGCTGTGCTGGGACAAGGCCAGGGCATCCTGGGCGATTTCGGTCAGCAGCAGGTCGATCTGGCTGATGCCAAACAGGTCGTCACCCACGGTTAGACCCAACTGCAGTTGCAGGGTAATGCCGCTGTCCGCCACTTCGATCTGCAGGGCATGGCCCAGGGCGCGCAACAGCTCGCCGCAGCAGATGGCATTGGTCAGGTAGTCCTCGCCGCTGTCTTCGCTGTGGAACAGCATCAGCGTGCTGCCATCGTTCAGGGTGTGCAGTTCGCTCTGGTAGAGCGAAGCGGCCTGGTCGAGGCAGTCGCGGTAGCGTTCGAGCAGTTCGGTCAGGCGGGCACGGGGCAGGCGGCGCAGTTGATCCTGGGCACCCAATTGCACGGCGAGTACGGCGCTGTGCTGCGGCTCGGCGTTCTTGACCGCAACCGGTTTGGGCGCAGCGACTGGGGCGGCCGCCGAGGTGTCGCGCAGGTCGGCGAACGGGTCTTCGTCGTCCAACTCGTCTTCCTCGGCCTTGATCACATGGCGTGGCGCAGGCTTGAGGCCGGCCACCGGGGCGCTTTCGTCGAAGCCCGGGTCGCGCAGGTCGCGCACTTCAAACTCAGGCTCGTCGGCGTAGTCCTCGGCGTCGTCGTACTCAGGCTCGGGCTCGACTTCAGGCGCTTTTGGCTCCGGGGCAAAGCTGGCGTGGAGCTGGCGCGCGAGGTCGCCGATTTCGTCCTGGCGATCAGTGGCCGGGGTGTGTTCGTCGATATCCCGCAGCCAGATGCGCAGTTGCATCAACGGCGTGGAGATATGCCGGCCCAGGCGCAGGCTCAAGGCCAGGGCCAAAGCGAGCAGGATCGCGCTCAGAATGCCCATGCTTTGCAGGCTGATGGTCATCGGCTGCTGGAACTGTTGCATATCAAGGCTGATACGCAGTTGGCCGGCCTTCACGTCCTGGAACGTAATATTGCTCTGATACAGGCCTTCGGCCTCACCGAGCAGGCCGTTTTTCGGGCGTTGCCCGGCCTCGGCCATGATCCGGTTGTCCACGCTATAGATAGCGGCGTGGGCCACGAGCGGGTTCTTGGTCAGGTTGTTGAGCAACACGTTGAGGCTGAGGATGTCGTTGGACACCAGCAACTCAGTCGCCGAAGTGGCAGTCTGGGTTGTCAGGCTCGCGCCCAGGGCGTCAGCTTGCTCGTGCATGGCCTGCTTGAACTGCAAACCCATCACGCAGGCGTAGATCACCAGGGCCAGAGCGACCAGGATCACGTTATGGCTGGCGATGCGCAATGCAATCGGTACACGGCGATGGCGCAGTGCCCGGAAGATCAGCAGGAAGAAGTTATCGGTTTTTACTGGCGTGGGCCGGTTCACTTGCGCTCGGCTCTTGGTCCGTGAAGTTGACGCGCAGTATAGCGACAGGCCCATGGCCGGCAAAGCGCTGGCTGTGCCCGATGGTCACTGAAAGTGGGTAGAATGCGGTTTTTTTCCAGCCTGGGGGTGCGCTTTGCGCGAAATTGTCCTGATCAACATCACGGGTGAAGACCGGCCGGGTCTCACCGCAGCCATTACCGGCGTCCTGGCCCAGGGTGGTGTGAACATTCTCGACATCGGCCAGGCGGTGATCCACGACACCTTGTCGTTCGGCATCCTGGTGGAGATCCCCAGCACCGAACAGGCCTCCTCGGTACTCAAGGACATCCTGTTTACGGCGTATAAGCTCGATCAACAGGTACGTTTCACCCCGGTGTCCGAAGCTGACTACCAGCACTGGGTCGAAGGCCAGGGTAAAAAGCGCCATATCGTCACCCTGTTGACCCGCAAGGTAACGGCTGAGCAGTTGCAGCGCGTCAGTTCCATCACCGCGCAATACGGATTGAATATCGACCATATCGACCGTCTGTCGGGTCGCATGCCCTTGGACACTCCGGCTGACAAAGGCAAGGGCTGCATCGAGTTCTCCGTGCGCGGTGAACCGGCTGACGCGCAAGCGCTGCGCGCCGATTTCCTGAGCGTGGCCCAGGAACTGAATGTCGATATCGCCTTCCAGGAAGACTCCCTGTTCCGTCGCAACCGCCGCCTGGCGGTGTTCGACATGGACTCCACCTTGATCGAAGCCGAAGTCATCGACGAGCTGGCCAAGGCGGCCGGTGTGGGCGAGCAAGTCTCGGAGATTACCGAGCGCGCGATGGCCGGCGAGCTGGATTTTCGTGCCAGCTTCAAGGAGCGTCTGGCGCTGCTCAAAGGCTTGGACGTTGGCGTGCTGGACTCGATCGGCGCGTCGCTGCGCCTGACTGAAGGCGCCGAAACCCTGTTCGCCGAACTCAAGCGCCTGGGCTACAAGACCGCCATCCTGTCCGGCGGCTTCACTTACTTTGCCAAGCAGTTGCAGGCCAAGCTGGGCATTGACTATGTATTCGCCAACGAGCTGGAAGTGGTGGATGGCAAAGTGACTGGCGTCGCGGTGGAGCCGATTGTCGACGCCCAGCGCAAGGCCGACCTGCTCAAGGAATTGGCCCATAAGGAAGGCTTGCGCCTGGAGCAGACCATTGCGGTCGGCGACGGCGCCAATGACTTGCCGATGCTGGCGATTGCCGGGTTGGGCGTGGCCTTTCGCGCCAAACCCTTGGTCAAGCAGTCGGCCAAGCAGGCGATTTCGACCTTGGGGTTGGATGGCGTGCTGTATCTGCTGGGCTTGCGTGACCGCGACGGTCAGCTATAAGCCGATCTCACTGTAGAAATACAGGCAAAAATGCGGGAGCCGGGCTTGCCCGCGATGGCGGAGTGTCAGTCAACACATCATTGACTGAACTGCCGCTATCGCAAGCAAGCCCGGCTCCCACATAGGATCTCACCAGCAATATCAGGCTTTAGCAGCGGCGATACCCTGGCCCATCTGCACCGGCGTACCCGCTGCCAGTTCTTCAGCCCACTTCACCTGGTCCGGCCCGAACAACACGATGGCGGTCGATCCCAGTTTGAAGCGACCCAGTTCCGCACCTTTCTCCAGATGAATCGGCGCGCGGGCCGCTTCGTCGTAGCGGAAGGTTTTCAGCTCGCGTTTCGGCGGCGTCACCAAACCGGCCCACACGGTTTCAATCGACGCAACGATCATCGCACCTACCAACACCACGGCCATCGGGCCGCGTTCGGTGTCGAACAAGCAAACAACGCGCTCGTTACGGGCGAACAGTTCCGGCACGTTTTCGGCGGTGGTCTGGTTGACCGAGAAAATCCGTCCTGGCACATACACCATTTCGCGCAGGGTACCGGCCAGTGGCATATGTACCCGGTGGTAGTCCTTGGGCGACAGGTAAATAGTCGCGAAGTCGCCGCCCATGAACGGCGCAGCCATTGCCGCATCGCCACCGAGCAGTTCCAGCACGCTGAAGCTGTGGCCCTTGGCCTGAAAGATACGGCCATGTTCGATCGGGCCAAGCTGGCTGACCGCGCCATCGGCAGGGCTCAGCACTGCGCCTGGGGTTGGATCCAACGGGCGGGCGCCGTCTTTCAGCGCGCGGGTGAAGAAGGCGTTGAAGTGCTCGTAGGCGGTCAGGTCTTCCACCAGGGCCTGGGACATGTCCACCTGGTAGCGCTTGGCGAACCAGGCAGTAAAGGCGTTCTTGAACCAGCGCACGCGGCACTCGGCGATACAGCCGGCCAGGCGCGACAGCAAGTGGTGCGGCAGCAAGTACTGGCTGAGGATAAACAACTGCTTTTTCATAACTGTCCTTAAACCTTAAATCTCAACGGGGGTGTCGGGGTGGTTGCCCCATTCGCCCCAGGAACCGGCATAACCTTTGACTCGCGGATAACCGAGCGCCTTGGCCACCAGGTAGGTGAAGCCAGAGCGGTGGTGAGTCTGGCAGTGGGTGATGATTTCTTTGTCTTTGGTCAGCCCGAGGTCTTCGAGGATTTGCGGCATGTCACGGCGGATACGCAGGTTGCGCGCCTTGTCCATGCCGGCGGTCCATTCGAAGTTCACCGCGCCGGGAATGTGGCCGCCCTTGGCTGCGAGCACTTTCTCGCCGGAATACTCCAGCGGGCCACGAGCGTCCCAGATCCCCAGGTCGGCCGCGCCGAGGCGGCTTTGCAGGTATTCGCGGGTGGCTGTGGGGCCGTCGTGCAGCGTAAGGCTGACCGGGCCGCCGGCTGCTGGGGGCACATCGGTGGAAAGCGGGTGCCCTTCCTCCAGCCAAGCCAGCAGGCCGCCGTCGAGGTAGTGATATTTCTGGTGGCCGATCACGTCGAGCATCCAGATAAAACGCCCGGCCCAACCGCCGCCTTCGTCGTCATAGACCACATAGGTGGCGTCCGGGGTGTGGCCCAGTTCGCCGAACAGTTTTTCCAGGTCGGCCTTGCTCGGTAGCAAGCCAGGTGCCGGTGGCTGGCCCAGTTGGGTGCGCTTGGGGTCAACGAAATGCGCGCCGGGGATATGCCCTTCGGCGTAGCGGGCGATACTGGTGAGGTCCACCAGTATCAGGTGCTTGGAATCGAGGCGACCCAACAGGTCGGCGGATTCGATCACCAGCGGCAAGCCAGAGAAGTCAGGCATGTGAGGTCTCCTGGGCACAAATGTTGGCGATAAAGGCCGGTGATTGTAGCGCAAGCATCAGGCGCTGCGGTTGGTAAAGCTGTGCAGGGCTTTCTCGATGCATTGGGCGGTTTTGCCGAACGCCTGCACGGTGGTTTCCGAGAACGGCCCGCCGCCCTGGTCCGCCACGATCAGCATGACCACACGGCCGTTGCAGCTCAGTGAGCGCAGCAGCAGATGCTCGCCAATAAACAGACGACGCAGGATCGATGGCAGCAATGCGGAAAACTGCGCATGGTTGTCGGGGTTCAGGCGTACCTGGGCGGACTTTTCCAGCAGGCGTTGCAGTAACGTGCTGTTGACCACATCCAGGCTCAGGTGAGCCGCATCCTTGGGCAGGCCGTCGGCCTGGTGTACACGCAAGGTGCTCAAGGCGCGATCTGCCATGAATATCAGTACCCGCTGCATGCCACTGGCCACCAGGGCTTCCTTGGCGCAAGTGGTCAGGTGCATGGCGTTGGCAAAGCGGCTCGGCTCCACCAGCAACTCGGTGCAACGCGTGCGCCACACGGCCAAGGCTTCGGCAGTGGGCGGTGGTGCAGGCAGCAAGCCGCGATGGACTTTCTGTACGTGCCACGGCCAGATCAGCGACAGCGCCGGGTGCCAGAGGTCGGGCATCAAGGTGGTACGAGCACTGGTCACCGCTTGCTGGTGGGCTTGCTGTTGCACATCGCTCAACGGCGTTTGCAGGTACAGCGCCGTCAGGTATTGCCAGCGCTCGGTGTGCGGGCAGGTCCAGGATTCCTGGGCCGACATCGCCAGGCCGTTGGCCAGCAACACGGTGTTGGCCGGCTGGTTCAGCCAGCGTCGCAGGTTGGGCTCGGCATCGAGCAATTGCTGGTGGCGCAGGGCATCGTCTTGACGGGCAATGTGCAGCGCCTTGACCAGCAGGCGTTGCTCGGCCAACAGCAACTTGTAGCCCTGCGAAACCCAGATCGGCAGGTGCCAGGCTTCGGTCAAGCCCAGGCACAGGTCGAGCAAGCGCACGCCGAACAGCTGTTGCTCGACCTGGCGCGCCGATTGGCCTTTATGGATCACCCGTAACTCCCATTCCTCCAGGAGCTTGGGGTAGGCAACGGCCATCGGCCACAGTGGCGACAAAAACAGCAGGCTGCCCCAGTGGATGTCCTGCCACAGCCGCGCGAGGCGACTGCCGAACAAACCGTTGGCTTGCTGGGATGCGTGCTGGCTGATCAGCAACAGCTGACGCAAGGCCACGGGGATTTCCCGGGCGGGTACCGAAGGCAGGCGCGCCAACAACTCTTCGGCACGTTTGAGGCCAAGGCGGTTAAGCGCGACTTCCAGATTTTCCGCTGGTTCGGCCAGGCTGCCGTGGGCTTGGCTGTTGGCTTCGCGCATCACGCTCAGCACCAGGGCCGGACTGTTTTGCATCAGCTCAGCAATATCTCGCAATGAACTGCGGCTATCGCGAATGGCTTTACACACACGTTCATGGCTGGCCTGGGGCACGGGCAGCAGCACGTCGTCCAGGCACTTGATCCAAGCGGCGAGGGTAGTAGGGCGGTTTGTTGGGACTGTCGTTTCAATTGCCATGATTGGGGCGCGATCATCACTTGCGTTCAACACGCCCGGAACGGGCCGAATTGGCTTTTCGCCTTAACGGGCTATAGTCTGGCGCAGTTTTGCCGATAAGTAGAACAAGAGTTTTCTGCTGCACCCCATATGTCCATGAACCCGACGGCGCAAGTACCCCTCTCCTATGGCTAAAATTATCGGCATCATTGTCGTCATCGCAAGTGTGCTCGGAGGGTACGTCCTCTCCCACGGTAAAATCGCCGCACTGATCCAGCCTTTCGAAGTGCTGATTATCGGCGGTGCCGCGTTCGGCGCATTTTTGCAGGCCAACCCAGGCTATATGACCATGCACGTGGTCAAGAAGTCCCTGGGCATGTTCAGCTCGCGCTTCTCCCACACGTTTTATCTGGAAGTGCTGGGGCTGATCTACGAGATCCTCAACAAAAGCCGCCGTGAAGGCATGATGGCGATCGAAGGCGATATCGAAGACGCTGCGGCCAGCCCGATTTTTGCCAAGTACCCGGCCGTGCTTAAAGACGAGCGCATGACCGCGTATATCTGTGATTACCTGCGCATCATGTCCTCCGGCAACATGGCGCCTCACGAGCTGGAAGGCCTGTTCGACATGGAGTTGTTCAGCCTCAAGGAAGAGCTGGAGCATCCTTCCCACGCCGTGACCGGCATTGCCGACGGTATGCCCGGTTTTGGTATTGTCGCGGCGGTACTGGGGATCGTGGTGACCATGGCGTCCCTGGGCGAGGGCGATCAGGCGGCCATCGGCATGCACGTAGGTGCGGCGCTGGTGGGCACCTTCTTCGGTATTCTCGCCGCCTATGGTTTCTTCGGCCCGCTCGCCACCTCCCTGGCCCACGATGCCAAGGAAGAGATCAACCTCTACGAAGCGATCAAGGCGTGCCTGGTGGCATCGGCGTCGGGCATGCCGCCGTCGTTGGCCGTGGAGTTCGGGCGCAAGGTGTTGTACCCGAAACACCGCCCAAGTTTCTCCGAGCTGGAACAAGCGGTTCGCGGTCGCTAAGCCATGGAAAACAACCAGCCGATCATCATCAAGCGCGTCAAGCGCTTCGCTGCGGGGCACCATGGCGGTGCCTGGAAAATCGCTTTCGCCGACTTTGCCACGGCGATGATGGCGTTCTTTCTGGTGCTGTGGCTGATGTCCACCGCTACGCCAGAACAGAAGATCGCCATCGCCGGCTACTTCAAAGACCCGATTGGCTTTTCGGAAAGCGGTACGCCGTTTGTCATTGACCTGGGCGGCTCGCCGGAACTGGCGCCCGAGCGCACTATCAACCCGGAAGTGCAAACTGAATCGCCTCAGGAAAAAATCCCGATTGAGCGCGACACTGTTGAGTCCATGGCCGAGCAGGTCGAACAGGAGCGATTGGAACTGTTGCTGCAGGAATTGCAGAACAAGGTTGAAGAAAACCCACAGTTGCTGAAGTTCAAGGACCAGATTTCCTTCGAGATCACCCCCGAGGGGCTGCGCATCCAGATTACCGATGCGGCCAACCGGCCGATGTTCGACTCTGGCAGTGCGCGGTTGAAGCCGTACTTTGAAGACATCCTGCTAGCCATGGCTGACACCATCAAGGCGGTGCCGAACAAAATCAGCATCAGCGGGCATACCGACGCCAAGCCCTACGCGGGCCAGGGTGATTTCGGCAACTGGGAACTCTCGGCCAACCGCGCCAATGCCGCCCGGCGTGCGCTGGTGGCCGGCAGCTACCCGGACCCGCAAGTGGCTCGGGTGGTGGGTTTTGCCTCCTCGCAACTGTTTGATCCCAAAGACCCGTTCAACCCGGTCAACCGCCGTATCGACATCGTGGTGCTGACCAAAAAAGCCCAGCGTGCGATTGAAGGCGATCAACCACCGCCACCGGCACCGACCCAAGGCGACGGTGCGCCAGGCGAAGTGCCGGCCGACCCGAACGCGCTGCCACCAGAGCAGGAACCGCTGCCGGCCCATGAGCTGCGCCAGAAGCTGAACCTGTTTGATGATGGGGGCGTCAAGGATCCTACGGCGCCTGCACCGGGGTCATAGTTGATCTAAGTGCTGGAAACGTAAACGCCCCGATCATTCGGGGCGTTTTCATGTGTGTTCAAAGTGGGAGGTACGCTTTGACACCACTGACTACGCCTCGCATGTCGTCGGCGCACAGGCGTGGGACGAAGTACTCTCGACCTTTGGCGCGAGTCTTTTTATGCAACTTGTCGAGGCGCTCAAAGCTGACGGTATAAATCATGTCGCACTTCACCCATAGCTCTTTATAGCCATCGGACTGAAGTGGATTGGTGCGTAGCAAATGGTGCCAGTCGTATTGGGTCGCTGGTGCAGTAGAGGAGATTGGCACCACGGTGCAGAGCTTGCGACTGTGGGTCGCGGTAGGAGATATCACTACGACTTTGCGGATCTTCAGCATTTCCGGGGCGACAAAGCCTCGGGTGAAGTCACACAGCAAAACGTCGCCTTGTTTGGGGTGATAGTAGAGAGCCAAATGTTAATTCCCCACAAAAAGCAAAGCCGCCCGAAGGCGGCTTCATTCGACACGCAGCGGAGCTTGCTTCGCCCCTTCTGCGCCGCTGGATCAACTCCGAAAAGGATCCAGACTCCTGCCAGCTTTCGCTGGTGACGGAGCAATTATGAGCATCAGGAAATCCGAATACAAGCTGGCTTGTGCGTATCAGCCATCCAGTTGACTCGAATTCTTGATGCCTGCTCCTGTTAAATCAATGGGCTAGGGCTTTCAGCCCGCTGGTTTATGTGTATCAAGAAATTGACCGTCAATAATTGCTCTCAGGCAAGCTCGCAATAATCGACCGATAGCTGTTCATCCGCTGCTGCTGCACGCGCCCATCTTCCAGTGCCTTGAGCAACGCACAACCCGGTTCGCGGTCGTGTTTGCAGTCGCGGAAGCGGCAGGTGCCGATCAGGTCGTTGAACTCAATGAAGCCGGCTTCCACATCGCTACGGCTGACGTGGCCCAAGCCGAACTCACGAATACCGGGGGAGTCAATCAACTCGCCGCCGCCCGGGAAGTGGAACAACCGTGCGGTGGTGGTGGTGTGGGTGCCCTGGCCGGACAGCTCCGACAGCGGGCCCACACGGGTTTCGACTTCCGGCAACAGGCTGTTGACCAGCGACGACTTGCCCACGCCAGACTGGCCGACGAACACGCTGATCCGCCCGTCCAACTGCTGTTGCAGCTGTTCCATGCCGTTGCCGTGGTGAGCCGACACTTCCAGCACCGGGTAGCCCAAGGTGCGATAGACCGCCAGCAACGCATTGAGCGCCGGGGCGTTCTGCTCGTCGATCAGGTCGAATTTGTTCAACAGCAACAATGGGCGGATACCGGCATGCTCAGCCGCGACCAGGTAGCGGTCGATCAGGTTGGCATGGGGCTCGGGCAGCGGCGCGAACACGATCACGATCATGTCGACGTTGGCTGCCACCGGCTTGAGCTGCCCACGGCTGTCGGGGCGGCGCAGTTCGGTGCTGCGTGGCAACTGGGCGACGATGACGCCGATGCCCTGGTTGCCGGCACGCCACACCACCTTGTCGCCGGTGACCAGCGCGGGCAGGTTGGCGCGCAGGTGGCAACGGAACACCTGGCCTGCGAGTTCGCCTTCGAGCGCCTCGACTTCGACCTGCACGCCAAAGTGCGCGATCACCAGGCCCGTTTGTTCGGGCCCCAGGTCGCCGCCCTCGAGCGCTTCCACGGCGGAGGATTCACGTTTGGCGGCGCGGGCGGCGCGTTCACCTTGAATCTTTTCGATGCGCCAGTTTTGGCGACGGTTGAGCTGGCGTTTGGCCATTGGTGTTCCGTGTCGATAATGCAAAAGTTGGGTAAAACGGTCGCGAGTCTAGCACGCCCCCGCCTGCTAAACTGCCCGGCTACGCCAAGGTGCCAAGAGAATCAAGCCATGCAAAACCCACAGAACCTGATTTGGATCGATCTGGAAATGACCGGTCTGAACCCCGACACCGACGTCATCATCGAGATGGCGACCATTGTCACCGACAGCAACCTCAACACCTTGGCCGAAGGCCCGGTGATCGCCATCCACCACAGCGACGCCGTACTCGCCACCATGGACGAGTGGAACACCCGCACCCACGGTAACTCCGGGCTGACCCAGCGCGTGCGCGACAGCCGCATCAGCATGGCCCAAGCCGAGGCCGAAACTATCGCCTTCCTGGAAAAATGGGTGCCCAAGGGCAAGTCGCCAATCTGCGGCAATAGCATCTGCCAGGATCGTCGCTTCCTTTATACGCACATGAAGGGGCTGGAAAGTTACTTCCACTACCGCAACCTGGACGTGTCGACCTTGAAGGAACTGGCTGCGCGTTGGGCGCCGGAAGTCAAAGACAGCTTCCATAAAGGCAGCACGCACCTGGCGCTGGATGATATTCGCGAGTCGATTGCCGAGTTGCAGCATTACCGCAAGCATTTCATCAAGGCTTGATTCTGCGGCGCCAGTGAATGCGCCATCGCAGGCAGGCCAGCTCCCACATTTGACTGCATTCGCAAATTCAAAGTGTGGGAGCTGGCCTGCGATACAGGCGACGCGGTTTATCGCCAAGCGCCCCCTTTTGGTGCCTTCGGCAAATGATTAGACTGCCGGCCTCTCTGTCAGGATCGCCATCATGTTGCTGATGCTCTACCTCGTCGCCATCACCGCCGAAGCCATGACTGGCGCCCTGTCCGCGGGTCGGCGTGGCATGGACTGGTTTGGCGTGGTGCTGATCGCTTGCGTGACAGCCCTGGGCGGCGGTTCGGTGCGCGATGTGTTGCTCGGCCACTACCCGCTGACCTGGGTCAAACACCCGGAATACTTGGTGCTGACCTCTGTTGCAGCATTGGTGACGATCTTTATCGCGCCCTTGATGCGCCACCTGCGCTCGCTGTTCCTGGCGCTGGATGCGGTGGGGTTGGTGGCCTTCACCCTGATCGGCTGCATGACCGCCCTGGAAATGGGCCACGGTATGTTGGTGGCGTCGGTCAGCGGGGTCATCACTGGGGTATTCGGCGGCATCCTGCGGGATATCTTTTGTAACGACATCCCGCTGATCTTCCGCCGCGAGTTGTATGCCAGCGTGTCTTTCCTGGCGGCGTGGTTCTACCTGCTGTGCCTGTACCTGGAGCTGCCCAGCGAGCAAGCGATTCTGCTGACGCTCTTCAGTGGTTTCCTGTTGCGCCTGCTGGCGATCCGGTTTCACTGGGAAATGCCCAAGTTCGTCTACAACGACGACGTGCACTAGCGCACGGCGTGTTGCTCCAGCGCCCATTCCACGTGTTCGCGTACCAACTCCGACGGGTAGTCCCGCCGCGCCTTCAAGGCTTCCAGTACCGGAATGCTCGACGGCGCATTACCCAGGCCCACCGCCAGGTTGCGTAACCAGCGCTCGTAACCGGCGCGGCGCAGGGGCGAGCCCTCGGTGCTGCTGAGGAATTTATCCTCGTCCCACATAAACAATTCGGCCAGTTCTGCGTTATCCAGATTGTGCCGTGGCTTGAAATCGCTTTCGGCGGTAGGTCGAGCGAAACGATTCCACGGGCAAACGATCTGACAGTCATCGCAGCCAAATACCCGGTTACCAATCAGTGGGCGCAGGTCTTCGGGGATAGCGCTCTTGAGTTCGATGGTCAGGTACGAAATGCAGCGTCGCGCGTCCAGCACGTAAGGGCCGACGAAGGCGTTGGTGGGGCAGATGTCCAGACACGCCGTGCAGCGGCCGCAGTGTTCGGTGGCGTGGGGTGGGTCTACCGGCAACGGTAAATCGACAAACAGTTCGCTCAGGAAGAAATAACTGCCGGCCTTGCGGTTGAGAACCAGGGTGTTTTTACCGATCCAGCCCAGGCCCGCTTGCTCGGCAATGGCTTTTTCCAGGACGGGCGCGCTGTCGACGAAGGCGCGAAAGCCGAACGGCCCGATCTGCGCCTGGATGCGGTCGGCCAGTTGCTGCACGCGCTTGCGGATCAGCTTGTGGTAATCGCGGCCCAGGGCGTAGCGCGAGATGTAGGCTTTTTCTGGTTGGGCCAGCAATTGCGCCATCTGGGTGTCGCCGGGCAGGTAGTCCATGCGCAGTGACACCACGCGCAAAGTACCGGGCACCAGCTCCTCCGGGTGGGAGCGTTTGCTGCCGTGGGCGCCCATGTACTCCATCTCGCCGTGGTAACCCGCGTCGAGCCAGCGTTGCAGGTGCTGTTCATGCTCAGCCAGGTCGAGGCCGCTGATGCCCACTTGTTGAAAGCCCAGCTCGCGACCCCAGTCTTTGATCGATTGGGCGAGGGCGGGCAGATCGGAGGTAATAGCAGGCATGAGACACGGGAAACCACAGGTTAGATGCGTATAATTCTGCCAGACATCGGAGCTTGAAGACGCATGCCTCAGACAAAACACCCAATTACCGACGTTCAGCCGTTGTTGCCCGGCCATTTGCCGCAACTGGCTGCGCGTTCCCCGGACGCCCATAAGGGCCAGTTCGGCCACCTGCTGGTCATCGGTGGTGACCGTGGCTTTGGCGGCGCAGCGTTGCTGAGCACCGAAAGTGCCCTGCGCAGTGGCGCCGGCATGGTCTCGCTGGCGACGCGGCCGGAACACGTGCCGGCCGCTCTGGCTCGGCTGCCGGAGGTCATGGCCGTCGGCGTGAGCTCGGCCAACCAGTTGATGGGCCTGCTGGAAAAAATCTCGGTGATCGTCATTGGCCCAGGCCTGGGAGATGACGCCTGGGGCAAGAGCCTGTTGTCGGTCGCGGCCAATGCCAGCGTGCCGCAGGTGTGGGATGCCGACGCGCTCAATCAACTGGCCACTGGCAGCGTCGAGCTGCCGGCCAACTGTGTGATTACCCCGCATCCGGGCGAAGCTGCGCGTTTGTTGGGGCTATCGACAGCCGAGGTTCAGGCAGATCGCCTTAAGGTGGCGCGCGCGTTGAACCAGAAATTCAATGCAGTGGCTATCCTCAAGGGTGCTGGCAGTTTGATTGCAAGTCCGGATGGACGGCTTGCCCGTTGTGATCAAGGCCACCCGGCGATGGCGACGGCGGGGCTCGGTGATGTCTTGGCCGGTCTGGTCGGCGCGCTATTGGCTCAGGGGATGCCCGCGTACGAAGCGAGCTGCCTGGCCGTGTGGTTGCACGCGACCGCCGGAGACCGCCAGGGCAGTTTTGGTCGCGGCTTGGCTGCCAGCGACCTGATCCCCGCCATTCGTCAATTGCTGGAGGAGCAGTCGCCGTGCCTGAAGTAATTCTTTTCCTGGCAGATGAAGAGGCCATGGTCGCGTTGGGTCAGCGTATTTCACAGGTCACGCAAGGGGCCGGGTTGATCTTTCTCGAGGGCGATCTGGGCGCAGGCAAAACCACACTGTCCCGAGGGATTATTCGCGGCCTGGGCCACACGGGCGCGGTAAAAAGCCCGACCTTCACGTTGGTCGAGCCCTACGAGATCGGCGACGTGCGTGCTTTCCACTTCGACCTCTATCGCCTGGTCGATCCGGAAGAGTTGGAGTTCATGGGCATCCGTGATTACTTCGACGATGATGCGCTGTGCCTGATCGAGTGGCCAAATAAAGGCACAGGCTTTTTGCCAAAGCCGGACCTGACCATTACCATTACGCCGCATGAGCACGGACGTCAGCTGAAGTTGTTGCCCCAGAGCCCACGCGCTGAGTCGTGGTGTGCTGCTCTGGCATTGGAATTCAAATAATTGGTGGGGTTAGGTATGCGCTTTCGCGCGTTGGTTGCTGTCGTGGGGGTGTTGCTTGCGGCAATGACTGTCAATGCTCTGGCTGCTTCACAGGTGAAAAGTGTTCGCCTGTGGCGAGCGCCGGATAACACGCGACTGGTGTTCGACCTGTCTGGCCCGGTCCAGCACAGCGTCTTTACCTTGACGGCGCCTGATCGCCTGGTGATCGACATCAACGGTGCCAGCCTGGCCGCGCCGCTGAAAGTCTCCACCGCCAACACGCCCATTACCGCCATGCGCTCGGCCCAGCGTACGCCGACCGACCTGCGTGTGGTTATCGACCTGAAAAAGGCCGTGACCCCCAAAAGCTTCTCCCTGGCCCCCAACGCCCAGTACGGCAACCGCCTGGTGGTCGACCTGTTCGACAACCCCGCCGACGCCGCACCGCCGCCTGCGCCAACGCCGAGCGTGGCAACGGTGCCTGCGGTGCCGGTCAACCCTTCGCAACCCCAGGTCAAGCTGCCACCACCGCCGCCTGCACCGGCAGGCAAGCGTGACATTATCGTGGTGATCGACGCCGGCCACGGTGGCGAAGACCCGGGGGCTTCCGGCTCACGCGGCCAGCATGAGAAAGACGTGGTGCTCGCCATTGCGCGTGAACTGCAGCGCCAGGTCAACGGCATGAAAGGCTACCGCGCCGAGCTGACCCGTACCGGTGACTACTTCATTCCGTTGCGTGGCCGTACCGAAATTGCCCGTAAGAAGGGCGCGGACCTGTTCGTGTCCATTCACGCCGACGCTGCGCCTTCAACCGCTGCCTTTGGCGCCTCGGTATTTGCCCTGTCGGATCGCGGCGCTACCTCCGAGACTGCGCGCTGGCTGGCCGATAGTGAAAACCGTTCAGACTTGATCGGCGGGGCCGGCAACGTTTCCCTTGATGACAAGGACAAGATGCTTGCCGGGGTGCTGCTCGACCTGTCGATGACGGCCTCGCTGACTTCCAGCCTTAACGTCGGGCAGAAAGTGCTGAGTAATATCGGTCGCGTGACGTCGCTGCATAAACAGCGTGTGGAACAAGCCGGGTTCATGGTGTTGAAGTCGCCGGACATCCCGTCGATCCTGGTGGAAACCGGGTTTATCTCCAACGCCAACGAAGCGTCGAAACTGGCCAGCGCCAGCCACCAGCAAGCGCTGGCGCGCTCGATCAGCGCCGGTGTGCGCCAGTTCTTCCAGCAAAACCCGCCGCCGGGCACCTATATCGCCTGGCTGCGCGACTCCGGCAAAATCGCCCAGGGCCCGCGTGACCATCGTGTGCAACCCGGTGATACCGTTGCCATGCTGGCGGTCCGTTTCCAGGTCACGCCTGCAGCCTTGCGCAGCGCCAATAACCTGAAAACCGACGAGTTGAAGATCGGCCAGGTGTTGACCATTCCCGGCACCTCATTGGCGGCGCAGTGATGAGCGAATCCACCTTGAACAGCGGCTCGCGCATTGAATTGCTCAGCCCGCGCCTTGCCAACCAGATCGCCGCGGGTGAGGTGGTTGAACGCCCGGCGTCGGTAATCAAGGAGTTGCTGGAAAACAGCATCGACTCCGGTGCCAAACGCATTGATGTCGATGTGGAGCAGGGCGGCGTCAAGCTGTTGCGGGTACGTGACGATGGCAGCGGCATCTCTTCGGATGACCTGCCCCTGGCCCTGGCCCGTCACGCCACCAGCAAGATCCGCGACCTGGAAGACCTGGAGCGGGTCATGAGCCTGGGCTTTCGAGGCGAGGCCCTGGCCTCCATCAGCTCCGTGGCCCGCCTGACCCTGACCTCCCGCACCCGTAGCGCCGAGCAAGCCTGGCAGGTGGAAACCGAAGGCCGCGACATGGCGCCTCGGGTCCAGCCGGCGGCGCATCCGGTGGGCACTTCGGTGGAAGTGCGCGACCTGTTCTTCAATACCCCGGCGCGGCGCAAATTCCTCAAGGCCGAGAAAACCGAATTCGATCACCTGCAAGAAGTCATCAAGCGCCTGGCCTTGGCGCGTTTCGATGTGGCGTTTCACCTGCGCCACAATGGCAAGACCATCCTCAGCCTGCACGAAGCCAACGACGACGCCGCGCGTGCTCGGCGGGTGGCAGCGGTGTGTGGCAGCGGGTTCCTGGAACAGGCGCTGCCGATTGAGATCGAGCGCAATGGCTTGAGGTTGTGGGGCTGGGTCGGGTTGCCGACGTTCTCCCGCAGCCAGGCCGACTTGCAGTATTTCTTTGTGAACGGCCGGGCGGTACGCGACAAGCTGGTGGCCCACGCGGTGCGCCAGGCTTATCGCGATGTGCTGTTCAACGGGCGACACCCGACCTTTGTGCTGTTCTTTGAGGTTGACCCTTCGGTGGTCGACGTCAACGTGCACCCGACCAAACACGAGGTGCGCTTCCGTGACGGGCGCATGGTGCATGACTTCCTCTACGGCACGCTGCACCGCGCCTTGGGTGACGTGCGTCCGGATGATCAGTTGTCAGCGCCGATTGTCACGGCGGTGGTGCGGCCGAGCGGCCCGGAAGCCGGCGAGTTCGGCCCCCAGGGCGAGATGAGCCTGGCGGCCAACCTGCTGCAATCGCCGCAGGCGCAGCCAGCCTACACGGCGCCGAATTCGGGTGCCGGTGCGGGTTATCAGTATCAATACACACCGCGCCCGCAATCGACGGCGCCGGTGGCCGAGGCCCAGGCGGCGTACCGTGAGTTTTTCGCGCCGCTGCCGGGTGCCGAGTCGGGTGCTGCTGTGGCGTTGCCCGAAGGCGGCGGTGATATTCCGCCGCTGGGTTATGCCCTGGCGCAGCTCAAAGGCATTTATATCCTCGCCGAAAACGCCCATGGCCTGGTGCTGGTGGACATGCACGCTGCCCATGAGCGGATCATGTACGAGCGCCTGAAGATCGCCATGGCCAGCGAAGGCCTCAGCGGCCAGCCGCTGCTGGTGCCCGAATCCCTGGCGGTGAGCCAGCGTGAAGCCGACTGCGCAGAAGAACATCACGGTGTGTTCCAGAAGCTGGGTTTCGAGCTGCAACGCCTGGGCCCGGAAACCCTGGCGATCCGCCAGATTCCCGCGCTGCTCAAGCAGGCCGAGGCCAACCGCCTGGTGGCCGACGTGTTGGCAGACCTGATGGAGTACGGCACCAGCGACCGTATCCAGGCGCATATCAACGAATTGCTCGGCACCATGGCCTGCCACGGCGCCATCCGCGCCAACCGCCGCCTGGCCCTGCCGGAAATGAACGGCCTGCTGCGCGACATGGAAAACACCGAGCGCAGCGGCCAATGCAACCATGGCCGACCGACCTGGACCCAGATGGGCCTGGATGATCTGGACAAACTGTTCTTGCGCGGCCGCTGATGAGTGCCTTGCCCCCCGCCATTTTCCTGATGGGCCCCACGGCCGCCGGCAAGACCGACCTGGCCATCGAGCTGACCAAGGTGCTGCCCTGCGAGTTGATCAGCGTCGACTCTGCCCTGGTTTACCGGGACATGGATATCGGTACGGCCAAGCCGTCGAAGGCGCTGTTGGCCCAATATCCGCACAAGTTGATCGACATCATCGACCCCGCGCAGAGCTATTCGGCGGCGGACTTTCGCACCGACGCCCTGGCGGCCATGGCCGAGATCACCGCGCGCGGCAATATCCCGCTGCTGGTGGGCGGCACCATGCTCTATTACAAGGCGTTGCAGGAAGGCTTGGCCGATATGCCGCCTGCTGATGCCCAGGTGCGCGCCGAGCTTGAAGAAGAGGCTGCGCGCCTTGGCTGGCAGGCCCTTCACGACCAGTTGGCGGCGGTAGACCCGGTGTCTGCGGCACGTATTCATCCCAATGACCCCCAGCGGCTCACACGCGCCCTGGAAGTCTGGCGCGTCAGTGGCCAGACCATGACTGAACATCGCCTGAAACAAACTGCGCAAAGTACTGATGCAGGCGCATCTGGACAGTCACAATTGCCCTATACTGTGGCGAATCTGGCCATCGCTCCGGCAAACCGCCAGGTGTTGCATGAACGAATTGCACAAAGATTCACAATAATGTTGGAACAGGGGTTTGTGGACGAGGTCGTAGCATTGCGTTCAAGAGGCGACCTGCATGCAGGGCTGCCTTCGATACGTGCTGTAGGCTACCGCCAAGTCTGGGATCATCTGGATGGCAAGCTGACGTCCGCCGAAATGCAGGAGCGCGGCATCATTGCCACGCGCCAATTGGCGAAGCGCCAGTTCACCTGGCTGCGCAGCTGGAGCGATTTGCACTGGTTGGACAGCCTGGACAGCGACAATCTGTCACGCGCCTTGAAATACTTGGGAACGGTCTCCATATTGAGCTGAGTCCTTGCAATTGCCGTCTATCCTTGGGGGTGTGACGGCCATAAGCTATCTATTTTCCGATTTTTTATTATTGATCCTTAAAGGAGTGCGGCACATGTCAAAAGGGCATTCGCTACAAGACCCTTACTTGAATACTTTACGTAAAGAGAAAGTTGGGGTTTCCATCTATCTGGTCAACGGCATCAAGCTGCAAGGTACGATCGAGTCGTTCGACCAATTCGTTATCCTGCTGAAAAACACCGTCAGCCAGATGGTTTACAAGCACGCTATCTCGACAGTCGTTCCAGTTCGTCCAATCCGTCTGCCTAGCGCAGCAGGTGATGAACAGGGTGACGCTGAGCCAGGTAACGCCTGATAGGAGTCTCCTTTGTTCTTTGAGCGCCACGGTGGTGGTGAGCGAGTAATCCTCGTTCACTTGGATGGACAGGACCCTGAGGCGCGCGAAGATCCGCAGGAGTTTCAGGAGTTGGCAAATTCGGCCGGCGCCGAGACCGTTGCGTTTTTTAACGTGCCGCGTCATCGGCCAACCGCCAAATACCTGATTGGCAGCGGCAAGGTCGAGGAACTGCGCGACCTGGTTCATGCCGAAGAAGCCGATCTGGTGATCTTCAATCACACCCTCACGCCCAGTCAGGAACGTAACCTCGAACGTGTTTTCGAGTGTCGCGTGATCGACCGTACCGGTCTGATTCTCGATATTTTCGCCCAACGCGCCCGCACCCATGAAGGTAAGCTCCAGGTTGAACTGGCCCAGCTTGACCACATGAGCACGCGCCTGGTTCGCGGCTGGACTCACCTTGAGCGTCAGGGTGGCGGTATCGGCATGCGTGGCCCGGGTGAAACCCAGCTGGAAACCGACCGGCGTCTGCTGCGGGTTCGCCTGCGCCAGATCAAGGGCCGCCTCGAAAAAGTGCGCAGCCAGCGTGAACAGTCGCGACGTGGCCGTTCCCGTGCGGATATCCCGACCGTGTCCCTGGTGGGGTACACCAACGCCGGCAAGTCCACGTTGTTCAATAACGTGACCAAGTCGGATGTGTACGCGGCCGACCAACTGTTCGCCACCCTCGACCCGACCCTGCGGCGTCTGGACATCGACGACCTGGGGCCGATTGTGCTGGCCGATACTGTGGGTTTCATTCGTCACCTGCCCCACAAGCTCGTCGAGGCATTTCGGTCTACGCTCGAAGAGTCGAGCAATTCCGACCTGCTGTTGCACGTGATCGATGCGGCCGAACCGGATCGCATGTTGCAGATTGAACAGGTCATGGTGGTGCTGGGCGAGATTGGTGCCCAGGACTTGCCGATCCTCGAGGTCTATAACAAACTCGATTTGCTTGAGGGCGTTGAGCCACAGATCCAGCGCGACGAGAACGGCAAGCCCCAGCGGGTCTGGCTGTCGGCGCGAGATGGCAGTGGTTTGGAGCTGCTGGAACAAGCCATTGCCGAATTGCTCGGCAGCGATTTGTTCGTCGGCACCTTGCGCTTGCCGCAGCGTTTTGCTCGACTGCGTGCACAATTTTTCGAGTTGGGCGCGGTACAGAAAGAAGAGCACGACGAAGAAGGTGTCAGCTTGCTGGCTGTTCGATTGCCACGCTCGGAACTCAATCGGCTGGTCAGCCGAGAGGGTGTTGTACCGGCAGAGTTCATCGAACAACACACTTTGCAATAAAAGCCTGAGAAAGCGGTTGTGCCGCAGTAGCAGGCATTCTGTAGCATTGGTCGGCGCGCCGTGGGTGCGTCTTTGCTTTATCAGATGGAGAGCGCTATGGCTTGGAATGAGCCGGGTGGCAACTCGAATAATCAGGATCCTTGGGGTGGTAAGCGCCGCAATAATGGCGACCGCAAGGGGCCACCGGATCTCGACGAGGCCTTCCGAAAGCTGCAGGAAAGCCTGAATGGGTTGTTCGGTGGTGGAAAAAAACGTGGTGGTGACGACGGCGGTCGCACAAGCAAGGGCGGTGGCTATGGCCTGCTGGGCCTTGGTCTTGTCGTGCTCGCGGCTGTATGGCTGTACAGCGCGGTCTACGTGGTGGACGAGCAGGAGCAAGCCGTGGTGCTGCGCTTCGGCAAGTACTACGAGACTGTCGGGCCAGGCCTGAACATCTATTTCCCGCCGATCGACAAGAAGTACATGGAGAACGTGACGCGTGAGCGTGCGTACACCAAGCAGGGCCAGATGCTGACCGAAGACGAGAACATCGTCGAAGTGCCGCTGACCGTGCAGTACAAGATCAGCAACCTGCAAGACTTCGTGCTGAACGTTGATCAGCCGGAAATCAGCCTGCAACACGCAACCGAAAGTGCCCTGCGCCACGTGGTGGGTTCCACCGCCATGGACCAGGTGCTTACCGAAGGTCGTGAGTTGATGGCCAGCGAAATCAAGGAGCGTCTGCAACGCTTCCTCGACACTTACCGCACCGGTATCACCGTTACCCAGGTGAACGTACAGAGCGCAGCGGCACCGCGTGAAGTGCAGGAAGCCTTTGACGACGTGATCCGTGCACGTGAAGACGAGCAGCGTTCGCGCAACCAGGCTGAAACCTATGCCAACGGCGTTGTGCCGGAAGCCCGTGGTCAGGCCCAGCGCATCCTTGAAGATGCCAACGGTTACCGCGATGAAGTGGTCTCCCGCGCCAAGGGTGAGGCAGATCGTTTCACAAAACTGGTCGCCGAGTACCGCAAGGCTCCTGAAGTGACCCGCGAGCGTCTGTACCTGGACACCATGCAGGAAGTCTTCAGCAACACCAGCAAGGTTCTCGTGACCGGCAGCAAAGGTGGGCAGAACAACCTGTTGTACCTGCCGCTGGACAAGATGATCGAAGGTGGTCGCAGCGGCACCAGCGCACCGTCCACCGGTTCGAATGCCGCTGCCAACGAAGCGAGCGCCCGTGCGGCCGCTGACTTGCTGCAACAGCAAACACGTACCAGGGAGAGTCGTTGATGAGCAATAAATCGCTGACCGCCCTGATTGTGGGTGTCGTCGTGGTCATCGCTGCCTGGAACTGCTTCTACATCGTCGCTCAGACCGAGCGTGCGGTGCTGCTGCAATTCGGTCGCGTGGTCCAGGCGGATGTCCAGCCGGGCCTGCATGTGAAAGTCCCCTACGTCAACCAGGTGCGCAAGTTCGACGCCCGCCTGATGACCCTGGATGCACCGACACAGCGCTTCCTGACCCTGGAAAAGAAAGCCGTGATGGTTGACGCCTACGCCAAGTGGCGCGTCAAGGATGCCGAGCGCTTCTACACCGCGACTTCCGGCCTCAAGCAGATTGCCGACGAGCGTTTGTCCCGTCGTCTGGAATCGGGCCTGCGTGACCAGTTTGGTAAGCGCACCCTGCACGAGGTGGTATCCGGTGAGCGTGATGCGCTGATGGCTGACATCACTCGCTCGCTGAACACCATGGCGGAAAAAGAGCTGGGTATTGAAGTGGTCGACGTTCGCGTCAAGGCCATTGACTTGCCCAAGGAAGTAAACCGCAGCGTGTTCGAGCGTATGAGCACCGAGCGTGAGCGTGAAGCGCGTGAGCACCGCGCCAAGGGTAACGAGTTGGCTGAAGGTATCCGTGCCGATGCCGACCGTCAGCGTCGTGTACTGCTGGCAGAAGCCTATCGTGAGTCTGAAGAGGCTCGTGGTGACGGCGATGCTCAAGCCGCGGCGATCTACGCCAAGGCCTACGGCCAGGACCAGGAGTTCTACGCGTTCTACCGTAGCCTGCGCGCCTACCGTGAAAGCTTCGCGAACAAAACCGACGTACTGGTGTTGGACCCAAGCAGCGACTTCTTCCGCTACCTGGAAAAGTCCAAGTAACCAGCCTGTGATTCTGTAAGGCGCACTCCGTCGGGCGGCTAAAATGCCTGGCGGGGTGATCCTTTCAGAAAACGGGTGTATGATGCGGCAGCCGGGAAATTCCCGGCTTTTTTGCGTCTGCATGTTTGATTCGGCAGGCGTGACAGGTTTTTCGAGGAAAGTGCCCGACGAGGCCGTTTGCAGGCCGTTCGTCACGTCGCTCTTGCGCGTGGTTTATGCAAGGGGCGGGTATTTTCTGCTTCACTCAAGGCTCGGCCGAGGGCTGGCCGCCCGGATCAAAGGGGAATGGCGTAATGGCAACGGTAGACCGCTGGCTGCTGCCAGATGGCATCGAAGAAGTACTGCCACCAGAAGCTGCGCGCATTGAAGTAGCGCGTCGCCAGGTGTTGGATCTGTTCCAGAGCTGGGGTTACGAGTTTGTCGTGACTCCCCATATCGAGTACCTGGAATCCCTGCTGACCGGCGCGGGCCAGGACCTGGATCTGCGCACCTTCAAGGTCATCGACCCGCAATCGGGCCGGCAAATGGGGTTCCGTGCCGACATCACGCCACAAGTGGCGCGCATCGATGCGCACACCCTGCGTCGTGAAGGCCCGAGCCGCCTGTGCTACGCCGGCAGCGTACTTCATGCCCAGCCGCGCGCCTTGTCGTCTTCCCGTAGCCCGATCCAGTTGGGCGCCGAGTTGTACGGCGATGCCAGCCCGAGCAGCGATGTGGAAGTGATCAGCCTGATGCTGGCCATGCTGCAACTGGCGGATGTGCCGGACGTGCACATGGACCTGGGCCACGTCGGTATCTACCGTGGCCTGGCGCGTGCTGCCGGGTTGTCCGGTGAAGTGGAGCAACAGTTGTTCGATGCCCTGCAGCGTAAGGCGATCGATGAAGTGATCGCTCTCACCGAGGGTGTGCCTGCTGAGCTGGCTGGCATGCTGCGGGCGCTGGTAAATCTGTGCGGCGGCCGTGAAGTGCTGGTGGCTGCGCGTGAGCGCCTGGCCAATGCGCCGGCACCGGTATTGGCAGCACTGGACGATGTGCTGGCAATTGCCGAGCGCCTGTCGGCACGGTTCCCGGAGCTGCCGCTGTATTTTGATCTGGGTGAATTGCGCGGCTACCACTACCACACCGGTGTGGTGTTCGCGGTATTCGTCCCGGGTGTTGGCCAGGCCATCGCCCAAGGTGGTCGCTATGACGATATCGGCGCCGACTTCGGTCGTGCGCGTCCGGCCACTGGTTTTTCCACCGATTTGAAAACCCTGGTGACCCTGGGGCGTGCTGAGGTCGAGCTGCCGTCTGGTGGCATCTGGATGCCCGACAGTACGGACGCAGCGCTCTGGCAGCAGGTTTGCCAGTTACGCCGTGAGGGTCAGCGTGTAGTCCAGGCCTTGCCTGGGCAGCCATTGGCCGCCGCCCGTGAAGCGGACTGCGACCGGCAATTGATTCAGCAGAACGGGCTTTGGCAAGTATCGCCACTGGCTTCTTGAGTTTTCCTGCCGGCCATCGCCGGCACCAAGTTTGCGCGAATGAGGACAAGTGTTATGGGTAAGAATGTCGTAGTCCTGGGCACCCAATGGGGTGATGAGGGCAAAGGCAAGATCGTTGATCTGCTGACCGAACATGCTGCCGCCGTAGTGCGCTACCAAGGTGGCCACAACGCTGGCCACACCCTGGTCATCGATGGCGAAAAAACCGTCTTGCACCTGATCCCGTCGGGTGTCCTGCGCGAAGGCGTGCAGTGCCTGATCGGCAACGGCGTGGTGGTCGCGCCTGACGCCCTGCTGCGCGAGATCACCAAGCTGGAAGAAAAAGGCGTACCGGTGCGCGAGCGCCTGCGTATCAGCCCATCCTGCCCGCTGATCCTGTCCTTCCACGTTGCGCTGGACCAGGCCCGTGAAAAGGCGCGTGGCGAGCTGAAGATCGGCACCACCGGTCGCGGCATCGGCCCGGCCTACGAAGACAAGGTTGCACGTCGTGGCCTGCGTGTGGGCGACCTGCTCAACATGCCGCGCTTTGAAGACAAACTGCGTGAACTGGTGGATTACCACAACTTCATGCTGGTCGGTTACTACAAAGAGCCAGCCATCGAGTTTGAAAAGACCCTGGCCGAGTGCAAGGAATACGCTGAGCTGCTCAAGCCGCTGATGCTGGACGTGACGGCCGAGCTGCACGATCTGCGTCGCGCTGGCAAGGACATCATGTTCGAAGGTGCCCAGGGCTCGTTGCTGGACATCGACCACGGTACCTACCCGTACGTGACCAGCTCCAACACCACCGCTGGCGGCGTTGCGACCGGTTCTGGCGTTGGCCCGATGTTCCTGGACTACATCCTGGGTATCACCAAGGCCTACACCACTCGCGTAGGTTCGGGCCCGTTCCCGACTGAGCTGTTCGACGACGTCGGCGCGCACCTGGCCAAGCAAGGCCACGAATTCGGCGCCACCACTGGCCGTGCTCGTCGTTGCGGCTGGTTCGATGCCGTTATCCTGCGTCGCGCTATCGATGTGAACAGCATCTCGGGCATCTGCCTGACCAAGCTGGACGTACTCGACGGTCTGGAAGCCATCAACATCTGCGTCGGCTACAAAGACGCCCAAGGCAACGATGTTGCCCCGACTGACGCTGACAGCTACGTGGGCCTGCAGCCTGTGTACGAAGAAGTGCCAGGCTGGACCGAATCGACCGTGGGCGCCAAGACCCTGGAAGAACTGCCAGCCAATGCTCGCGCCTACATCAAGCGCGTGGAAGAGCTGATCGGTGCACCGATCGACATTATTTCGACCGGCCCGGACCGCAACGAGACCATCGTTCTGCGTCACCCGTTCGCGTAATAAGCTGTTGATGTAAAAAGCAAAGGGCTCCTTCGGGAGCCCTTTGTCGTTTCTGCCTGGCAAGCGGCACGACCCTTGCTGTTTTTCCCTCTTTCGAGGTGCTATCAAATTAATGGCACCCGTGGTGGAGGGATTTCCAGTGTCTGCCGTTCTCTCGTTGTTACAAAGCCGTCTGTTGCGGCCGGTGTTCGTTACCCTTGGTATCGCCCTTTTGGTGCAAGTGCTGGTGGCCGTCGCGCTGACGCGGAGCACGGTGACGGCGCTGGAAGCCGATTTGGGCAATCGCCTGGGCATTGATAGCCAGAAGTTGTCTGGCGAACTAGCCCAGGCTGGCAAGGAAGTCACGTCCAGCCTGGACAGTCTGTCCGCCAGCACGCGCCAGCGACTGACAGCCGGGCTTTCCACGCGCTTGCAGGAAGAGCAAAAGCAGTTGCGTGCGACGCTGGAAAAAGACCTGCAGGACTCCGCCAATGACATGGCGCAACTGCTGGCCTCGGTCGCGCCCCGTGCCATGTGGGACAGTGACGTGCCGACCCTTTCAGAGTTTGCCCGCCGGGCCCAGCGCAACCCCAATGTGCTGTTTGTGGTGTATGACGACGCTGCGGGCGAGCACTTGACCCGTTACCTGAATCGCGAAAACCCTATCAACCAGGCCCTGCTGGCGAAGGGGGCAGGGGAGCGTGCGCTGGACAAGGTGCTGGACGCGGCCAAGACAGACCCCTCCGTGTATTACGTCGAAGCCTCCATCAGCCCCAACGGCGTGGAAATCGGCAAGGTGCGCATGGGTGTGTCGACCGCGACGGTTGAGGCAAACCTGCAAGCGTTGGATAAGCGCTTTGCCGCGCTGATCGCCAGCGGTGATCAGCTGGTGGGTGATAGCCTCAAGGGAGCCGCAGCTGACAGCGCCAACGCCATGGGCGCCCGGCTGCAATCGGCGCAAGCCACTGCCACGCAAATGACGGCCAATACCGCCAGCGCCGTGCAAGACGCGGCGGGCACCCTGCGTTGGCGTATCGGGATGGGCCTGGCACTGGTGGGGCTTGGGGTATTGCTGCTGATCGCCATTGTGCTGGGGCGACGCGTGGTCAATCGCCTGAAGTTGCTGATTGCCGCGATGGATGATCTGGCGGCCGGCGAGGGCGACCTCACCAAGCGCGTGCAGATCAGCAGCAAGGATGAAATCGGCGATATGGCCTCGGCGGTCAATCGCTTTGTGGATAAGCTGCAGCCCATCGTACGGGAGGCAGGCGACGTGGCCCAGCGTACTGGCGTGGAAATCGGCGCCATGACGTTGCGCAATGCTGGCGCCGATGCGGCGGCGGGCTTGCAGCGTGATGAAGTGGCCGAGAGTTTGCGCGCTTTGTCGCAAATGGCCGACGAGGCCCAGGCCGAAAGCCACGCTATGCAGGCGGCCTTGCAGCAGGTGGTGGATATTCGCCAGGCCACGGATGAAAACTCACGAACCTCGGCTGAAGTCGGTAGCTTGATCGAGGCGTTGGCGGGGCAGGTGCAGGCCGGTTCCCAGGTGATCGAACGGCTGGCGCAGCAAAGCGAACAGATTGAAGTGGTGTTGACCGTGATTCATGGCATCGCCGAGCAAACCAACCTGCTCGCTCTCAACGCGGCCATCGAGGCGGCACGGGCTGGCGAGACTGGGCGCGGCTTTGCGGTGGTGGCCGATGAAGTGCGTGCGCTGGCGAGCAAGACCCAAAGCTCCACTGGCGATATCCAGGCGCATATCGTGGCATTGCAACAGGGCGCGCGTGAGGCGGTGGAAACCATCGGCAAGGCGGGGCGCCAGGCCAGTGAGGGCTTGCTGGTGCTGCGCGACAGCGTGCGCTTGCAGCAGACGGTGCAGGCTTCTGTGGAGCAGGTGCATGCGGCGATTGGCCTGGCGACGCGCGCGGCCGAGCATCAAGCCCAGGGCGCGCATGCGGTACGTGGGCGCGTGGAGGTGATCCATGCCCAGGCCGAGCGTGCGGCGCAAGCGGTGGTGGAGACGACGGCCAGTGGGAAGGTGCTGGATGGGTTGGCGGCGCAGTTGAAGGCGAGCTTGGGGCAGTTCAGGGCTTGAGGTTGTCTGGACGGGCCTCATCGCAGGCAAGCCAGCTCCCACATTCAACTGCATTCCAAAGTTGGAGCGCGGTCAACTGTGGGAGCTGGCTTGCCTGCGATAGCTGTTTCAGCGGCTCAAATACATCCGCGTCGTAAGTAGATACACCGGCAACCCCGACACCAGAATCAACAACGCTGCATACGGCGCCGCCGCCGCAAATTCCACATTCGAGGTATGCGCCCAGACGGCCGTCGCCAAGGTATTCAGCCCGGTCGGGCTCAACAGCAATGTCGCCGTCAATTCCTTCATCGCATCCAGGAACACCAAGGCAAACGCCGCCCCCAGCGCCGGAAAGATAATTGGCAGCGTCACCCGGCAAAACGCACTGAAGGACGATGCGCCTAACGTGCGCGCCGCCTCTTCCAACTGTGGCGCCGCCTTGTTCAGCGCTGTACGAATCGGCGCCTGCGCCAATGGCAAAAACAGCAGCGCATAAGCAATCAGCAGCAATGCCGAGGTCTGGTACAGCGCTGGCACGTAATGCAGGGCGAAATACACCAGGGTCAACGCAATCACCAGGCCGGGCAGGGCATGCAGCAAGTACGGCAAGCGTTCGGCCCATATCGCCAGTTGCCCTTTGTAGCGCACCACTAGCAAACCAACCGGTACTGCCAGTACCAGGCACAGTGCGGCGCCGCCCAGCGAGAGCGCCAGGGAAGACAGCAGCGCCTCACCGATCTCGGCCATCGGAAACGCTGCCGACGAACCGACTGCCAACCAATACCCGAGCATCCCCAGCGGAATGCCGCTGCCAATGATCGCTAGCGCCAGGCAATACACCTGGCCCAATGGCGTCCACTTGCCCAGTCGAACCTGCTCGGCGTGCCGCGCCGCGCCCTGGCCGATGCGCACGTGCCGGCCTTTGCCGCGTATGCGCAGTTCCAGCCATAGCAGGGTCAGGCACATCACCAGCAGCACTGCCGAGAGCATTGCCGCATTGGCATTGCTGAATTCCAGTTCGAACTGCTGGTAGATCGCGGTGGTGAAGGTCTGCAGGCCAATGATCGACAGCGCGCCGAATTCCACCAGCATGTGCAATGCGATCAATAGTGAGCCGGCCAGCAGCGATGGCCACAGCAGCGGCAGGGTGATGCGAAAGAACACGCCCCAGCGGTTGAGCCCCAGCGTGCGGGCCGATTCTTCCAGGGAGGGGTCAAGATTGCGTAGCGTTGCCGCCACCGGCAGAAATACCAGCGGGTATTTGGACAGGCTCATCACCAGGATCGCGCCGCCAAGCCCCTCGAACTGGGCGCTCAGCGACACCCAGGTAAAACTGCTGACGAACGCCGGCACCGCAAACGGCAGGCACAGGATCACGCCCCAGATGCGCCGCCCCGGCAGGTTGCTGCGTTCCAACAGCCAGGCCAGGGACAGGCCGATCACGCCGCAGGTCAGGGTCACGCCGACCATCAGCGCCAGGGTGTTGCGCAGCAGTCCGAACACATAAGGCCGCCACAGTAGATGCACCGCCTCCGTCCAGCCCGCCTGCCAGGCTTTGAACCCAACATAGGCGAGCGGCAACAGGCTCAGGCCAACCAGCAACAGCACGGGTAGCAGCAGCCAGATCGACGGGCGTTTGCGACGGGGGGTGAACCCCGCGACGGAAAGCGATGGGTTCATCAGTTCAGGCCAACGTCACGTTCCAGCTCCAGGGCTTCTTCGGCGTTGCCCAGGTCTGCGGGGGTGACTTTCGGCGGCTGCAGCTCGCTGAATGGCTTGAGGCCGCGGTTCGATTCCATGCCCTTGCGCAGCGGGTACTCGGCCGACGTGTTGGTGATCACGCGCTGGCCTTCTTCGCTGGTCATGAATGCCAGCAATTGCTGAGCTTCTTTGGGATGCTTGCTGGATTTGAGTGCGGCAGCGGAGGATACGGTGATCAGGCCGCCAGCATCACCATCGGTGAAGTAGTGCAGTTGGGAATCCAGATTGGTTTTTTCCTTTTTCAGGGCAAACCAGTAGTAGTTATTCACCAGCACGGTGGCCACTTCGCCTTTTTCCACGGCCTTGAGGGCGACCATATTGTTGCTGTACACCTTGCCGAAGGCGCGCAGGCCGGTCAGCCATTCTTCTGCGGCTTCGCGACCGTGCAGCTTGATGATCGCCACGGCTTGCTCCTGGAACGCGCCGCTGGTGGGGACGAAGCCGACTTTGCCTTGCCACTCGGGGCCGGCAAAATCCAGTACCGACTTGGGCAGGTCTTTTTCGGCAATCAGTTTGGGGTTGAAGGCTACGACGCGGGTGCGTGCGGTCACGCCCATCCAGTCGCCGTTTTTGCCCACGTAATCCTTGGGCAGTACATCGAGGGTGCTGGCATCGATTTTTGCCAACAGGCCTTGCTCGCCGAGTTTGTTCAGGGGCGGTGATTCTTCGGTGTAGATGACGTCGGCAGGGGAGCGCTCACCTTCTTCGACGACCTGGCTGGCCAGCTGGTTGCTGCTACCTTTGCGCACGTTGACGTGGATGCCGGTCTTGGCTTCGAAGGCCTTGGCGAGTTCATCGCCGACTTCTTTGTGTTGGCCGTTGTATAAGGTCAGGGAGACCTTGTCGGCAGAATGGGCGGCGGGCGAGAGCAGGGTCAGGCTGAGTAGGGTGAGGGTCAGGCCGCGCAGAAGGGATGTCTTGAGTCGGTTGTCACGGATCATCATCCGAAGTGTTCCTCGCTTATATGCAACAAATCATTGCAAGGATAAACGATAAATCTTCTCAAGTGCGGATGAGGGGAAAATCACTGGGGAGTTTTCAAACCCCGGAAACGAAAAAACCCGCTTTCGCGGGTTTGATCTGAATTTGGTGCCCAGGAGAAGACTCGAACTTCCACGACCTTGCGATCACCAGCACCTGAAGCTGGCGTGTCTACCAATTTCACCACCTGGGCATTATCTAACAACGTTGCCGCTGTTGATGGGGCGAACTATACGGCGGGGCTTTTGATCTGTAAACCCCTGATTCGAAAAATATAAATCAATTTTTCCGTTAAAAATCAGAGGCCTGAAACGAAAAAACCCGCTTTCGCGGGTTTGATCTGAATTTGGTGCCCAGGAGAAGACTCGAACTTCCACGACCTTGCGATCACCAGCACCTGAAGCTGGCGTGTCTACCAATTTCACCACCTGGGCAGCATCAACAACGTTGCCGTCGTCGATGGCGCGCACTATACGGAGCGATATTTGAGCTGTAAACCCCTGCCATGAAAAAAGCCTGGAAAATTTCGCCAGTGGTCGTGCAAGGTGCGCGCCGGGGGTCGCAAAGGGCTTTTAAACGCTTGTTGATACCTGAAATTTCCCGTTTCAATACGCGTATGCCAAACTAACCCGCATATAGACAAGGTGAAAACTCTCTAATGGCCGATTGGCAGTCCCTCGATCCCGAGGCCGCTCGTGAAGCGGAAAAATATGAAAACCCTATTCCTAGCCGCGAACTGATCCTGGCGCACCTCGCCGATCGTGGTTCGCCTGCTAGCCGTGAGCAACTGGTTGAAGAATTCGGTCTGACCACCGAAGACCAGCTTGAAGCCCTGCGCCGCCGTCTGCGTGCGATGGAGCGCGATGCTCAATTGATCTACACCCGTCGTGGCACTTACGCGCCGGTCGACAAGCTGGACCTGATCCTGGGCCGCATTGCCGGCCACCGTGACGGCTTCGGCTTCCTGATCCCGGACGATGGCAGCGACGACCTGTTCATGAGCCCGGCGCAAATGCGTCTGGTGTTCGATGGCGACCGTGCCCTGGCGCGGGTTTCTGGCCTCGACCGCCGTGGTCGTCGTGAAGGCGTGATCGTCGAAGTGGTGTCCCGTGCCCACGAATCCATCGTCGGTCGTTACTTCGAAGAAGGCGGCATCGGCTTCGTTGTGCCGGATAACCCGAAGGTCCAGCAGGAAGTGCTGATCACCCCGGGCCGTAATGGCGCCGCCAAGGTCGGCCAGTTCGTCGAGGTGAAAATCACCCACTGGCCAACGGCGCGCTTCCAGCCCCAGGGCGATATCGTTGAAGTGGTCGGCAACTACATGGCGCCGGGCATGGAAATCGACGTTGCCTTGCGCACCTACGATATCCCTCACGTCTGGCCTGAGGCCGTGCTCAAAGAAGCCGCCAAGCTCAAGCCGGAAGTCGAAGAGAAAGACAAAGAAAAACGCATCGACCTGCGTCATCTGCCGTTTGTCACCATTGACGGCGAAGATGCCCGCGACTTCGATGATGCGGTCTACTGCGAAGCCAAGCCTGGCAAGCTGCGCCTGTTCTCCGGCGGCTGGAAGTTGTACGTCGCGATTGCCGACGTGTCCAGCTACGTGAAGATCGGTTCGGCCCTGGATAACGAAGCCCAGGTGCGCGGCAACTCCGTGTACTTCCCAGAGCGCGTGATCCCGATGCTGCCCGAGCAGCTGTCCAACGGCCTGTGCTCCCTGAACCCGAAAGTCGACCGTTTGGCCATGGTGTGCGAGATGACCATCTCCAAAACCGGCGAAATGACCGACTACCAGTTCTACGAAGCGGTGATCCACTCCCAGGCACGCCTGACCTACAACAAGGTCAGCACCATCCTGGAAACGCCGAAGACCAGCGAAGCCAAGGCTCTGCGTACCGAATACGCTGGCGTGGTCCCGCACCTCAAGCAGTTGTACTCGCTGTACAAGGTGTTGCTGGGTGCCCGTCATACCCGTGGCGCGATCGATTTCGAAACCCAGGAAACCCGCATTGTCTTCGGCTCCGAGCGCAAGATTGCGGCGATCACCCCGACCACCCGTAACGACGCGCACAAGCTGATCGAGGAGTGCATGCTGGCGGCCAACGTGGCCACTGCCGAGTTCCTCAAGAAGCACGAAATTCCTGCGTTGTACCGTGTGCACGACGGCCCGCCGCCGGAGCGCCTGGAAAAACTTCGCGCCTTCCTCGGCGAACTCGGCCTGTCCCTGCACAAAGGCAAGGACGGTCCGACGCCGAAGGATTACCAGGCCCTGCTGGCCAGCATCAAGGACCGTCCGGATTACCACGTGATCCAGACCGTGATGCTGCGCTCGCTGAGCCAGGCGGTGTACAGCGCCGATAACCAGGGCCACTTCGGCCTGAATTACGAGGCGTACACCCACTTCACTTCGCCAATTCGCCGCTACCCGGACTTGCTCACGCACCGTGCGATCCGCAGCGTGATCCATTCCAAGCAGAACACCCCGCACGTCAAGCGCGCCGGTGCCATGACCATTCCGAAAGCACGGATCTACCCGTACGACGAAGCGGCCCTGGAACAACTGGGCGAGCAGTGCTCCATGAGCGAACGCCGCGCCGACGAAGCCACCCGCGACGTGGTGAACTGGCTCAAGTGCGAGTTCATGAAGGATCGCGTGGGCGAGTCGTTCCCGGGTGTGATCACCGCCGTGACCGGCTTTGGCCTGTTCGTCGAGCTGACCGACATCTACGTCGAGGGCCTGGTGCACGTCACCGCCTTGCCGGGTGATTACTACCACTTCGATCCTGTGCATCACCGCCTGGCGGGCGAGCGCACCGGTCGCAGCTTCCGCTTGGGCGATACCGTTGAAGTGCAGGTCATGCGTGTCGATCTCGACGAGCGCAAGATCGACTTCGGCATGCCTGACAAGCCGGCTGAGCCTGCGGGTCGTAAAAAGCGTGGTGAAACCACAGCGCCTGCGTCCAAAGGCAAAGCGGCCACCGCAAAAACCACGGCCGAGCCTGCACCTGCCAAGGCTGGTCGTCGTTCTTCCGCCAAGGACAAGGCCCCTGAAGCCTACCGCCCAAGCGACGCGGCGGCGAAAAACGCCGAGCTGCGCAAGAGCCGCGAGTTGAAGCAGCAGTTGCTCAACGAAGCCAAAAGCGGTGGTAAAGCGGCGTCTGGGGGAAAGTCCCACGGGGCGGAAAAGCCGTCGAGCAAGCCAAGTAAACACCGTAAAGGCCCGCCAAAAGCGGGTTCGGCTCCCGCAAAAAGCGGCGGGTCGCGCAAACCTAAGGCCAAGTCATGAGTCTGGAAAAAATCTACGGCGTACACGCCGTAGAAGCATTGCTGCGTCACCATCCCAAGCGCGTCAAGCAGGTGTGGTTGGCCGAAGGTCGCAGCGAGCCGCGCGTACAGGCGCTGGTCGAGTTGGCCACGCAGAATAAGGTTGCCATCGGCCAGGCCGAGCGTCGTGAAATGGACGTGTGGGTCGAAGGCGTTCACCAAGGCGTGGTGGCTGACGTCAGCCCGAGCCAGGTGTGGGGCGAGGCGATGCTCGACGAGCTGCTAGACCGTACCGAAGGTGCACCGTTGCTCTTGGTGCTGGACGGCGTGACCGACCCGCACAACCTCGGCGCCTGCCTGCGTTCGGCGGATGCTGCCGGTGCGCTGGCAGTGATCGTGCCCAAGGACAAGTCCGCGACCCTGACGCCGGTGGTGCGTAAGGTCGCCTGCGGTGCGGCGGAAGTGATTCCGCTGGTGGCCGTGACCAACCTGGCGCGTACCCTGGAGAAGCTCCAGCAGCGCGGCCTGTGGGTAGTGGGCACGGCGGGGGAGGCTGAGGTCAGCATTTATGACCAGGACCTTACCGGCCCTACCATCCTGATCATGGGCGCCGAAGGCAAAGGCATGCGCCGTCTGACCCGTGAGCATTGCGATTACCTGGTACACCTGCCGATGGCCGGTAGTGTCAGCAGCCTCAATGTGTCGGTGGCGACGGGTGTTTGCCTGTTTGAAGCCCAGCGTCAGCGTGGTGCGAAAGCCAAGGCCAAGCCCAAGAAGTGATAAAAATGTGGGAGCGGGCTTGCTCGCGATGACGGAGTGTCAGTCGGCAGAGATGTTGCCGGTGCCAGGGTCATCGCAGGCAAGCCAGCTCCCACATTGGTTTTGTGGTGTTTATTCAGGATTGTTCAAATAATCACCAATCACCTTGCGCCCGTTCTCCCCCTTCTCTACAATTGCGCCCCTTGCCTTCCTGGCAGGCGCCGATGTGCCTCCCCTGCGGCAAGATCCATAAGTGTCATTCACTCCTTGTCTGACCGTTTTTGAGCGGCAGGCTACAACCCGTAAGGAGCATTCATGCGTCATTACGAAATCATCTTTTTGGTCCACCCGGATCAAAGCGAGCAAGTCGGCGGCATGGTTGAGCGTTACACCAAGCTGATCGAAGAAGACGGCGGCAAAATCCACCGTCTGGAAGATTGGGGCCGTCGTCAACTGGCCTACGCAATCAACAATGTTCACAAGGCTCACTACGTGATGCTGAACGTTGAGTGCACTGGCAAGGCCCTGGCCGAGCTGGAAGACAACTTCCGCTACAACGATGCTGTGATCCGTAACCTGGTCATCCGTCGCGAAGAAGCCGTTACTGGCCAATCCGAGATGCTCAAGGCTGAAGAAAACCGCAGTGAGCGCCGTGAGCGTCGCGACCGTCCTGAGCACGAAGGCGCTGATAGCGCTGATAGTGATGACAGCGACAACAGCGATAACGCTGACGAGTAATCCACGGACCTTTTAAGGAGCCTATCAAATGGCACGTTTCTTCCGTCGTCGTAAATTCTGCCGCTTCACCGCTGAAGACGTGAAAGAGATCGATTACAAAGATCTCAACACTCTGAAAGCCTACGTATCCGAGACCGGCAAAATCGTTCCAAGCCGTATCACCGGTACCAAAGCACGTTATCAGCGTCAGCTGGCCACCGCTATCAAGCGCGCCCGCTTCCTGGCCCTGCTGGCCTACACCGACAGCCACGGCCGCTGAGACCGGGCAGTCGACAAGTAGTAAGGGATTGAATGCATGCGCGCCTTAGCTGAGTTCATCATGCGCGGTCGCGTGCAGGCCACTCTGGTAGTGGCTGGATGTGCGGCATTGCCGTTGCTTTATTGGTTGGGTGCTGCCGCAGGTTGCCTTGTGCTACTGCGGCGCGGTTTGAAGGACGCCCTTGGCGTTCTTGCCCTGGGTTTGTTGCCGGCCTTGATCTGGTGGCTGCAAATGGGTGATCCACGGGTACTTCTGGTACTGCTGGGGTCATCGAGCCTTGCGTTGGTTTTGCGCGCAAGTGAGTCCTGGGTCCGCACGCTGCTGGTCAGCGTGGCATTGGGGTTGGTGTACTCAGTGATGCTTGGCGCGGCTTTCCGCCCGCAGATCGAGGCGCTGGCGCAGGAGATCGTCAAGATCCTGCCGTTGGCCCTCGGGGATCTCTACCAGCATTTGTCGGTAGATGAGCGAGCGCGGTTTGCGTCACTGATTGCCCCGGTCCTGACCGGCCTGATTGCGGCTTTGTTGCAGGTCGTCAGCGTGCTGAGCCTGATTCTTGGGCGTTATTGGCAGGCGTTGTTGTACAACCCGGGTGGTTTTGGTCGCGAGTTTCGCAGTATCAGAATCCCAGCGGGGCCGGCGATGTTGCTGCTGGCGTGCATGGTTGTCGGGCCGAACTTCGGCCCACAGATGGCCTTGCTGGCGCCGATTTGCAGCGTACCGCTGGTGTTTGCCGGGCTGGCCCTGATTCATGGGCTTGCCGCGCAAAAGCGACTGGCCAGGTTTTGGCTGGTGGGGTTGTACGTCACGCTGTTGCTGTTCATGCAGCTGATCTATCCGTTACTCGTGGTCTTGGCCATTGTTGACAGCCTGATTGATTTTCGCGGTCGTCTGGCGTCGAAAGACGCCGATAACGCGAACGGTGAAGGTTAAAAGTTAGAGGATTTTCACATGCAACTGATCCTTCTGGAAAAAGTCGCCAACCTGGGCAACCTGGGCGACAAAGTGAACGTTAAGGCCGGCTACGGTCGTAACTACCTGCTGCCATACGGCAAAGCCACCGCTGCAACCGCTGCCAACCTGGCTGCGTTTGAAGAGCGTCGTGCTGAGCTGGAAAAAGCCGCAGCAGACAAAAAAGCGTCGGCCGAAACTCGCGCTGCCCAACTGGCTGAGCTGGAAGTGACTATCACTGCCACCGCTGGTGACGAAGGCAAGCTGTTCGGTTCGATCGGCACCCACGACATCGCTGATGCACTGACCGCCTCCGGCGTTGAAGTGCAGAAGAGCGAAGTTCGTCTGCCGAACGGCACCATCCGCAACGTAGGCGAATTCGACGTAGCCGTGCACCTGCACGCCGAAGTTGAAGCCACCGTACGCGTTGTCGTGGTAGCAGCTTAAGTCGCACCTAACTGACTGGCACCTCGCGTGCCAGCCGGTTAACATCGGGCACGATCCTGTTTACAGGTCGTGCCTTTTGTTTTTCTACACACCCCAAATTCCAAGTGGCCATGAACGAAATCTCTGCTCCTGAGCAATACGATCTGCAAACCGCTGCCCTGAAGGTGCCGCCGCATTCCATCGAGGCCGAACAGGCTGTGCTCGGTGGCTTGATGCTGGACAACAACGCCTGGGAACGCGTGCTGGATCAAGTCTCGGACGGTGACTTCTATCGTCATGACCACCGCCTGATCTTCCGCGCCATCGCCAAGCTGGCCGACCAGAACTCACCGATCGACGTGGTAACCCTGGCCGAGCAGTTGGACAAGGAAGGCCAGACCTCCCAAGTGGGTGGCCTGGGCTACCTCGGTGAGCTGGCAAAAAACACGCCGTCCGTCGCCAACATCAAGGCCTATGCCCAGATCGTCCGCGAGCGCGCCACGTTGCGCCAGTTGATCGGCATCAGCACCGAAATCGCCGACAGCGCCTTCAACCCCGAAGGCCGCACCGCTGCCGAGATCCTTGACGAAGCCGAGCGCCAGATCTTCCAGATCGCCGAGGCCCGGCCCAAAACCGGCGGCCCGGTCAGCGTCAACGACCTGCTGACCAAAGCCATCGACCGCATCGACACCCTGTTCAACACCGATGCCGCGATTACCGGTATTTCCACCGGTTACACCGACCTCGACGAAAAGACCAGCGGCCTGCAGCCGTCCGACTTGATCATCGTCGCCGGTCGTCCGTCCATGGGTAAGACCACCTTCGCGATGAACCTGGTGGAAAACGCCGTGTTACGCAGCGACAAGGCGGTGCTGGTGTACTCCCTCGAGATGCCAGGCGAATCGTTGATCATGCGTATGCTCTCGTCGCTGGGGCGTATCGACCAGACCAAGGTGCGTTCCGGCCAGCTTGAAGACGACGACTGGCCGCGCCTGACCTCGGCGGTCAACCTGCTCAACGACCGCAAGCTGTTCATCGATGACACCGCCGGTATCAGCCCGTCCGAAATGCGCGCGCGTACCCGGCGCCTGGTGCGCGAGCATGGCGATATCGCCCTGATCATGATCGACTACCTGCAGTTGATGCAGATCCCCGGTTCCAGTGGCGACAACCGTACCAACGAGATTTCTGAAATCTCTCGTTCCTTGAAGGCGCTGGCCAAGGAATTCAACTGCCCGGTGGTGGCGTTGTCCCAGCTCAACCGTTCCCTGGAACAACGTCCCAACAAGCGTCCGGT
Organism: Pseudomonas sp. PA-1-6B; assembly: GCF_021609545.1. Taxonomy (NCBI): domain Bacteria; kingdom Pseudomonadati; phylum Pseudomonadota; class Gammaproteobacteria; order Pseudomonadales; family Pseudomonadaceae; genus Pseudomonas; species Pseudomonas sp. PA-1-6B. The sequence goes on from NZ_WJZM01000001.1 coordinate 321,788, forward strand.
GAACTCCGACTTGCGGGAATCCGGAGCGATCGAGCAGGACGCCGACGTGATCATGTTCGTGTACCGCGACGAGGTGTACCACCCCGAGACGGAACACAAGGGCATTGCCGAAATCATCATCGGCAAACAGCGGAACGGCCCGATCGGGTTTATCCGGTTGGCGTTCATCGGCAAGTACACGCGTTTCGAGAACCTGGCGCCGGGTAGCTACAACTTCGACGACGACGAGTAGTTTCAAGCGCCTGTAAGGGCCTCATCGCAGGCAAGCCAGCTCCCACAGGGGAATGCATTCCAAATGTGGGAGCTGGCTTGCCTGCGATGGGGCCACCACAATTCCGACTACTACCGTCGGAATTGGTCAAAATTTGTGCTATATTCCGCGCCCGCGATTTTTCATCTTCACACCGGTCACCGTCATGCAAACAGCCAAGCCGTTATTTGACTATCCCAAGTACTGGGCCGAATGTTTCGGTCCTGCGCCATTCCTGCCGATGAGCAGGGAGGAGATGGATCAGCTTGGCTGGGATTCGTGCGACATCATCATCGTCACCGGTGATGCCTATGTTGACCACCCATCGTTCGGCATGGCGATCATCGGCCGGCTGCTGGAGTCCCAGGGCTTTCGCGTCGGGATCATCGCGCAACCGAACTGGCAGTCCAAAGACGACTTCATGAAGCTCGGCGAGCCGAACCTGTTCTTCGGCGTCGCGGCCGGCAACATGGACTCGATGATCAACCGCTACACCGCCGACAAGAAAATCCGCTCCGACGACGCCTATACCCCTGGCGGCATGGCCGGCAAACGTCCCGACCGTGCAAGCCTGGTGTACAGCCAGCGTTGCAAGGAAGCCTACAAGAACGTGCCGATCGTACTCGGCGGTATCGAAGCTTCCCTGCGTCGGATTGCTCACTACGACTACTGGCAGGACCGCGTGCGCAACTCGATCCTGATCGACGCCACCGCCGATATCCTGCTGTACGGCAACGCCGAGCGGGCCATCGTCGAAGTTGCCCAGCGTTTGTCGTGGGGCCACAAGATCGAAGACATCACCGATGTGCGCGGTACCGCGTTCATCCGCCGTGATACGCCGGTCGGTTGGTACGAAGTGGATTCCACGCGCATCGACCGTCCGGGCAAGATCGACAAGATCATCAACCCGTACGTCAACACCCAGGACACCCAGGCCTGCGCCATCGAGCAGGAAAAGGGGCCGGTGGATGATCCGGAAGAAGCCAAGGTTGTGCAGATCCTGGCCAGCCCGCGCATGACCCGTGACAAGACCGTGATTCGCCTGCCATCGGTGGAAAAAGTCCGCGGCGACGCGGTGCTCTATGCCCACGCCAACCGCGTGTTGCACCTGGAAACCAACCCAGGCAACGCCCGCGCCCTGGTGCAGAAGCACGGTGAAGTGGACGTATGGTTCAACCCGCCGCCCATTCCCATGACTACCGAAGAAATGGACTACGTGTTCGGCATGCCGTACGCCCGCGTACCGCACCCGGCCTATGGCAAGGAGAAGATCCCGGCCTACGACATGATCCGTTTCTCGGTGAATATCATGCGTGGCTGCTTCGGCGGCTGCACCTTCTGCTCGATCACCGAGCACGAAGGCCGCATCATCCAGAACCGTTCCGAAGAGTCGATCATTCGCGAGATCGAAGAGATCCGCGACAAAGTGCCGGGTTTCACCGGCGTGATCTCCGACCTCGGCGGCCCGACGGCGAACATGTACCGCATCGCCTGCAAAAGCCCGGAAATCGAATCCGCGTGCCGCAAACCGTCGTGCGTGTTCCCTGGCATCTGCCCGAACCTGAACACCGATCACTCGTCGTTGATCCAGCTGTACCGCAGCGCCCGTGCGTTGCCGGGTGTGAAGAAGATCCTGATCGCTTCCGGCCTGCGCTACGACCTGGCCGTCGAGTCGCCGGAATACGTCAAAGAGCTGGTCACCCACCACGTCGGTGGTTACCTCAAGATCGCCCCGGAACACACCGAGGAAGGTCCGCTCAACCAGATGATGAAGCCGGGCATTGGCAGCTATGACAAGTTCAAGCGCATGTTCGAGAAGTACACCAAGGAAGCGGGCAAGGAGCAGTATCTGATCCCGTACTTCATCGCCGCCCACCCGGGCACCACCGATGAAGACATGATGAACCTGGCCCTGTGGCTCAAGGGCAATGGCTTCCGTGCCGACCAGGTGCAGGCGTTCTACCCGTCGCCGATGGCCACCGCCACTGCGATGTATCACTCGGGCAAGAACCCGCTGCGCAAGGTCACCTACAAGAGTGACGCGGTGACCATCGTCAAGAGCGAGGAGCAGCGCCGCCTGCACAAGGCGTTCCTGCGGTACCACGACCCGAAGGGCTGGCCAATGCTGCGTGAAGCATTGACCCGCATGGGCCGTGCCGACCTGATCGGGTCGGGCAAGGACCAGTTGATCCCGCTGCACCAGCCGTCCACCGACAGCTACCAGAGCGCCCGGCGCAAGAACTCGACGCCGGCCGGCAGCCATAAGGTCGCCAAGGAAACCACCACCAGGATCCTCACCCAGCACACCGGCCTGCCACCCCGTGGCAGCGACGGCAGCAACCCGTGGGACAAGCGCGAGCAAGCCAAGGCTGCGGCCCAGGCGCGCAATAAGCAGGCGGCCAAAGAGCGCAGCGATGCGGCCAAGGGCAAGGGCAGCAAGCCTACGCGCAAGCCGGTGGTGCCGCGTTGATCGACGCCTGAAATGCAAAACGCCAGCCTCGTGCTGGCGTTTTGCTTTCTGGTCGCTGGTGAGCCTGTTTGGTAAGGTGGCGCCCATTAGATTGCTATCGCAGGCAAGCCAGCTCCCACAGGGGAATGTATTCAAGTGTGGAAGCTGGCTTGCCTGCGATGAGGCCGGTCTGGGCACTCTCGATTTCAAGGAAGAACACTTATGGGCAACCCCCTGCTCAACATTGGCATGGACTCCAACCGCTCCCAATTCATGGCGCGCCAGCGCATTGAGAGTCAGATCAACCTGCCGCGGCTGTTCGCCGTCATTGACGCCGACCCCAGCATCGTCGGCGCTGGCGTGGTGTACATCGACGCCGACTTCAACGTGATCACCCTGCGCGAATTCAAGCCCATCTGCAGCATCAAACCCAAGCGCGTCATTTTGCGCGAGGCGCAGAAGTACATCTCGCCGGCGCAGTTTGTCGAGCAGGTGAAGACCGACCCCCGTGAAGGGCGCCTCCAGAAGGAGGCCTTTGACATGGGGCTTTCCTGTGGGGCGGCGGTGATCGGTTGGATCGTGGTGTTCAGTGGCAGCGTCGCCGTACCGTTCACCGCCGGTGCCAGTGCTTTTGTGGTGGGTATCGGTGTCACGGCGGCGCTGGCCAGCAGCGCTCAGTGCGGGTTTGGCGTGGCCCGGACCTATAACGAGATCCTTGACCCAGATGCCAACGACCGCATGGACGACGCCCAGTGGTATGGCGCGGTGTCACCGATTCTCGATGCCGCGTCATTGGTAGGGATCGGAACGGGAGCCTTCACCACATTAAGGCTGCTCAAGGCCAAAAAAGCCGCTGCGTTGGGCAAGAGCTGGTATGAATTGCTCAAGGGCTTGAATCGCCAGGAGCGCAAGAAGTTGACCCAGGAATTGCTCAGTCTCAAAGACCCGAGCCTGACCCCCAAGTTGCTCAAGTTGCAGCAGCGCGCCGGCACGTTGCCCAAGCGCTACAGCTCCACGGAAATTCGTCATGCCACGCTCACACAGCTCAAGGACGCCTTGGGCGGCATGTTGGGTATCTGGGGCAGCTATCGAACCGGCCACGTCGGCTCGGCGTCGACGCTTGCCATTGGCCTGTATGAGGAATTGACGGAATGAAGGGGTTTCCCGATAGGCGCAGTTTCCTTGCGCGTTATTTTCCGGTGTTCATGGGCACCATCTTCATGGCGATTTTCTCTGGTTCGGTGGCTGTGTCCACGGCGGGCGTAACCTATTTGCGCGGGGTTGAACCGGCGCTCAAGGCCAACTACTCCGGGGCGGCAATCCTGATGCTGGTAGCGGTGCTGGTGTTTGGCAATGTGATGATTGCACGCGGGTACCCCTGGGCGACCCGGCTGGTGGCGGGCTATCTGGTGTGTTGCCTGCTGTTCGTGTTGCCGATGATTCAATATGGCCTCAATACCCTGGTGTACGGCTCGGCGGTGCTGTTTCCGCTGCTGGGTTTGTTGCTGCTCAACAGCAAGCGCCATCGTGAAATGCGCCAGCGGCTGCGCGAAATCCGCCATTTGCGCCAAGCGGCCATTGCGCAACGCAAAGCCCGTTGATTCTGTAGATTTATTGGCGGTGGGTGGCCTGTTTGTTAGGGTAGCGCCCATTAGATTGCTATCGCAGGCAAGCCAGCACCCACAGGGGAATGCATTTCAAGTGTGGGAGCTGGCTTGCCTGCGATGAGGCCGGTCGCGGCACTCTCAATTTCAAGGAAGAACACTTATGGGCAGCTCCTTGTTCAACATCGGCATGGATTCCAACCGCTCTCAATTTATGGCGCGCCAGCGTATCGAGAGCCTGATCAACCTGCCACGGCTGTTCGCCGCCATCGATGCCGACCCCGCCATTGTCGGTGCAGGTGTTGTGTATATCGATGCCGATTTCAACGTTGTCACCCTGCGCGAATTTCAGCCCATCTGCAGCATCGCACCCAAGCGTTTGATCCTGCGTGAGGCGCAGAAGTACATCGCGCCAACGCAATTCGCTCAGCAGGTGCAAGACAATCCGCGTGAGTCCCGATTGGTGGGCGAAGCGGTCAATACCACGCTATCGTGTGCCGGCGCGGTCATCGGTTGGATCGTGGTGCTCAGTGGTTCCGTCGCAGTTCCGTTTTCGGCGGGGGCCAGTTCGGTGGTCGTGGCGCTCGGCTATACGGCCGCGGCAGCCAGTTCTGTGCAGTGCTTTGCCAGCGGCTATCGCACCATCAATGAGATCCGCAACCCCGCGCGCAATGATCAGCTCGACAGTGAGGAGTGGTACCAATACACCATGATTGCCCTGGATGCGGCGTCGTTGGTTGGGGTGGGTTCATCGGCATTGGCAACGGTCAAGCTGGTGCGGCTGAATAAGGCCTCTACCGGGAAAAGTGTGAGAGAGGTGCTCAGGGGCCTGAATCGACAGGAGCGCGCCAAGTTGACCAAAGAGCTGCTGAGCATCAACGACCCACGCTTGACGTCCAAGATGATCAAGTTAAAGCAGTTGTCGGGCGAGTTGCCTAAGCGGTTCACGCCCACCGAGGTCAAGCATGCAACGGTCACGCAGATCAAGGACGCGTTGGGCGCAGCCATCGGTTTTACCGGTAGTGCGGTGTCAGGGAACGTACGCACAATTGCCATAGGTCTGTATGAGGAGGCCGAACAATGAACGAGCTGCCTAGCATTCGCAGTTTTCTGTCGACGTATTTCCCCGTCTTTATGGGGGCGATATTCGTCTGCATTTTCACCCTCGTGTTTGCGGTTCCGGTGTTCTTCGATAGCTATATGCCAAGCCTGTCCATGGCAGATAATGCCAAATACTCCTTCCTGGCGGGTATCGCACTCACGCTAGTCATTGTGCACTGCAATTTCATGATCGCACGCGGGCGTCCCCAATGGATGTGGCCGCTAGTGTTGCTGCTGGGGGTATGCTTTCTGGGTGTATTGCCAACACTCAATGATCAACCGAACGGGGTGGTATATGCCTTGAGCCTGGTGTTTCCATTAATTGGGTTATTGCTGTTCAACAGCAAACGCCACCGTGAAATGCGCCAGAAACTGGTCGAAGTCCGCTGCCTGCGCCAGGCCATGATTGCCCAACACAAACACCATTGATTGGGTAGATTCACCACCTGCCCTCAGCCCGGCGCTACAAATGTGTGCAGCGCCTGCACCATAGCCACAACGTTGGCGCCGTTTTGGTGCTGTACTGCACCGGGCCTGACGTTTTAGTGCAATGACTGCTGCTGTGGCATAAGTCTTGCGCGCGTTGTGCTTATGCCCTGGCTCGCAGGAGGCCGCCGTGTCGATTCATGTCGCGTTGCACCACGTTACGCATTACCGCTACGACCGTGCTGTTGAACTCGGCCCACAGATCGTTCGGCTACGCCCGGCGGCCCATAGCCGTACGCGGATTTTGTCCTACGCGCTGAAAGTGCTGCCGGAGCAGCATTTCATCAACTGGCAGCAAGACCCCCAGGGCAATTATCTGGCGCGCCTGGTGTTCCCGGAAAAGACTGACGAGTTGCGCATTGAAGTCGACCTGGTCGCCGAGATGGCGGTGTTCAACCCGTTCGATTTTTTCCTCGAACCCTACGCCGAAAATATCCCGTTCAGCTACGCCGCTGATGAGCAGCGCGAGCTGGCGCCGTACCTGGAAACCTTGCCGCTGACGCCAAGGCTTGCCGCCTACCTGGCCGGTATCGACCGCACGCCGCTGCCTGCTGTGGATTTCCTGGTCGGCCTCAACCAGCGCCTGGCCGCCGATATCGGTTACCTGATTCGCATGGAGCCGGGTGTGCAAACCCCGGAATTTACCCTGGAAAACGCGTCCGGCTCCTGCCGCGACTCGGCCTGGTTGTTGGTGCAATTGTTGCGCAACCTCGGGTTGGCGGCGCGATTTGTCTCTGGTTATCTGATTCAACTGACCGCCGACGTCAAAGCCCTCGACGGCCCGTCCGGTACCGAGGTGGACTTCACCGACCTGCACGCCTGGTGCGAAGTGTATCTGCCCGGCGCTGGCTGGATTGGCCTGGATGCCACGTCCGGGTTGTTCGCCGGTGAAGGGCATATCCCCTTGGCCTGCAGCCCCGACCCATCGTCCGCTGCGCCCATCAGCGGGTTGGTGGAGCCGTGCGAATGCGAGTTCACCCATGAGATGTCGGTGGAGCGCATCTGGGAAGCGCCACGGGTGACCAAGCCCTACACCGAAGAACAATGGTTGGCGATCCAGGCCCTGGGCCGGCAGATCGACGGCGACCTGCTCAAGGACGACGTACGCCTGACCATGGGCGGCGAGCCGACCTTCGTCTCTATTGACGACCCAGACGGCGCCGAATGGAACACCGCAGCCCTGGGCCCGGACAAGCGTCGCCTGTCGGCCGAGCTGTTCCAGCGCCTGCGCCAGCACTATGCGCCCAAGGGTCTGGTGCATTTCGGCCAAGGCAAGTGGTACCCCGGCGAGCAACTGCCGCGCTGGTCGCTCAATTGCTACTGGCGCCGCGACGGCGTGCCGATCTGGCACAACAGCGCACTGATCGCCGATGAGCAAGAAGACTACGGCGCCGATGGGGTGATGGCCGGGCGTTTCCTGGCCAGCGTCGCCGAGCGCCTGAAACTGCCGGCGCGCTTTGTGTTCCCGGCGTTCGAGGACAATTTCTACTACCTGTGGCGCGAAGGTACCCTGCCCCAGAACGTCACTGCCCAGGACCCACGCTTGAGCGACGACCTGGAGCGTGAGCGCCTGCGCAAAGTGTTCAGCCAGGGCCTGGATAAAGTCATCGGCCAGGTGCTGCCGCTGGCACGGACTGCGGCCAATGACCGCTGGCAGAGTGGGCGTTGGTACCTGCGCGACAACCATTGCCGGTTGGTGCCGGGTGATTCGCCGCTGGGTTACCGGCTGCCCTTGGCTTCCCAGCCCTGGGTGACGGCGGCTGAGTATCCGTTCATACACCCCACCGACCCGAACCAGGACCAGCCCGAGCTTCCCACGGCGGCGCAATTGCGCAGCCATGGCGAGCCGGCCCCGGACGACGAGCGTGTGCCCAAGGTCGACGAGTCCGCCGACTGGCTGACCCGTACCGCGCTGTGCGCCGAAGCACGAGAAGGCCGCCTGTACCTGTTTATGCCGCCGCTGGAGCGCATCGAGGATTACCTGGAGCTGGTGACTGCCATTGAGGCCACCGCCGAAGAGCTGCATTGCCCGGTACTGCTGGAGGGCTACGAGCCGCCAGCGGATACGCGCCTGAGCAATTTCCGGGTCACGCCAGATCCCGGTGTCATCGAGGTCAACGTACAGCCGTCCGCCACCTGGGACGAGTTGGTAGAACGCACCGAATTCCTCTACGAAGAGGCTCGGCAAACCCGCCTGACCACCGAGAAGTTCATGATCGATGGGCGCCATACCGGCACCGGTGGCGGTAACCACTTCGTACTGGGCGGTGCGACGCCCAAGGATTCGCCCTTCCTGCGCCGACCGGACCTGCTGCGCAGCCTGATCAGCTACTGGCATAACCACCCGTCGTTGTCCTATTTGTTCTCCGGCCTGTTTATCGGCCCCACCTCCCAGGCGCCCAGGGTAGATGAGGCGCGCAACGATGCGCTGTATGAACTGGAAATCGCCTTCGCGCAGATGCCGGCACCGGGCGAGGACTGCCCGCCATGGTTGGTGGATCGCCTGTTGCGCAACCTGCTGATCGACGTGACGGGCAATACCCATCGCGCCGAATTCTGTATCGACAAACTTTACTCAGCCGACGGCGCCACTGGCCGCCTGGGGCTGCTGGAACTGCGCGCCTTTGAAATGCCCCCCCATGCGCGCATGAGCCTGACCCAGCAGTTGTTGCTGCGGGCGCTGGTCGCGCGGTTCTGGCGCGAGCCCTATGCGCCGCCGAAGCTGGCGCGCTGGGGCACTGAACTGCATGACCGTTTCCTGTTGCCGCACTTTATCGAGCAGGACTTTGCCGACGTGATCGTCGAGCTGAACGCGGCCGGCTACCCGCTGCGTGCCGAATGGTTCGCGGCGCATCTGGAGTTTCGTTTCCCCAAGGTGGGCGACTACGCCGTCAGCGGTATCGAACTGGAACTGCGCCAGGCCTTGGAACCCTGGCACGTGCTGGGCGAGGAGGGCGCAGTGGGTGGCACGGTGCGGTATGTGGATTCGTCCCTGGAGCGCCTGCAAGTGAAGTTGAGCGGGTTGCCACCGCAACGCTACCTGCTGACCTGCAATGGCGTGCCGGTGCCGCTGCAACCAACCGGCCGCGTCGGCGAGTTCGTGGCGGGCGTGCGTTACCGCGCCTGGCAACCGGCCAACTGCTTGCAACCGACCATCCCCGTGCATGCGCCGCTGGTATTTGACCTGCTCGACACCTGGATGCAGCGTTCGTTGGGTGGCTGCCAATACCATGTGGCGCACCCGGGCGGGCGCAATTACGACAGCCTGCCGGTGAATGCCAATGAGGCGGAGAGCCGGCGCATGGCGCGTTTTTTCCGCTTGGGGCATAGCCCGGGCAAGCTGCCGGTGCCGAGTGTAACGGTAAACGATGAGTTGCCAATGACCCTGGATTTGCGGCGTTTCACAAAAAATAAGGAATGAACATGATCCAAGTGTGTGAGGGCTTTTGTGGCGAGGGAGCTTGCTCCCGCTGGGGTGCGAAGCGCCCCCAATAGCAGGCGACTGCTGCGCAGTCGAGCGGGAGCAAGCTCCCTCGCCACAACAAGCCAGCTCCCACATTGGATCGCAGTGAATTTGAGTTAACCTGACTTCCCTTGCCTCTGCCGAGCGTTCCATGTCCGACTTGCTCGACCGTTACCCGCTCACCGCGGGCACCTATCACGAATTGCTGGACGCCAGCGGCGCGGTGCGTGCCCATTGGCGACGCTTGTTCGATCACCTGCAACGCAGCACCCCCGCACAACTGGCCCAGCGCCAGGCGTTGTTGACGCGTCAGATCCAGGAAAACGGCGTCACCTATAACGTCTACGCCGACCCCAAGGGCGCCGACCGCCCCTGGGAACTGGACCTGCTGCCTCATGTGCTGGCGGCCGAGGAGTGGCAGCAACTGTCGGCCGGCATCGCCCAGCGTGCGCGCCTGCTCAATGCGGTGCTGGCCGACCTGTATGGCCCGCAGCGCCTGATCAAGGAAGGCTTGCTGCCGGCCGAACTGGTGTTCGGGCATAACAATTTTCTGTGGCCGTGCCAGGGTATCCAGCCGCCCGACGGTGCGTTCCTGCATCTGTACGCGGTCGACCTGGCACGCACGCCGGATGGCCGCTGGTGGGTCACCGCCGACCGTACCCAAGCCCCGTCGGGCGCCGGCTACGCCCTGGAAAACCGCACCATCGTGTCCCGCGCCTTCCCGGACCTGTACCGGGATATGCAGGTGCAGCACCTCACCGGTTTCTTTCGCACGCTGCAGGAAACCCTGGCGCGCCAGGCCCCTGGCGATGATCAGCCGCCGCTGATCGTGCTGCTCACGCCGGGGCGTTTCAACGAGAGCTATTTCGAACACCTGTACCTGGCGCGCCAGCTCGGCTACCCCTTGGTAGAGGGCGGCGACCTCACCGTGCGCGACAGCACCGTGTTCCTGAAAACCCTTAGCGGCCTGCGCCGGGTGCACGCGATCATGCGTCGCCTTGATGATGATTTCTGCGACCCGCTGGAGCTGCGCACCGACTCCGCGCTCGGCGTGCCGGGCCTGCTCGACGCCGTACGCCAAGGCAATGTGCTGGTGGCCAATGCCTTGGGCAGCGGCGTGCTGGAGTCCCCGGGGTTGCTGGGCTTTTTGCCCAAGATCAACGAGTTTTTGTTCGGTGAAGCCTTGATCCTGCCGTCGATTGCCACCTGGTGGTGCGGCGAAGCGCCGGTGCTTGCCGAAGCCTTGGAAAAACTCCCGGAGCTGCTGATCAAGCCGGCATTTCCTTCACAAAGTTTCGCCCCGGTGTTTGGTCGCGACCTTGACGATGAACAGCGCCAGGCCCTGGCTGAACGCATGCGTGCGCGGCCCTATGCCTATGTCGCCCAAGAGCTGGCGCAACTGTCTCAGGCGCCGGTATGGCACACCGTGGATGACCACCTGCAACACCGTGCCATTGGTATGCGTGTGTACGCCGTGGCCAGTGAAGACGGTTATCGGGTACTGCCCGGCGGCCTGACTCGCGTGGCGGCCGACGCCGATGCCGAGGTGGTGTCGATGCAGCGCGGCGGGGCGAGCAAGGACACCTGGGTACTTGGCGAGCGCGTGCCGGGTGGCGAGCAGTGGCGCGCCCAACGCACCATTGGCGCCTATGACCTGGTGCGCCGCGATCCTTACTTGCCCTCGCGCGTGGTGGAAAACCTGTTCTGGTTCGGTCGTTACTGCGAGCGCTGCGACGACAGTGCGCGCTGGCTGCGCATTGTGCTGGCGCGGTATGTCGATGGCGACGATCCGCTGGCGTTGCAGGCCGCCGTCGAACTCGGCGAAAGCCTGCGCCTGTTGCCGGAGGAGGGCGAGCTGCCTGAGCGCCTGCTCGCCGCCTTGCTGGGTGATGACTGGCCTTCAAGTCTGCGCGCCAACCTGCAGCGTCTGCAGTGGGCGGCGTCCCAGGTGCGCGGCAAGTTGTCCAGGGAAAACTGGCAGGCCCTGGTGGAGCTGCAACGCGAAGCCATGGAACTGGAAAGCGACACTGCAGACTTTGGCGAGCTGCTCGACTTTCTCAACCGCCTGGTGATGTCCCTGGCGGCACTGTCGGGGTTTGCCCTGGACGACATGACCCGCGATGAAGGCTGGCGCTTCTTGATGATGGGCCGGCGCATCGAGCGTCTGCAATTTCTGAGCAGCAGCCTTGCGGCGTTCCTGCGTGGCGTGGCGGTGTTTGATCAGGCCGGGTTGGAATGGTTGCTGGAGCTGGGCAACAGCAGCATCACCTACCGCTCGCGCTACCTGGCGGTGCCGCAGTTGATCCCGGTGCTCGACTTGCTGCTGCTCGACGAGCAGAACCCGCATGCGGTGCTGTTCCAGCTCAAGTTGGTGAGCCGCACCCTGCGCCGTCTCAATGATGATTTTGGCGTGCCCCGTGAAACCGGGCTGGCGCCTTTGGTCGAGTGCCTGGCGCGTTTTGACCTGGGCTGCCTGGAGAACGGCCTGTTTGGCGAAACCAGCGTGCGTGCCGCGCTGGACGGCCTGGCCGACTTGCTGCAAGCGGTGGCCGATGAAAGCGGGCAAGTGTCGGATCGCCTGGCGCTGCGCCATTTTGCCCACGTGGATGATGTCAGCCAGCAAACGGTGTCGGTGTAATGAGCGCGCGCTACCAGATTTTCCACGATACCCATTACCACTACGACAGCCCGGTGTCCCTGGCCCAGCAACTGGCGCACCTCTGGCCAAGGCCGTGCGCCTGGCAGAAGTGCACCTGGCAGCAGTTGGATATCAGCCCGGAACCCACCTCGCGCCGCGACGAACTGGACGTATTCGGCAACCCGATCACTCGCCTGGCGTTCGAACGGCCCCATGATGAATTGCTGGTGAACGCCGGGCTCACCGTGGAAGTGCTGGCGCGACCCGCTCTGGACTTCCAGCGGTCGCCGCCCTGGGACCACACCCGCGACAGCCTGACTTACAGCAGCCAGGCCTTGAGCGCCGAACTGATCGAAGCCTGTCGTTATCGCTTCGAGTCGCCCTATGTCCATCTGAAGAAAACCTTCGTCGAGTTCTCCGAAAGCTGCTTCCCGCCCGGCGAGCCTTTACTGCTGGGCACGCAGGCATTGATGGAGAAGATCTTCAGCGAATTTACCTTCGATGCCGAAGCCACCCAGGTCGCCACGCCGCTGGTTGAAGTGCTGGAGCGCCGTCGCGGCGTGTGCCAGGACTTCGCTCACCTGATGCTTGCCTGCCTGCGCTCGCGGGGCCTGGCGGCGCGCTATATCAGCGGCTACCTGCTGACCCAGCCACCGCCCGGCCAGCCACGGCTGATTGGCGCGGATGCGTCCCATGCGTGGGTCTCGGTGTTTTGCCCGGTATCAGGCTGGGTGGATTTTGACCCGACCAACAATGTGCAGCCGGCGCTGGAGCACATCACCCTGGCCTGGGGCCGGGATTTCTCTGATGTGTCGCCGTTGCGTGGGGTGATTCTGGGGGGAGGCAGCCACGACCCGGAGGTGCGGGTGACGGTGATGCCGCTGGAGTAGACGCGAGCTTGTGTGGGAGCTGGCTTGCCTGCGATGGCTGCAACTCGGTCTGGCTGATACGCCGATTCGCCTGCATCGCGGGCAAGCCCGGCTCCCACATTAAGCCGGGTAACGCAGTTACGGTTGTTCAGGCCTGAGGCGCAGTTTCAGTTTCGTCAGTCGCTACTTCACCTTCTTCACCTTCGGCATCCGGGTTCAGCGCGCCGGCTTCTTCCTCTGCAGCGGCTTTCTTGCGTTGCAGCTTTTCCTCTTTCTTCTGTTCCTTGGCCAAGTCTCTCTGACGTTTGGCGAAGGAGTAATTAGGTTTGGCCATGGGCGATCCTCTAGGGTCGAAGGTGAGGGTGGGCGGCGCGTAGCTGCCTCGGGTCGTCATGGTAGCAGCTTCGGGGGGGCCTTTGCTTTCACTTACCGCAGGCGTAGGCAGCCAGGAGGCCGTTGAACAGGTGATTAAGGTGCATGGCATGAACTCCCGTGAGTGATGGGCCGATCATAATCAGGGGGCGGCAGTTTGGCTGGTTGATTGTGTTGATGAAGCTGATAGCCTAAAGTTGTATACAATCTGTTGATTCAGATCATAAGAACTCAAGCCTGATTGATGCACCCTTACCGCAATCCGCGTTTTTAAAACCCTGCCTTGGAGATTCACATGTTTGCCAAACTCGTTGCTGTTTCCCTGCTGACTCTGGCGAGCGGCCAGTTGCTTGCTGCAGAGTGCAAGGTCACTGTCGACTCCACCGATCAAATGTCTTTCAACACCAAAGAAATCACCATCGACAAGAGCTGCAAGCAGTTCACTGTTGAGCTGACTCACTCGGGTAACCTGCCCAAGAACGTGATGGGCCATAACTGGGTGCTGACTACCGAAGCCAATATGCAACCGGTGGCAACCGACGGCATGGCTGCGGGGATCGACAAGGATTACCTGAAAGCCGGTGATGAGCGCATCATCGCCCACACCAAGATCATCGGTGCAGGCGAGAAAGACTCGGTGACCTTCGACGTCTCCAAGCTGAAGGCCGATGAGAAATACAGCTTCTTCTGCTCGTTCCCAGGCCACATCTCGATGATGAAAGGTGCTGTGGTTCTGAAGTAACACCGCGTTACCGTTCATCGCAGGCAAGCCAGCTCCCACAGGTTGGAATGCATTCCAAGTGTGGGAGCTGGCTTGCCTGCGATGGCGATCTGACAATCAATGCAAAACCATCGGTTTCACTTCAAGGCGCAAACGGCATCACCCGCTTGTGCTCAGTCTTGCGATAGGTCTCGCAGATAATCCTGAACGCCTCCTCACGCACCGGCTCCCCCTGCAGGAACGCATCGATCTCGGCATAGGTCACCCCATGTGACGCCTCGTCCGGCTTGCCCGGCGACAAGTCTTCGAGGTCGGCGGTCGGCACCTTCTCCACCAGCGATTCCGGCGCGCCAAAGTGGCGGGCAATGGCACGCACCTGATGCTTCACCAGCCCGCTCAAGGGCGCCAGGTCGCAAGCCCCGTCACCGAACTTGGTGAAAAAGCCCATCACCGCTTCCGCCGCATGGTCGGTGCCGATCACCAGGCCACCGGCCGCGCCGGCAATGGTGTACTGCGCCACCATGCGCATACGCGCCTTGGTGTTGCCCAGCACGAAATCGCGGGACACCGCCGCCTTGCCTTCAAACGCCGCCACTTCATTAGCCAGGGCCTTCACTGCCGGGCCGATGTTCACGGTGTGGCGCTCGTCCGGTTCGATAAAGTCCACCGAAGCCTGGGCGTCGTGTTCGTCGAACTGGGTTTCGTAGGGCAGGCGCACGGCGATAAAACGATAAGCTTCATCGCCGGTGCTGGCGCGCAGTTCCTGCATCGCACGTTGGGCCAACAGGCCTGCGGTCAGAGAGTCGACACCACCACTGATGCCGAGCACCAGGGTCTTGAGCCCGGAATTGCGCAGGCAGTCCTGGATAAAGGCCACGCGCCGGGCAACCTCGGCTTCGAGTGCGGCCTGGTCCTTGAACGGGGCTTGCACCTTGAGCTGTTGTGCAATCTCACGCTGTACGGCTTGCATGATTCACTCCTTGCTGGATAGGGCAGGTACTTTGAAAACGTGACGCAAATAGGCGACAAAATTCGGGTCGGTGCAATGGGTCTTGCCCGCTTCATCGGAGATCTTCGCGACGGGCTGACCATTGCAGGCGGTCATTTTAAGCACGATGCTCATCGGTTCCACCCCTGGAATATCACAGGTCAGGTTGGTGCCGATGCCAAAGCTCACATTAATGCGACCGCGCAACGCCCGGAATATTTCCAAGGCTTTGGGCAATGTCAGACTGTCGGAGAACACCAGGGTCTTGCTCATCGGTTCGATGCCCAGCTTGTGGTAGTGAGCGATGGCTTTTTCTGCCCACTGGATCGGATCACCGGAGTCATGGCGCAGGCCGTCGAACAGCTTGGCGAAGTACAAGTCGAAGTCGCCGAGGAACGCGTCGGTAGTGATGCAATCGGTGAGGGCGATACCCAACAGGCCACGGTACTCGCGCACCCAGCAATCAAGGGCGGCGATCTGGCTGTCGATCAGACGCGGGCCGAGTTGCTGGTGGGCCATGATCCACTCATGGGCCATGGTGCCCAGCGGCTTCATATCGAATTCGCGCGCCAGGTGCACGTTGCTGGTGCCGACAAAGCGCCCAGGGAAATCGTGCTTGAGCACGCTGACCACTTCCTCTTGCACCCGGTAGGAAAAACGCCGGCGCGTGCCGAAGTCTGCCACTTGCAGCTCCGACAGCTCATCGCTGCTGGCGTTGGCGGTCAACCAGTCGAACTTGCGATACAGCTGCTCGCGGGCCTGTTCAAGGATCACGGTCTGGTAGCGGTAGCGGTTACGCACCTCGCTGACGATGGCCAGCATTGGCACTTCAAACAGGATCACATGCAGCCACGGCCCGCGTAGGCGGATAAACAACTCGCCGTTTTCGATGCCGGTTTGCACATACCGCAGGTTGAAGCGAAACAGCCCGAGGAAGCGCAGAAAATCCGGCTTCATAAAGCTGATGCGTTCCAGGAACCCCAGTTGATCGGGGCTCAGGCTCAGCTCGGCGAGGCGCTCGATCTGGTAACGAATCTCCGCCAGGTAAGGGCGCAGGTCTTCACTGTTACGGCAACGAAACTCCCATTCAACTTCCACGTTCGGGTAGTTGTGCAGCACCGCCTGCATCATGGTCAGCTTGTAGAAGTCGGTGTCGAGCAGGTTCTGCACGATGCGATCGGCAAACACACTCTCGCTCATAACGGGAATCTCCAGACGGGTCGGCGATGGAGGCCGGCCTTTACGCACAATTGAGGAAGGGGGGTTAGTGGCGCATAGACTTGTGGGGTTTTGCCAGTGATTTTTTCAGTAAGGCCACTGGCGCCATCGCAGGCAAGCCAGCTCCCACATTTGAAGTGCATTCCAAACGGTGGGAGCTGGCTTGCCTGCGACGGCGATTCTCCAGGCGCTAAAGCACCTGCTCCATCATCCACTTCACAAACTCGCGCACCTTGGGCACCTCCGCCGAATGCTCAGGATACGCCAGGTAGTAAGCATCCTGGCTCGGCATCGCATGTTGCCAGGGGATCACCAACTTGCCCTCGGCCAATTCCTCCTCCACCAGAAAACGCGGCAACAGCGCCACGCCGCATCCCACCTGCGCCGCGCGAATACACATATAAAACGTGTCGAACCGCGGCCCATGGTAGCTGTGCTCGGTATGGAAGCCCTGGCTGGCGAACCAGTCATGCCAGCCCTGGGGCCTCGAAGCGTTTTGCAGTAGCACCAGGTCGCTCAGTTGCGTGGGGTCGGTGAAAGGCTGGGCGGGCAGGCTGTCGGGCGAACACACCGGTACCAGCTCTTCACTGAACAATTTCAGGCTCTCGGTGCCGGGGCGTGCGCCCTGGCCGAAATAGAACGCCATGTCGGCCTTGCCCTGCAGTAACTCGTCCGGGTCCTGTTCGTTGCACAGGTCCAGGTGGATCTGCGGGTGGCGCAAACGCCAACCCTTGAGGCGCGGCACCAGCCAGCGTGCGCCAAAAGTGTAGGGCGTGGACACGCGCAGCACTTCGGTTTCGCCGCCGTAGGAGCGCAGGTAGTGGGTGGACATTTCCACTTGGGTGAGGATCTTGCGCACTTCCACCAGGTACAGGTCGCCCGCCGGGGTCATCTGCAAGCGGCGGCGCACGCGGCGAAACAGCAAGTGTTGTAACAGCTCTTCCAGCTGCGCCACTTGTTTGCTAACCGCGCTTTGGGTGAGGTTCAGTTCCTCGGCGGCGCGGGTGAAGCTCAGGTGGCGGGTGGCCGCTTCGAAACACTGCAGGGCGGTGATCGAGGGCAAATGTCTTTTGTTCAGCACGGCATGCCTCTTTTTATTCTTTGCATGAATAAAGGGAATGATATCTCGCCTAATCGTCGTTTGTTGGCAAGTCTTGGGCCAGCTACAAATAGGCTCAGGATCGCCGTGCAAGCAGCGGCGCGATTTTCTACTCAGATTTGAAGGAGTGACCCATGGTTGCCGCATTGCTTGATCGTCTCGGGGTAAACCCGGCGCTGTACCAGGCTGGGAAACAACCTGTGCATTCACCGATTGATGGCAGCCGTATCGGCAGTGTCCATTGGGAAGGTGCCGCCGAGGTGGAGCAACAGGTCAGTCGCGCCGAGCATGCATTCGAAGCCTGGCGCAAAGTGCCGGCGCCGCGACGTGGCGAGCTGGTGCGCCAGTTTGGCGACGTATTGCGCGAGTACAAGGCCGACCTGGGTGAACTCGTTTCCTGGGAAGCCGGCAAGATCACCCAGGAAGGTTTGGGTGAAGTGCAGGAAATGATCGACATCTGCGACTTCGCCGTCGGCCTGTCGCGCCAGTTGTACGGCTTGACCATCGCCTCCGAGCGCCCCGGCCACCATATGCGTGAAACCTGGCACCCGCTGGGCGTGGTCGGCGTGATCAGCGCCTTCAACTTCCCCGTGGCCGTGTGGGCGTGGAACACCGCGCTGGCCTTGGTGTGCGGCAACGCGGTGATCTGGAAACCGTCGGAAAAGACCCCGCTCACTGCACTGGCCTGCCAGGCACTGTTCGAGCGCGTGTTGAAGACGTTCGACGGTGCCCCCGAGTACCTCAGCCAAGTGATCATCGGCGGCCGCGACGCCGGCGCTGCGCTGGTGGACGACCCGCGCGTCGCGCTGATCAGCGCCACCGGCAGCACGCGTATGGGTCGTGAAGTGGCACCCAAAGTCGCCGCGCGTTTCGCCCGCAGCATCCTTGAGTTGGGCGGCAACAACGCGATGATCCTCGGCCCAAGCGCCGACCTGGACATGGCCGTGCGCGCCATCCTCTTCAGCGCGGTGGGCACCGCCGGCCAACGCTGCACCACCCTGCGCCGGCTGATTGCCCATGAGTCGGTCAAGGAAGAAATCGTCACCCGCCTCAAGGCCGCCTATTCCAAAGTGCGCATCGGCCACCCACTGGAAGGCAACCTGATCGGCCCGCTGATCGACAAGCACAGTTTCGACAACATGCAGGACGCCCTTGAGCAAGCCTTGAGCGAAGGCGGCAAGGTGTTCGGCGGCAAGCGCCAACTGCAAGACAAATTCCCCAACGCCTACTACGTATCGCCGGCCATCGTGGAAATGCCCGAGCAAAGCGACGTAGTGTGCAGCGAAACCTTCGCGCCGATTCTTTACGTGGTCGGCTACACCGACTTCGCCGAAGCCCTGCGCCTGAACAACGCCGTGCCACAAGGCTTGTCATCCTGCATCTTCACCACTGACGTGCGTGAAGCCGAGCAGTTCATGTCGGCGGTGGGCAGCGACTGTGGTATTGCCAACGTCAACATCGGCCCGAGCGGCGCGGAGATCGGTGGCGCGTTCGGGGGTGAAAAAGAAACCGGCGGCGGGCGTGAGTCGGGCTCGGATGCGTGGCGCGGGTATATGCGCAGGCAGACCAATACCGTGAACTACTCGCTGGAACTGCCGTTGGCACAAGGCATTACCTTCGACTGATCTGGCACGGTCAATGTGGGAGCTGGCTTGCCTGCGATAGCGGTGGTTCAGTCGATAGTTTCGGTGACTGATACACCGCTATCGCAGGCAAGCCAGCTCCCACAGGTGATTGGGTTTCCCATTCAAAAGAGTATTTGTTTGTTAGGTCTCATCGGAGTCTGGCAATGGCACTGCGCGAAACATGTTTATGGGAACACCTCACTCCAGGCCGCCCGGACCGAGCCGCGCTCAAGGGTGCGGTCAAGGTGGATGTGTGCGTGATCGGTGCCGGCATTACCGGTTTGTCGGCGGCCATTCATTTGCTGGAACAGGGTAAAAGCGTCGCCGTACTGGAGGCCCATCGCACCGGCCACGGTGGTTCGGGGCGCAACGTCGGGCTGGTCAACGCCGGCCTGTGGATTCCACCGGACGAGATCGAGGCCGGTTTCGGCACGGCGGTGGGCAGCCAGCTCAACCGCATGTTGGGTGCGGCGCCGTCCCTGGTGTTCAGCCTGATCGACAAGTACAACATCGACTGCCAATTGCGCCGTGAAGGCACCTTGCACATGGCGCACAACGCCCGTGGCGAGGCGGACTTGCGCAGCCGTGAGGAGCAGTGGAAGCGCCGTGGCGCGCCGGTTGAGTTACTCACCGGCCAGGCCTGCGAGCAGGCCACCGGTACCCGGAAAATCGCCGCCGCGTTGCTCGATCGACGCGCCGGCACCTTGAACCCCATGGCCTACACCACTGGGTTGGCGAATGCCGCCGTGGGGCTGGACGGGCAATTGTTCGATCATTCGCCGGTCACCCAGCTTGAGCGCCAGGGCGCCGATTGGTCGGTGCAGACCGCCGAGGGTGCGGTGCAGGCCGCCCAGGTGGTGATCGCCTCCAACGCTTACACCGAAGGCGAATGGACTGAACTGCGGCGTAACTTCTTCCCCGGCTATTACTATCAGGTGGCCTCGGCGCCGCTGACCGATGACGCGGCCAAGCAGATCCTCCCCGGCGGCCAGGGTTCGTGGGACACGCGCCAGGTCCTGAGCAGTATTCGCCGCGATGCCGATGGGCGCCTGTTGCTGGGCAGCCTGGGTAACGGCAACCAGAAACCGGCGTGGTTCCTCAAGGCGTGGGCCGATCGGGTGCAGCAACACTACTTCCCGTACCTCAAACCGGTGCAATGGGAATTCACCTGGACCGGCTGCATCGCGTTTACCCCCGACCACTTGATGCGCCTGTTCGAACCGGCCCCCGGCCTGGTGGCGGTTACCGGTTATAACGGGCGCGGCGTGACCACCGGCAGCGTGGTGGGCAAGGCGTTTGCCGACTACCTGTGTCACCAGGACCCCCAAACCTTGCCGATCCCTTTTGCCCCTATGCAACCTCTGGCCGCTGTGGGCCTGCGCAGTTGCCTGTATGAAGCCGGCTTCTCGCTCTATCACGCCGGGCAATGCCTGAGGATCGTGATCTGATCAGCGAAATACCCTTCAGAAGCCTGCGTTTTCTTAGCAGGCTACCCATCTGTATTGGTGCAAGTCGTAGCAATCACGCACTGTAAATGTGCAGTTCCGTTACGCACATTGTTACAGCTGTAGGAACTGTCGTTTATGCCTGTGGTTGCAGGTGCGACCTGCCAGGGTTGTACTTTTCTGAAGTGTTGGTTGCACCTATAGACGCTAGACGGTTGCACGTCCTGGCAAAAGGCGTCGAAACGCCTGTAATAACAATGACACCGTGTCTTTTTGAAGAATAAAAAAGTAATGGCACGCGGCTTGCTCTGAGCTTTCGGTGAAAGGTTTGAATGCAAGTTGTCGTGCCAAAAATCAAAAATATCGGAGCACCACTCATGTCCCAGACGTTTTACAAGAAAGGTTTTCTGGCCCTCGCCGTTGCTGCGGCGCTGGGTGTTTCTACGTTTGTTCAAGCTGATGTGAAAATTGGTGTGGCAGGCCCGATGACGGGCGCCAACGCCGCTTTCGGTGAGCAGTACATGAAGGGTGCCCAGGCGGCAGCCGACGTTATCAACAAGGCCGGCGGCATCAACGGCGAGCAGATCAAGCTGGTGGCGGGCGATGACGCCTGCGAACCCAAACAAGCCGTGGCCGTGGCCAACCGCCTGGCCGACCAGGACAAAGTGATCGGCGTGGTCGGGCACTTCTGCTCATCCAACACCATCCCGGCGTCTGAGGTTTACGACGAAGCAGGCATCATCGCCATCACCCCAGGCTCCACCAACCCACAGGTCACCGAACGCGGCCTGGCCGCCATGTTCCGCATGTGCGGGCGTGACGACCAGCAAGGCATCGTCGCCGGCGACTACATCGTCGACGTGCTCAAGGGCAAGAAAGTCGCGGTGATCAACGACAAGGACACCTACGGCAAAGGCCTGGCCGACGCCACCGCTGCGCAGTTGTCCAAGCGCGGCGTCAAGCCGGTGCTGGAAGAGGGCCTGACCCGGGGCGAGAAAGACTTCAGCGCCCTGGTCACCAAGATCCGCTCCCTGGGCGCCGACGTTGTGTACTTCGGCGGCTTGCATCCGGAAGCCGGCCCACTGGTGCGCCAGATCCGCGAAGCGGGCCTCAAAGACGTCAAGTTCATGTCCGATGACGGCGTGGTCACCGACGAACTGGTAGCCACCGCCGGCGGCGCGCAGTACGTCGATGGCGTGTACATGACCTTCGGCGCCGACCCGCGCCTGCTGCCAGACAGCAAGACAGTCGTGGAAGAGTTCCGCAAGAACGGCACCGAGCCTGAAGGCTACACCCTGTACGCCTACGCCTCGATCCAGGCCCTGGCCGCCGGCTTCAACGGTGCCAAGTCCAACAAGGGCGAAGACGCTGCCAAGTGGCTCAAGGCCAACCCGGTTAAAACCGTCATGGGCGAAAAAGCCTGGGATGCCAAGGGCGACCTGAAAGTCTCTGACTACGTGGTTTACCAGTGGGACAAAGACGGCAAATACCATCAGCTGGAAAAGCAGAAGTAATAACGCGACGGCTTGAACACCTCGATCCCTGTGGGAGCCGGGCTTGCCCGCGATGGCGGCCTCAATACCAGCACCTGTGTTGAATGTGAAACCGCTATCGCAGGCAAGCCAGCTCCCACAGAGGGCGTGGTTGCCTGCTCCATTGCAACAAACCTGTCTTTTCCTCCAGAAGCGCCGCACACCCACCGGTGTGCAGGTGCTCACCGCGTGAGATTGCGTTATGGATGGTATTTTCCTGCAGCAACTGGTCAACGGCCTGACCCTCGGGTCGGTTTATGGCCTGATCGCCATCGGCTACACAATGGTCTATGGCATCATTGGCATGATCAACTTCGCCCACGGCGAGGTTTATATGATTTCCGCTTACCTCGCGGCGATCAGTCTGGCACTGCTGGCTTACTTCGGCATCGAATCCTTCCCGCTGCTCATTCTCGGTACCTTGATCTTCACCGTGGTCGTCACCGGCGTGTACGGTTGGGTGATTGAGCGTGTCGCCTACAAACCCCTGCGTAACTCCACCCGCCTGGCACCGCTGATCAGCGCCATCGGTATCTCCCTGATCCTGCAGAACTACGCGCAGATCGCCCAGGGCGCCAAGCAACAAGGCATTCCCACCCTGCTGGCCGGCGCCTGGCGTGTGGATATCGGCACCGGGTTCGTGCAACTGACCTACACCAAAGTGTTCATCCTGGTCGCCGCTTTTGCCGGCATGGCCTTGCTCACCTACATCATCAAATACACCAAGCTCGGCCGCATGTGCCGTGCTACCCAGCAAGACCGCAAGATGGCCTCGATCCTGGGCATCAACACCGACCGCGTGATCTCCTACGTGTTTGTCATCGGTGCCGCCATGGCCGCCCTGGCCGGCGTGCTCATCACCCTCAATTACGGCACCTTCGACTTCTATGCCGGCTTCATCATCGGCATCAAGGCGTTTACCGCAGCGGTACTCGGCGGCATCGGCTCCCTGCCTGGGGCGATGTTGGGCGGGATCATCCTCGGTATCTCCGAGTCGCTGTTCGCGGGGTTGATCAACTCTGACTACAAAGACGTGTTCAGTTTCTCGCTGCTGGTGGTGATTCTGATTTTCCGTCCCCAGGGCCTGCTTGGTCGCCCACTCGTGGCGAAGGTGTAAACATGTCTGCTGCCAAATCCATTGATATCAAGAAAAGTGTGGTCGATACGGTACTCGCGGGGCTGATTTCGCTGATCGTGTTCGGCCCGATTGTCGGCGTGGTGCTCGACGGCTACAGCTTCAACCTGGAACCTGCGCGGGTGGCCGTGCTGGTCGCCATCGTGATGGCCGGGCGCTTTGCCCTCAGCCTGTTCCTGCAAACCCCCAAGGGCGTGAAGATCCTGCAGGGGTTCGAGAGCAGCGGCTCAGGTGTGCACGTGCTGCCACCGGACTACAAGTCGCGGCTGCGCTGGATCATCCCGGCGCTGATCGTGATCGCCATCGTGTTCCCGATCTTTGCCAACAAGTACCTGCTCACCGTGGTGATCCTGGGGCTGATCTACGTGTTGCTCGGCCTGGGGTTGAACATCGTGGTGGGCCTGGCGGGCCTGCTCGACCTGGGTTACGTGGCCTTCTACGCCATCGGTGCCTACGGCCTGGCGCTGGGTTATCAATACCTGGGCCTGGGCTTCTGGACCGTGCTGCCACTGGCGGCCATCGCGGCGGCGCTGGCGGGGTGCATACTCGGCTTCCCGGTGCTGCGAATGCACGGTGACTACCTGGCCATCGTGACCCTGGGTTTTGGTGAAATCATTCGCCTGGTGCTCAACAACTGGCTGTCGTTCACCGGTGGCCCGAACGGTATGCCCGTGCCGTCACCGACCTTCCTGGGCCTGGAGTTCGGCAAGCGTGCGAAGGATGGCGGCATCCCGTTTCACGAGTTCTTCGGCATCGATTACAACCCCAACATCAAGTTCATGTTCATCTACATCGTGTTGTTTCTGGTGGTACTGGCCGTGCTGTACATCAAGCATCGCCTGACGCGCATGCCGGTCGGCCGCGCCTGGGAAGCCCTGCGCGAAGATGAAATCGCCTGCCGCTCCATGGGCCTGAACCATGTGCTGGTCAAACTATCAGCCTTCACCATCGGCGCGTCCACCGCCGGTTTGGCCGGGGTGTTCTTTGCCAGCTACCAGGGCTTCGTCAACCCGTCGTCGTTTACCTTCTTCGAGTCGGCGTTGATCCTCGCCATTGTGGTGTTGGGCGGCATGGGCTCGACGGTTGGCGTGGTGATCGCAGCGTTCGTGTTGACCGTGGCGCCGGAACTGCTGCGTAGTTTTTCCGAGTACCGCGTGCTGCTGTTTGGCGTGTTGATGGTGGTGATGATGATCTGGCGACCGCGTGGCTTGATTCGGATTAGCCGTACCGGTGTGACGCCACGCAAAGGTGCCATAGCGAATAGGGAGCCGCGCCATGAGTAAGGAAGTCGTGCTGGTAGTGGAACACCTGATGATGCACTTCGGTGGTATCAAAGCCTTGAGCGATGTAAGCCTCAAGGTTGAACGCAACTCGATCTTCGCCCTGATCGGCCCCAACGGCGCTGGCAAGACCACGGTGTTCAACTGCCTCACCGGCTTCTACAAAGCCAGTGGCGGCAAGATCGAGCTCAACGTGCGGGGCAAACAAACCAACGTGATCCAACTGCTCGGCGAGCGCTTTGAGGCCACCGACTTTGTCTCGCCCAAAAGCTTCCTCAGCCGCGTGTACTACAAGATGTTCGGCGGCACCCACCTGGTGAACCGTGCCGGGCTGGCGCGCACCTTCCAGAACATTCGCTTGTTCAAGGAAATGTCGGTGCTGGAAAACCTGCTGGTGGCCCAGCACATGTGGGTCAACCGCAACATGCTTGCCGGCATCCTCAATACCAAGGGCTACCGCAAGGCTGAAAGTGATGCGCTGGACTGTGCGTTCTATTGGCTGGAGGTGGTGGACCTGGTGGACTGTGCCAACCGCCTGGCTGGCGAACTCTCTTACGGCCAGCAGCGCCGCCTGGAGATCGCCCGCGCCATGTGCACGCGGCCGCAGATCATCTGCCTGGACGAACCGGCAGCGGGCCTCAACCCACAGGAAACCGAAGCCCTCAGCGCGATGATTCGCCTGCTGCGCGACGAACACGACCTTACGGTGGTGCTGATCGAACACGACATGGGCATGGTGATGAGTATTTCCGACCACATTGTGGTGCTGGACCACGGCAACGTGATCGCCGAAGGCGGCCCGGACGCAATCCGCAACGACCCGAAAGTGATCGCCGCCTACCTGGGCGCGGATGAAGAGGAGCTGGTATGAGTGCACCTATCCTCGAAATGAA
Organism: Pseudomonas sp. PA-1-6B; assembly: GCF_021609545.1. NCBI lineage: Bacteria > Pseudomonadati > Pseudomonadota > Gammaproteobacteria > Pseudomonadales > Pseudomonadaceae > Pseudomonas > Pseudomonas sp. PA-1-6B. The sequence goes on from NZ_WJZM01000001.1 coordinate 346,956, forward strand.
GGACCTGGACGTGTTCTACGGCCCGATCCAGGCCCTGAAAAAAGTCTCGCTGCACATCAACGAAGGCGAAACCGTCAGCCTGATCGGCTCCAATGGCGCGGGTAAGTCCACGTTGCTGATGTCGATCTTCGGTCAGCCTCGGGCCGAGTCGGGGCAGATTCTGTACAACGGCGTCGACATTACTCACAAGTCGTCCCACTACATCGCTTCCAACGGCATTGCGCAGTCGCCGGAAGGGCGGCGGGTGTTCCCCGACATGACCGTCGAGGAAAACCTGCTGATGGGCACCATCCCCATTGGCGACAAGTTCGCCAGTGAGGACATGCAACGCATGTTCGAGCTGTTCCCCAGGCTCAAGGAGCGGCGCAACCAGCGGGCGATGACCATGTCCGGTGGTGAGCAACAAATGCTCGCCATCGCCCGTGCGCTGATGAGCCGGCCCAAGCTGTTGTTGCTCGATGAGCCAAGCCTGGGGTTGGCGCCGATTGTGGTGAAGCAGATCTTTTCCACCCTGCGCGAGCTGGCGTCCACCGGGATGACCATTTTCCTGGTGGAACAGAACGCCAACCATGCGCTGCGCCTGTCGGACCGGGCGTATGTGATGGTCAATGGTGAGATTCGCCTGACAGGCACCGGCAAGGAGTTGCTGGTGAACGAGGAAGTGCGCAACGCCTACCTGGGCGGTCACTGACCTAAGATCCAGGCGCATCAACCCTGTGGGAACCGGGCCTTATGTGGGAGCCGGGCTCGCCCGCGATAGCATCACCTCGGTTTAGCTGACATACCGAGGTGGCCGCATCGCAGGCAAGCCAGCGCCCACGCAAAGCCGGTTCCCACATTTGTTTTTGCGGTGTCAACAAGCCCTCCACCAAATTGTGGAAAACAAATCCAGCCCACCTCAAAAGCGCGACATATAACCGCCGCAAATCCCTGTTTTGTCACAGTTTTGACTTGTCCCCATCCACTGTGGAACCGGCTGTGGGTAACGTGGGAGTAGCTGGCTGAAAGCCTTTAACCACGTGGCTTGTAGCGTGTTGGTTATTTTTCGATCAGGGTGTTTTTCGCGACCGTCTCAAGGGTTTGTCAACCTGTTTAAAGACACAGGTATATGAACGAAATAAGTCCTTCCAGCCTGTGGATAAGTCTGTGACTAAACTCTGGAAAGACTTGCGCAGGGGCCGGAATGACTGGCCTGGAGCCATCGTTGTGTTTTTCTGCATTTGTCAGCGGCTACATAGGCGCTCGCCCAGGTCAAGCAAAAAACTTTATAAAACCGCCTGCAACCCTTGTACACAGCGGCTTTGAGCCGTTTGCACTTGCCCCCAAAGACTGTGGGCGCAGTTGTGGATAACCTGCGCGCATATGGCTGCAAGCTACGGTTTATAAGGCTTTGCTAGGATTGGTTAAAAAGTGATCAGTCAAGCATGCGTGCGTGTGCACAGCGGTTGCCGCAAACGCGGCGTAAGGGCATTCTGCTGGCTGTTTTTTTCCCGATGCCCGCAAGGAGAACCCCATGTCCGACACGCTGTTTATCACTGGCGCTACTTCAGGTTTCGGCGAAGCCTGTGCCCGTCGCTTTGCCGAGGCCGGTTGGAAACTGGTGCTCACTGGTCGCCGTGCCGAGCGCTTGAACGCCTTGGTCGAAGAGCTTTCCAAGCAGACCGAAGTGCATGGCCTGGTGGTGGATGTGCGCGACCGCAAAGGCATGGAGGAGGCCATCGCCAACCTGCCGGCGTCGTTCGCCACGCTGCGCGGCCTGATCAACAACGCCGGCCTGGCCGTGGGCACCGACCCTGCGCCCAAGTGCGACCTCGACGATTGGGAAACCATGGTCGATACCAACATCAAGGGCTTGCTGACCACCACTAACCTGCTGTTGCCGCGCCTGATTGCCCATGGCCGCGGTGCCGGGATCATCAACCTGGGTTCCATCGCCGGTAACTACCCGTACCCGGGCAGCCATGTATACGGCGGTTCCAAGGCGTTCGTGAAGCAGTTCTCGTTGAACCTGCGCTGCGACTTGCAAGGCACCGGCGTGCGCGTGACCAATATCGAGCCGGGCTTGTGTGAAAGCGAGTTCTCCCTGGTGCGCTTCGGCGGTGACCAGGCGCGTTATGACGCCACCTACGCAGGTGCCGAGCCGATCCAGCCGCAGGACATTGCCGATACGATTTTCTGGGTGATGAACACTCCGGCGCACGTGAACATCAACCGCCTGGAGCTGATGCCGGTGAGCCAGACCTGGGCTGGGTTTGCGATTGAGCGTGGGGCCAAGGGCTAAGACCGCGTCGCTGCCATCGCAGGCAAGCCAGCTCCCACACTCAACCGTATTCCAACATGGGAATGCGGTCGAATGTGGGAGCTGGCTTGCCTGCGATGGCGTCAAATCGGCCAAAACAGGACATAAGGTACACTGCCCGCCTGAAAACCCCACCGCACCCAGCGGTTCAAAGGTTTTGACAGGAGGCAATGTGAGTAACCGAGGTGAGCAGGCACTGCTCAAACAATCGACTATCCTGATGTTCGCAGTCGCGATCGCCGGGATTGTCACGGGTGTGATATCCGGCGCCCAATCCATTCTGTTCGACGGCTTTTTCTCGCTGATCGCCACCGCCATCAAGGTGCTGATGCTGATCACGGCCAAGCTGATCGCCAAGAAAAGCAATGAGCGTTTCCAATTCGGCTATTGGCACCTTGAGCCGATGGTGCTGCTGATAGAAGGCAGTTTCCTGCTGCTGATCGCCATCTACGCGTTCCTCAATGGCGTGTTCGGCATTATCAATGGCGGGCGCGAAATCGAGTTGGGGCTGGTGATCATTTATGCGGCGGTGTTTACCGTCGTGGAGTTCGCCTACTTCTTCTATGTGCGCTACCGCAATCGCACACTTAAATCGTCATTGATCCAGTTCGACAACATCAGCTGGCTGGTGGACGCGATGCTGTCGGTGGGCTTGCTGATCAGCTTCCTGGCGGCGCTGTTGCTCAAGTCCCAGGGCTATGGCGAGTGGGCGGTCTACGTGGACCCGTTGATCCTGATCCTGCTGGCCCTGAGCATGCTGGCGCCAGCATTCAAGATCCTGCGCCCGGCGCTGCGCGAAGTGTTGGGGATCGCGCCGGATCACTTGGACGACAAGGTCCGCGAAGTGATGGACGCGGCGCAGGCCAAGCATGGTTTCGACGACTACGTGTCCTATGTGCAGAAGCACGGGCGGGCGCGGTTTATCGAGATTCATGTGGTGCTGCCAGCGGATTACCCGGTGGATAACGTCGCCACCCTCGATGGGCTGCGTGAAGAGATATCCACAGGGCTGGGGGCGGCGGATGCGGCGCGGTGGTTGACTATCAGTTTTACGGGCGACCGCAAGTGGATTGCCTAAAGTCTGTTAGAGCGAGGTGAGGCTATCGCAGGCAAGCCAGCTCCCACATTTAAATGTGCGAACACAATCAACTGTGGGAGCTGGCTTGCCTGCGATGGAGCCCTGCAGGTCAGCCCAGATGCCGGACCAAACCCTGATAGCAAGTCGCCAAATGATAGGGCGTAGTCGAAGGCATATCCCGCCGGCTCACCTTACCCTCGGCATCCAGGCATTCATACCAACCCTTGGCATGCAAAAAGCGCTGTTGCAGCGCCCGCAACTGACGCTGCAGCATCGCCTCGCTGCCTGGCCGCAAAGTCAGTGCCCGCAGGTACTCCGCCTGAGCCCAGATACGTTGGGTACCGTCGCGCACCGTGCCATCCAACGCGAGCATGCCGCTGACTGCACCGCTTAACTTATCCACACCCTTTTGCTCGGCATAGGCAAATGCCCGTGTCAGCGACTCATGCAGTGCAGTGCCGCGCAGCACAGCTGAAGATTCCAGCAAAAAGAACCATTCGAACTGGTGCCCCGGCTCAAACCAGTTATCCACAGCGCCCAAAGGTTTCTCCATCATCACGCCGTGCTCGCGGTCGATGAAGCGTTGCTGCATGGCCGTCGCCAGTGCCAGCAGGGCCGCTTGTACCTGGGCGTCCTTACGCACCGCGAGGGTAGCCAGGAAGCCTTCGGCCAGGTGCATCAACGGGTTTTGCAACGGGCCGGAGTCGAGGGAGGCCCAATTGCGTTCCAGTACGGCCTCGTACAAACCGTCGCCGGTGGCAAAGCGTTGGGCGACGACTTCCAGGGCAGCGTTGAGCACCGACTCGACCAACGGCTCACGCACCTTGGCCCAGTAATGGGCGCAGGCAAAAATAATGAAGGCGTGGGTGTAGAGGTCTTTGCGCTTGTCCAGCGGCTGGCCGGCGGGGTCGATGCTATAGAACCAGCCACCGTGTTCGGCATCATGAAAGTGCCGTTGCAGGGAGCGAAACAGCGCCGCCGCACGTTCTTCGGCGAAAGCCGCGCCGGGTTCGCCGATCAGGCTGGCGAACAGGTACAACTGCCGGGCGCAGGCCATGGCGCGATAGCGCTGTGGGGGCAGTGGCTGGTGATCGGCGTCCAGTGCCTCAAAGGGCAGTGCCAGGCCGGCATTCCAGCCCGGGCCTTGCCAGAGGGGCACGATCAGGTCATGGAAGTGCGTGAGCACAGGCGTCAGGGAAGAGGGGGAAGCGATGGGCATTGGCTGGCGTCGTCACGGCAGGGGTGTTTGTCGCGCATGGTAGCAGGCTTGGGATCGGTGGTGTTTGTACTGGCGCTATCGCGGGCAAGCCCGCTCCCACATTTTTGAAGTGTGAACCGTCTCACATGTGGGAGCTGGCTTGCCTGCGATGAGGCCTTTACAGGCGCTGACGATCAGCCTGCCAGCAACCACACCCCAGTCGCCGCCGAAGCGGCCCCGGCCACGCGCACCAAGGGTGCCGCAGCTGCCGGCAAAAAGCGCACCACTGCATAACCCGCAGCGTGCAACACGGCTGTTGCCCCCACAAACCCAGCCGCATACGCCCAGGGGCTGGTCATATCCGGCAGTTCCAGGCCATGGGCCACGCCGTGAAACAGCGCAAACAACGCCGTGGCGCCCACGGCCACGAACAGCGGTGGCCGCACCGCCAACGCTACCGCCAGGCCCAAGGCCAGCACCGATGCAGCAATCCCGCTTTCCAGCGCCGGCAATTGCAGCCCTTCGAAACCCAACACCCCGCCGATCAGCATGGTGCCGACAAAGGTGCATGGCAGCGCCCAGCGCGCGGCGCCTTTTTGCTGGGCAGCCCAGAGGCCCACCGCAAGCATGGCCAACAAGTGATCGAGGCCGCCCAGGGGGTGGCTGATACCGGCCACCAGGCCATTGTCGCCATGGCCCGGATGGGCGAAGGCCAGGGTAGGGGCGAGCAGCAGCGCGGCGGCGGCGAAAAGTCTGTTGAGTCTCATGGACAGGTTCCTTATGGGTTGATCAGGCGGCGGTCAGCAGGCCCTGGCGTTCGATGAAGGCGACGATGTCGTCCAGGCCGACCCCGGTCTTCTGGTTGCTGAACACAAAGGGTTTGCCGTTGCGCATGCGCTGGGTGTCGCTGTTCATTAGCTCCAGCGAGGCGCCGACCAGCGGGGCCAGGTCGATCTTGTTGATCACCAGCAGGTCGGATTTGCAAATACCGGGCCCGCCTTTGCGCGGCAGCTTGTCGCCGGCGGAGACGTCGATCACATAGATGGTCAGGTCCGACAGCTCCGGGCTGAAGGTGGCCGACAGGTTGTCGCCGCCGGACTCCACCAGAATCAGGTCCAGGCCGGGAAAGCGGCGGTTGAGTTGGTCCACGGCCTCCAGGTTGATCGAGGCATCTTCGCGAATCGCCGTGTGTGGGCAGCCACCGGTTTCCACGCCGATGATGCGCTCCGGCGCCAGGGCCTGGTTACGCACCAGGAAGTCGGCGTCTTCACGGGTGTAGATGTCGTTGGTCACCACCGCCAGGTTGTAGCGATCACGCAGCGCCAGGCACAGGGCCAGGGTCAGGGCGGTCTTGCCCGAGCCTACCGGGCCGCCGATACCGACGCGCAGGGGTTGTGTGTTCATGTGCTTCTCCAGAATCAGGAACGGAACAGGCGGCTGTACTGGCGCTCGTGGGCCATGCACGCCAGGGACAGGCCAAAAGCGGCGCTGCCCAAATGGTTAGGGTTAATGCGTTCGGCATCCTGCTGTGCTTGTTGCAGCAGCGGCAGCAGTTCGCTGGTCAACCGCTGGGCCGCTTGCTGGCCCAATGGCAGGGTTTTCATCAGTACCGCCAGTTGGTTTTCCAGCCAGCTCCATAGCCAGGCGGCAAGCGCATCGCCGGGGTTGATGTGCCAGGCGCGCGCGGCCAAGGCCCAGCCAAGGGCCAGGTGCGGTTCGTCGCGTTGTGCAAGAAAATCACGGGCGCTGTCGTCCAGTTCCGGCAAGCCGTTGAGCAGTTGTTGCAGGGAATAGCCCATCTGGCGACTCTCCTGATACAGCTCCCGGGTCTCACGGCTGGCGCGATGCTCGTCGCACCACCGCGCCAATTGGGCCCAGTCCTGTTCGGCGGCTGCGCGGCAGTGGGCGAGCAGCAGCGGGGCTTCGAAACGCGCCAGGTTGAGCAGCAACTGGTCACTGATCCAGCGCCGGGCGCTCGCGGCATCCTGCACGCGGCCGTTGTCCACCGCCATTTCCAGGCCTTGGGAATAGCTGTAGCCGCCAATCGGCAGTTGCGGACTGGCCAGGCGCAGCAGCGCCCAGGCTGGGTTCATAGACGCACGCCGAACTGATGCAGCTTGGGCGCGTAGTTGAAGTCTTCATCACCATGCCGTGAATGATGATGGCCGCCGCCATAGGCGCCGTGCTCGGGTTGAAACGGCGCCTCGAGGGTCTGCGCATCGGCACCCAGTTGCTCGAGCATGGCCTTGAGCACGTAGTCATCGAGCAGGCGCAGCCAGCCGTCACCGACTTGCAGGGCCACATGGCGGTTGCCCAGGTGATAGGCGGCACGGGTGAGCTCGAAAGCGTTGCGGCAGGTGACGTGCAGCAGTTGTTCAGGGCGGGCGCATACCCGTACGACGCGTCCGTCTTCTGCCTGCAGGAATTCACCATCGTGCAAGGGCGGCTGGCCCCGCTCCAAAAACAGGCCGACGTCTTCACCGTCGGCACTGAAACAGCGCAGGCGGCTTTTGCTGCGGGCTTCGAAGTTGAGCAGCAACTCGGCGGCCCAGAGGGCTTGGGGGGCGATTCGGCGGTGTATCACCAGCATCAGAGAGCTTCCAACTGTGAGCGATGAAAGACCTAGAGCAAGGGGCTTGCCAATCACGGAATTGAGTAGGAATTCCCTGTAGTCAGGCAGGCATGCTGCTCAATAGGGCGTCGGATGATTTCCGTGCGTGTATCAATTTGGTGCGTGCCGAGGTTTATAGCACCGGGGAAGGGCGTTTTGCGTTGATGGTGGCGCTCAGCTTGATGAAATTTCTTTCATCTTTTTCTCTGTGGTTATTTTTTGGGATTTTTCCTACGAGCCATCAAGATTTGGAGCTCATGAGATTACCTGCGGGTTCTTTAGGCTATGCGGCCTGTTTAATTCCACCGCGACGTTCATCATGCTTCGATCAATTTTTTGTGTATGCCTTGTCAGCCTGACCTGCTTTATTTCATCGGCAAAGGCCAATTTCCAACCCCGCGCCACCTTCAGCTCTTCGCTGCAAAGCATCAAGCCGGCCTCTATCGACGATGTCATTGACCGCGCCCATGAGTTGCTGGGTACGCCCTATAAGTGGGGCGGCACATCGGCAGAGCAGGGCTTCGATTGCAGTAGCTTCCTGGTGTACTTGTTCAAGACCCAAGCCAATATCCAGCTACCCCGCACCACTGCCGCCATGCACCGTTCATCGGCGACAACCATCAAACGCAGTGCTTTAAAGCCAGGGGATGCAGTGTTTTTCAAAGGCAACGGGCGGGGCCAGGTCAGCCATGTCGGCCTTTATATCGGCCAGGGCAAATTCATCCATTCGCCGCGTACCGGCAAAACCATCCGTATCGATTCATTGAGCAATAGCTACTGGAACAAGCACTACACCACCGCCAAACGGTTCCACACGGCGGGTTGATTGACTTACTCGGTGCTGCCCAGCCCTTGCCAATGTTTAAGGCCGATAAAGATAAAGCGCAGTTGCTGGGTGATTTTCGCCTGGGGCGTAAGGTGGGCCGGCAAGGCGTGGGCCGGTGGGTCGATGATATCGGGCAGGGTGGCGAACACACTCTTGACGATCAGGTCGGCCATCACATGCAAACCTTCGGCATCCAAGTGCTGAAGTTTGGGCATCAGTGTCAGGTCGGCGGCCAGATCGCGAGTGATGTCTTCGCGCAGGGCGGCGATGGCTTGGCGCACGGCCAGGCAGCCGCCGTACTGTTCGCGAGCCAGGAACAGGAACTGAGAGCGGTTAGCCGAAACCACATCGAGAAAGATGCGCACCGAGGCATCAATGATGCCGCCCATCACGAATTCGTTGTGGCGCACCAGGCGGATCGTGGCGCGAAAGGTCTGGCCGACCTCGCTGACCAATACCAGCCCAAGTTGGTCCATGTCGGCGAAATGGCGATAGAAGCCGGTGGGCACGATACCCGCGGTCTTGGCCACTTCGCGCAAACTCAGGCTGCCAAACCCACGGCCACACTCCATCAGATGGCGGGCTGCGTCCATCAGGGCGAGGCGGGTTTGTTGCTTCTGTTCGGCGCGGGGCAGCATGAGCGGATGAGCTTTGTCGGCAAGTACAGCGACGCACTCTAGCAAAAGCGCTTTGCCGGCGTCGAACTTGGCAGGGGCGGGGCGTGACGCGTTCTATATAAAAGCAAAAGCCCGATCGGCAGATCGGGCTTTTTTCTGGGCCACCACAGGCTTAGCTCTGTGCTTGATGCAGTTCTTGCAGACGGTCGGCACCGCCTTCAGCAACGCCTTCGGTGTAGGCGCGTTTGTTGGCTTGTTCAGCACCGCCTTCGACCAGACCTTTCTCTTGCAGGCGGTTGTAGCCATTTTCAGCTACGGCGCCTTTGGCGTAATCACGGTTTTCGTCTTCTTGCGAACCGCTGCGAGCCACGGTTTGGCTGGTTTGCACGGCTTGAGCTTTGTTCTGCGGGGTGGCCTGTTCGGCAGATGGCAGGGCAAAAGCGCTGGAAGCCAGGACAGATAACAGAACGGTAGCGAGTAATTGGCGTTTCATGATGGTTGCTCCTAGGGAGGGCGATAAAGTGGGTACAGGGCTAATGTTACCCTTGATAAGTCGATATAAAAGTTCATAAACACAATGGTAATAATCAACAGAATTGATTGTTCTCGCCGGAGGCTCTAGATCGAGCCTCTCAAGCCCGCGGCTTTGCACCGATGTGGGTATTTTCGACACGAACCCGGGTAACAATGGTGCGTCGTCGATGGGGAAAATTGTCTGGTTGATCAGGAAAATCGCTTTTTTCGGTTAAATCCGCGGTTGCGTTAAACCCCCAGGCACTTTGCCAGTCGTAGTCCTATAAGCTGTTTAAAAGGCTGTTGCCCAGCCAGTCGTATTCAGGAGTCCTGTGCAATGACGCGCACTCGTAAAATTCTCGCTTGGAGCTGCGCCAGCTTCGTTCTGTTGATTGCCATCGTGGTACTGGTGTTGGTGTTCTTCGACTGGAACCGCATCAAGCCGCCCCTCAATGCCAAGGTCTCCGAAGAACTGCATCGTCCGTTCGCCATCAACGGCAACCTCGCCGTGGTGTGGCAGCGTGAGCCCGATGAAGGTGGCTGGCGTGCCTGGGTGCCGTGGCCCCATGTGATTGCCGAAGACCTGACCCTGGGTAACCCCGATTGGTCGAAACAACCGCAAATGGTCACGCTCAAGAAGGTTGAGCTGCGCATTTCGCCCCTGGCCTTGCTGGTGCAGCGTGTGGTGATCCCGCGCATCGACCTCACCGAACCCAGTGCCCAGTTGCAGCGCCTGGCTGATGGCCGCGCCAACTGGACGTTCAAGTTCGACCCCAAGGACCCCAACGCCGAACCGTCCAATTGGGTGGTGGATATTGGCGCCATCGGCTTCGACAAAGGCCATGTGACCCTTGACGATCAAAGCCTCAAGACCCAGTTGGATGTGATCATCGATCCGCTGGGCAAGCCGATTCCCTTCGGTGAAATCGTCGGCGATGCCGATGCCAAAAAGGCCCTGGAAAAAGGCTCGGCGCCCCAGGACTACGCGTTCGGCCTCAAGGTCAAAGGCCAGTACCATGGCCAGAAGCTCGCGGGCACGGGCAAGATCGGTGGCTTGCTGGCCTTGCAGGACGCGGCCAAGCCGTTCCCGCTGCAAGCCCAGGTCAAGATCGCGGACACCAGCATCGCCCTGGCCGGCACCCTGACCGACCCGCTGAACCTCGGTGCCCTGGACCTGCGCCTGAAGCTTTCGGGCAGCAGCCTGGGCAACCTGTATCCGCTGACCGGCGTGACCCTGCCGGATTCGCCGGCCTATTCCACCGACGGCCACCTGATCGCCAAACTGCATGAGGCCAGTGGCGCCTCCTTTCGCTACGAGAACTTCAACGGCAAGATCGGCAACAGCGACATCCACGGCGACCTGGCCTATGTTGCCAGCCAGCCACGGCCCAAGCTCAGCGGCGCGCTGGTGTCCAACCAACTGCTGATGGATGACCTGGCGCCGCTGATTGGCGCAGATTCCAATGCCGAGCAAAAAGCCCGTGGCGGTGAAAGCAAGCAACCGGCGACCAAAGTGCTGCCGGTTGAAGAGTTCCGCACCGAACGCTGGCGCGAGATGGATGCCGATGTGGAGTTCACCGGCAAGCGCATCGTGCACAGTGCCGACTTGCCCTTTACCGACCTCTACACCCACCTGGTGCTCAACGACGGCCAACTGAGCCTTGAACCCCTGCGCTTTGGCGTGGCCGGTGGGAAGCTCGATGCGCAGATTCGCTTGAACGGCCGCACTACGCCGATGGAGGGCCGCGCCAAGCTGACGGCGCGCAACTTCAAGCTCAAGCAGCTGTTCCCGACTTTCGAACCGATGAAGACCAGCTTCGGTGAACTCAACGGCGATGCCGATATTTCCGGGCGCGGCAACTCGGTGGCGGCACTGTTGGGCACGTCCAACGGTGACCTGAAGATGCTCATCAACGATGGCGCCATCAGCCGAAGCCTGATGGAAATCGCCGGGCTCAACGTGGGCAACTACGTGGTGGGCCGCCTGTTCGGCGACGAGGAAGTGAAGATCAACTGCGCAGCGGCGGATTTCGGCATCAAGACGGGCCTGGCGACCACGCGGCTATTTGTGTTCGATACCGAGAACGCGATCATCTACATCGACGGCACCGCGAATATGGCCACCGAGCAGTTGGACCTGACCATCACGCCGGAATCCAAGGGCTTTCGCCTGTTCTCCCTGCGTTCACCGCTCTACGTCAATGGGCCTTTCATCAAGCCCAATGCTGGCGTGAAAGCCATTCCGTTGGCGCTACGCGGTGCGGGCATGGTCGCCCTCGGCGTGATCGCCGGGCCTGCCGCTGGCTTGCTCGCCTTGGTTGCCCCAAGCGGTGGCGAGCCCAATGAGTGCGCACCGTTGCTGCAACAGATGAAGGAAGGCAAGGCGCCCAAGACCGTGAAGTAACTGTGGGAGCGGGCTTGCCCGCGATAGCGGAGTATCAGTCAATGATTTATCAACTGATCCCACGCTATCGCGGGCAAGCCCGCTCCCACAGGGGTATGTTGCGGTGTTAGTTATTACAGATCCTGCAGAATATCCGCCATATCGTCGGCGTGTTCTTCTTCCTGAGCCAGGATGTCTTCGAAGATGCGACGGGTAGTCGGGTCTTTGTCACCGATGTACTGGATGATCTCGCGGTAGCTGTCTACCGCGATCCGCTCGGCCACCAGGTCTTCGTAGACCATTTCCTTCAAGGTGTTGCCCGCCACGTATTGCGCATGGGAGTTTTTCGACAGCAGGTCGGGGTTGAACTCCGGCTCGCCGCCCAGTTGCACGATACGCTCGGCCAGTTTGTCAGCGTGCTCGGCTTCCTGGGTCGCATGTTCCAGGAACTCATCGGCAGCCACGCTGGCCTTGAGGCCGTTGGCCATGAAGTAGTGACGCTTGTAGCGCAACACGCAGACCAGTTCGGTGGCCAGCGACTCGTTGAGCAGGCGGATGATTTCTTCACGGTCGGCGTCATAGCCTTCGGTCACGGCGCCGTTTTCGACGTTCTGGCGGGCGCGGCTGCGCAGGGTTGCAACGTCAGTCAATCGTGCTTCAGTCATTTCAATCTCCTGGGGCTAATCCGGTTGTACGCCACGCTCTGCCGGCGTGATCGCTATTGGTTGTGAGTCCCGGGCCAGGCGAAAAGTTTTATCGGATTTAACAGGATGTGTCCTGAGGGCGTCTGACCGGTGTGGTCCAACGCTCTGACAGAATTACTCCACCCAGGGTCAGCAAGCCCCCCACCAGGTGATACAGCGCCAACTCTTCCTTCAGCACCACGGCTGCAATCAGCGCGGTAATCAACGGCAGCAGGTTGAAAAACAGTGTGGTACGGCTTGGCCCCAGGGTCTTGACCGAGTGCATCCACGCCAGCGGTGCCAGCATTGAAGCCAGCAGGCAGGCATATAGCACCAGCGGAATATTCGCCCAGCCCAAACCGGCCTTGGCCGAGAACAGATACAGCGGCAGCAGCACCACCACCGCGACCAGCACCTGCAAATACAGCAGCACCAACGGCGGCAGGCGCAGTTGCCATTTTTTCAGCAGGGTGCTGTAGACCGCATAAGCCAGGGTCGCCACCAGCATCATGCCGTCGCCCAGGTTGACTCCATGTTGCAGCAACGCGCCCAGGCTGCCGGCCGACACGACCACTACCACGCCTGCGAACGACAGCACCGCGCCGGTCAGCGCGCCAAAGGTCAGGCGTTGGCCGAGGCTGATAATCGCGGCGGTCAACGCCATCAGTGGCATCAGCGAGAGGATGATGCCCATGTTGGTGGCACTGGTCAGCGTTGCGGCGTAGTAGGCCAGGCTTTGATACACCGCCATGCCGAGTACGCCGAGGATAAAGATCTTGCCCAGGTTGGGGCGGATCTGCGGCCAGTGGGCGATCACCGGCTTGAGCATGAACGGCGTGAACAGCAACGCAGCGAACAGCCAGCGGTAAAAGCCGATTTCAGCCGGGAAGATAGAGCCCACGGCCAATTTGTTGACCACGGTGTTGCCGGCCCAGATAAAGATAGCCAGCAGCGGATACGCGTATTGCATTGAAAAGAAACCCAGTGTGTTGACGAGGCAGGATTATCCTCTGTCTGGATCGAAGCTTATACTGCGATCCAGACAACTGAGCGTTGAATCCAGACAATATGTCCCGACACACCGTACGCCTGCCCGATTTCGCCCGCCTGCCAAGCCCGGTGTACTTTCGGTATTCCGATTTTGCCCCGGACACCGAATGCACCCCGCACCAGCACACCTGGGGCTCGCTGGATTACTCGGCCAGCGGTGTGATGCGCATGGAAGTGGCGGGCAATCGCTTCATGTCGCCACCGCAATACGCGGTGTGGGTGCCGCCGCAAACCGAGCACAGCTCCTACAATGCCGAGGCGATTGTCTACCACTCCGTAGGGCTGGCGCCGCAGCTGTGCGAGCAGTTGCCGCAGCAGCCTTGCACCCTGGCGATCAGCGACATTCTCAAGGCGATCCTCAAGGATTTCGCCCTGCGCGATGTCAATGCACCGCGCACCGACGCCGACATCCGCCTGGCCCAGGTGCTGGTGGACCAGCTCAGGCAGGCGCCGGTCCACGACTGCTTCCTGCCCTACGCCCGCCACCCGGGATTGCTTGGGGTCTTGGAGGGCATGCAGGCAGAGCCGGGAGACAACCGGCCACTGGCGCAATGGGCCGAGCAGGTGCATGTGAGCGAGCGCACCCTGGCGCGCCAGTTTGTGCGCGAGCTGGGCATGAGCTTTGGCGAATGGCGCCAGCGCCTGCGCTACCTGGCGGCCATCGAGGCGCTGGACAGCGACCGCAGTGTGCAACACGTGGCGTTTGATCTGGGCTACAGCACCGCCTCGGCGTTTATCGCCATGTTCCAACGCCACGCCGGCTGCACGCCGGAGCAATACCGGCGGGCGAATATTCGTGGCCGGTGAAGTTGTAACAGGTTTTGACTACACTGCGCTGTAGGCCGTGCCCGTCGGCACGGTAACAGGGAGAAAACTCCATGAAGATGCTGCGTATTCCGTTGTTGATGATGGGCCTGCTGATGTGTGCCCAGGGTTTTGCCGCCACTGCCCAGCAGAACAAAATGACCACCTGCAATGCCGAGGCCACCACCAAGACGCTCAAGGGCGATGACCGTAAGGCCTTCATGAAGACCTGCCTGTCGGCACCTGCCGCCAATGACGCCAAGACCCTGACCCCGCAGCAGCAGAAGATGAAAGACTGCAATGCGTCGGCGAAAACCAAGGCGTTGACCGGTGATGCGCGTAAGACATTCATGAGCACCTGCCTCAAGGGCTGATCGCGAGTTCACGAATGCTGCAGAACCCCTGTGGGAGCTGGCTTGCCTGCGATTGCGTCGCCTCGGTATGACGGATACACCGAGGTGCACGCATCGCAGGCAAGCCAGCTCCCACACTTGATCGTATTCACAACACCCGCTCTCGCTTGATTCTTCCAAGGCTGGCAGACTGCCCATCCTTCAACGCCGTTTGTTTTGAGGCTGTATGCCAACGTTTTCTCAGCGTCATGTGTTGTTGCTGTCCAGCTACATCATCATTTTCGGCGGGTTGCTGCTGGTACTGCCGCTGAAATTGCTGCCCAGCCTGCTGGCCGGCCTGTTGGTCTATGAACTGGTCAACATGCTCACCCCTCAACTGCAACGCCTGATCGAAGGCCGGCGCGCGCGTTGGCTGGCGGTGGCTTTGCTGGGCACTCTGATCGTCAGCGTGTTGGCATTGATCTTCGCCGGCGCCATCAGCTTCCTGCTCCACGAAGCCGAAAACCCCGGGGCTTCGCTGGACAAGTTCATGGGTGTGGTTGATCGCGCGCGCGGCCAGTTGCCGCCGTTCATCGACGCCTATTTGCCCGCCAGCGCCGCGGAGTTTCGCGTGGCCATTGGCGATTGGCTGAGCAAGCACCTGAGCGAACTGCAACTGGTCGGCAAAGACGCCGCCCACATGTTCGTCACCTTGCTGATCGGCATGGTGCTGGGTGCGATCATCGCCTTGCAGCGCGTGCCCGACCTGACCAAGCGCAAACCCTTGGCCGCCGCGCTGTTCGACCGCCTGCACCTGCTGGTCCAGGCGTTTCGCAATATCGTGTTCGCCCAGATCAAGATCGCCGCGCTCAACACCGCCTTCACCGCGGTGTTCCTGGCAGTGGTGCTGCCGTTATGTGGCATTCACCTGCCGTTGACCAAGACCCTGATCGTGCTGACCTTCCTGCTCGGTCTGCTGCCAGTGATTGGCAACCTGATCTCCAACACGCTGATCACCATCGTGGCGCTGTCGCTGTCGATCTGGGTGGCGGTGGCGGCACTGGGGTATTTGATCGTGATCCACAAGGTCGAGTACTTCCTCAACGCGCGAATCGTCGGCGGGCAGATCAGTGCCAAGTCATGGGAGTTGTTGTTGGCGATGCTGGTGTTTGAGGCAGCGTTCGGCCTGCCGGGGGTGGTGGCGGGGCCGATCTACTATGCCTATCTGAAAAGCGAGCTGAAGCTGGGTGGGATGGTTTAAGCCTTGTGTCGCCTGGGCTGACGCCATCGCGGGCAAGCCCGCTCCCACATTGAAATGCGATCACCTGTGGGAGCTGGCTTGCCTGCGATGACGGCCTCACAGCCGCCCCCTATCTATCTGACGCCCCGCGATCAAACTGTGGGAGCGGGCTTGCTCGCGAAGGCGGCCTGACTGCCGACCGGGATGTTGGATTTGACCGCGTACATATCCGTTATTTAGGTAACGGCCACTTAGGGTTCCACCGGCGGCTCACTTTCGAAAAGCCGGAATGCCGGCCCAGACAAAAGTAAGCAAAACGCTCTTGCCCCACCACTCGGCACCTCGCTTGGGCTCGGTGTGCCCGTAATTCGCCAGTGATTTTGGGGGCCCCCAAATCCCTGTCGAATTCCGGCCAGCGTGGTTTAACGGGGCGCCTAAGATCAAAAGCAGATCAAGATCAAAAGCGGCTCGCTTCGCATCGTGGTTACCGTCAAGTGGGCGCGCCACGGTGTCAGCTACAACTCAGCAACCGTAGCGCTTGCTCGCCTCAATCGCCAAACCACTGCCAATACTGCCGAAGATATTGCCTTCCACATGCCGCGCATTCGGCAGCATTCCCGAGATGCTGTGGCGCAGCGCCGGGATGCCGCTGGAGCCGCCGGTAAAGAACACCGTGTCCACCTGCGCCACGCTCACCGAGGCGTCGTTGAGCAACTGCGTGACGCTGCCGCGTACACGTTCCAGCAAGCTGTCGATGGACGACTCGAACAGTGCGCGGCTCAGGTCTACGCTCAGGCCCGCTTCGATGCGGTCCAGCGGCACGTGGCGGCTGTCTTGATGGGTGAGCTGGATCTTGGTTTCTTCCACTTCCATGGCCAGCCAGTGCCCGGCACGCTGTTCGATCAGCTTGAAGAGGCGGTCGATGCCGCCAGTGTCTTCGATGTCGTAGCGCATGCTGCCCAGCGCCAGCTGGGATTTTTGCGAGTACACCGAGTTGATGGTGTGCCAGGTGGCCAGGTTCATGTGGTGGCTGGTGGGCATGTAGGCGCCGCTCTTCATGCGGCTGCCGTAGCCGAACAGCGGCATCATGCCTTGCAGGCTGAGCTGTTTGTCGAAGTCGGTACCGCCGATGTGCACGCCGCCGGTGGCGAGGATGTCGCTCTGGCGATTGTCGTTGTGACGACGAGCCGGCGACAGGCGCACCAGGGAGAAGTCGGAGGTACCACCGCCGATGTCGACGATCAACACCAGCTCTTCTTTCTCGATGGTCGACTCGTAGTCGAACGCCGCTGCAATCGGTTCGTACTGGAACGAGATGTCCTTGAAGCCGATTTTGCGCGCCACATCCACCAGGGTGTTTTCTGCTTCCTGGTCGGCCATCGGGTCGTCATCGACGAAGAATACCGGGCGGCCCAGTACCACTTCTTCGAATTCACGACCGGCGTTGGCTTCGGCGCGGCTCTTGAGTTGGCCGATAAACAGTGCCAGCAGGTCGGTGAAGGGCATGGCAGTGCCGAGCACGCTGGTGTCGTGCTTGATCAGCTTGGAACCCAGCAGGCTCTTGAGCGAGCGCATCAGGCGGCCTTCGTAGTTCTCCAGGTATTCGTGCAGCGCCAGGCGACCATATACCGGGCGGCGCTCCTCGAAGTTGAAGAACACCACTGACGGCAGGGTGATCTTGTCGTCCTCCAGCGCGATCAGCGTCTCCTCGCCGGGGCGGATCCAGCCGACGGTGGAGTTGGACGTGCCGAAGTCGATGCCGCAGGCACGGGCTGGAGATTCGTTTTTCATGTCTTACAGGTTCCGGGCAAAAAACGGCCGCGCAGTGTATGTCACTCGCGAGCGGATGCGTAGACCGGCGATCAGTAAATTCGCGCTATATAGCTACGTCTTGAACCGGCAGGGGCTTGGTTAGGCTCGGGTTTTACTACCCTCACGGACGAATCGCTATGCCTGATGCAACCTTCAACGCCGACCTGCGCGGCGTGCATTACGACTTTCTCAAACAACGCGTGCCGAACTGGTTCATGGAAGGCTCGCCGCAACGCCAGCAAGAGCTAGGCACGCACGAGATGGATATTCCTGCCTGGTACCTGGCCGCCACTCACCAAGACAAAACCACTCTGGCTGCCCGGCACACGCGCTTTCGCGAAACGCTCAATGCGATTGAAGAGCACCTCGGCCAGATCGAAGACGTCCTGGCCTTCGCCGAACAGCCGCTCAAAGAGGCGATCAAGAAAGAGTTCAACCTGGAACTGGATGTGCGCAATGTGTTTTTCGTGCGCAAATACGGCTCAAAAGGTGCTCGCGATGACTTCTACGGTGCCTTTGTTTTCGAGCAGCAAAACGACCCGTCACTGAGCTACAGGTATCGCGGCATTTCCCTGTTGGAAGCGGCCTTGGCCAATTTCGAGGCCGATGAAGAGCAGCCGTCGTCGTGCACCGATTGCCAACTGATCACCACCTTCAACCTAGAAAACCCCCACATCATTGCGACCTTCGCGGCCGTCCATGCACAGGCGGTGGCGATCACGCCCCATGCTTTCGCCAGGCTTTGCCGCACATTGGACCTTGGCGCGCTTTATCAGGCGCATATCAAGGCCATTGTAGAGCCCCAGGACGCGGATGAACGCCAGGCGCTTGAACAGCTGTTGGAAGAGCATCAACGCGAGCAGTTGGCACTGTGCATCGATATTGCCCGGTTGCAAAGTACCGGGCCGCTCAGTGCCGACGCCTGCCAAATGCTCCAAAATGTGGTCACGGGCTCCGCCACGCCGAAACTGGCCGGGAAGCCTGTGACATACACCGCGCTCAACGTGTTCGACTGCGTATTGGTGGGGCCGCTGCTGATCGGGCCTGATCGGCAAAACACCAACCGCCCCGAGCCTTTGGTGGTGTACATCCCCGGTGATCCGCAACAGCCCCTCAAGGAGTATGCGTCCAGTGGCGAATTCATGGCCGACTTGCGTACCCGTCTGCACAGCGCATCGTACCGGCGCTTTTTCAGCCGCTTTGTGCCGGTGCGCGAACAAGGCGGGTTCTTCACCCGGTTCAACCGTCTGTACCAGCCTGCCAATAACGGCAATGGCGGTGCGGACTACCCGCTGCGCACGCCGTTGGCGCGCTTGCCTATGCAAGAGTTCGCCCTTGCCGGTGAGCTGTGGCAGCGCAGTCGCCAAGCGCATATCAGCAAGATCCTGAGCGATGCACGCGCAGTGGCCGTGCCCACCGAAGACGAGGACCGCAAGGCCCGGCTCGAACGCCTGGAAGGCTTTTTCGAGGCGGCCGTCAGCGTATTCAATCTCGCCGCGTTTGTGGTGCCGGGGCTCGGCCCGATCATGTTGGCCGTGGGCGCATCGCAGATGTGCTACGAAGTGTTTGAAGGCATCGAGGCCTACGATCAAGGCGAGCCCCGGCAGATGTGGGCGCATTTTGCATCGGTAGCCCTGAACGTAGCGTTCATTGCCACGGGGTCCAAGGTGCTGCCCGCCGTCAAATGGCAAAGCGCAGTGGATCACCTCAAACCGGTGACGCTGCCCACGGGCAAGCAGGTGCTGTGGAACCCCGACCTCAGGCCCTATGCATCTGCCGTCAAGCCGGCGCCAGAGGTCAAGCCCAATGCGTTGGGCCTGTACGATCATGCGGGTCAGCAATGGGTGTCGTTCGAGGATACGCATTACCAGGTCAAGCAAGACCCGAGCGGCCAGTACCGTATTCAGCACCCGACTCGCCCCGACGCCTACGCGCCGGAATTGGAACACAACCATAACGGGGTGTGGACCCATGAGCTGGAAGAACCGCTGACCTGGGACGAGCCCACCTTGATCAAGCGCCTCGGGCTGGTCGAGCAGGCGGATCCGTTGCGTATCAGCGGCGTCGAAACTGACACTCTGCGCCAGGTTGCGGTCGATCATGAACCCTTGCCGCTGTTGCTTGACGACACCATCAAGCGCTTCGAGCTGCATCAGCAACTGACCACCTTTGTCGAGCAAATCAAAAGCAGCGACCCGCTGGTCTACCAGAAGGCCGAGCCGGCACTGCAATTTGACCTGCTTCAACGCCGTGGCCTGCTGCCTGATGGCGTAGCGCTGAAAGTCATCGGCCCAACAGGCGAGGTCGTGTGGGAAAGCGCCGATGCGTCGCCCTTATTGCCCAAGCGCGTGATGGTGTTGACCGAGACCGCCATGGCCCAGGGCCGTTTACTCAGGGAGTTGCTGTACACCTTGCAAGGCGTCGACCCGCAGCTCAAGGAATTCCCCGGCAGCCCCGAAGAGTCACTGGACGTTCGCGCCGCCAAGCTGCGCCAGTACCTTGGCGATGCCGTTGATAGCCTCAAAGGACCGCTGCTGGAGGAGCGTTACCGTGCGTTGAACCCAACGCCAGACGCCGATGTGCAACGCGTGCTGGATACCTACCCGGCCTTGCCGACGCTGGCCGCCGAGCGCTTGCTGCAAGGCGCCGCAGTGGATGAGCTGACCGCTTTTCGCAGCAGCGGGCGCCTGCCTGACCGGTTGGCCACCCAGGCTCAATGGTGCGCGCAGGAAACCCGCGTGGCGCGCGCCTACGAAGGGCTGCACCTGGACACTCAGACCCACCTCGACAGTCAGCGCCTGGCCTTGCGCACCCTGGAAACCCTGCCGGGCTGGCACCGTGGCTCGCGGGTGGAGTTGCGTCAGTACTCGGCCGAGGGCACGCTGATGGATGCCATCGGCTCCCCCGACTTCCCGCACAAGCGCAGCCTGATACTGCTGGACAGCGGTGAGTTCCAGGCAGCCATGCCCGGCGATTTCTACAGCGCCATTTGGGAGCAACTCGCGCCCGATGAGCGTCAGCGTCTCGGGTTGGGCAGCGCGCTCGAATTGAAGCAGGCGATACAACGCAACCCTCTTTCGCGCCAGGCGTTGCGCACGGTGCTGGAGGACTTCCCGCTGCGCAAGCCCGAGTACGATCCGATGGTCCGCTTGATGGGCGGCGCTCCGGGCTTTCGGCATATGGCAAGGGTGGCGGCTAACGTGCTTCGCTCTCCGGCAGAGCGGGTACGCCGGTTGTATCCATCATTCACTGAGGAGCAAGTCACGGCGTTTATTCAGTCGCTGGGCGAAGATGTCCCAGGCGGGTTGGCCAGTCGTGAGCTGGAATACCACCACCTGAAAAAATCCTTGAAAGCGTGGGCTCGCTCCAGAGGGCCACATGCCCTGGCGTACTACAGCGCCGAATGGCGTGTGAGTGATGCAATCAAACGCTGCTGGCGTCGCGAGACCGGAAGCCAGTTGAATATCCGTCGTTCAAAAGACGAAATTCGTTGGGTGGATTTGCCGCCGCTAAAGGCCGACTTCAGTCATGTCCAGGACGTGGCGTTATCGGGGCTCACATGGAAAGGGCATTCCAGCTCGTTGTTTCTCGAAAATTTCACGCATATCAAGAGCCTGAGCATGACTGACGCCGGGTTGACCGAACTGCCGGCGGTGATCGGCGATATGAAGCAGCTCACGTCGTTGAAACTGCCCTCCAATGAACTGAAACTGAGCGAGCGTAGCGCGGCAAGCTTGAGCGCTCTGGATGCCTTGCAAGTGCTGGATCTTTCGGAAAATCCGCTGGGTACATTGCCTGATTTCGGCGGTATGCCGCATTTAAGAGAGCTGAATCTATCGTTCACCCGAATCGAGCGTTGGCCTTCGGGGTTGAGGACGCAGACTGGGCTGGAGCGCGTCGACTTACGTCACAATCGACTGCAACAGGTACCGCAGGACAATCTTGTTCCGCCGGCAGATCAACTGGAAACGATCGTGCGGATCAATAACGTCACCTTGCTTGATGGCAATCGCTTCCCGCACGATTACTGGGAAACATTCGATAAGTATTGGCAGGACGTGAACCAGTCACGCCCCGACCTTGTGTCAGGCGCTCTCGATGGAGCCTTTGACAGCAGAAACCCACGCCTGGAAATGGTGCAGCAGATGTACCCCGAGTATTCCCTGCAAAAGGCCCGGGAGCTTGTCTGGAGCTGGGGCGAAGGCGCCGATACCGAGCTGGACCGGCGCTGGCAGGAGTTTTCTGTGCTGCTCAGGCAGTTGAACGCGTGGGCATTTTCAGGCGGCGGCGAGCGCCAGCGCTATGTGCGCGTGGGGGAGCGCGCCACCGATGCTGCGTCACTGCGTGATCGCAACCTGGCGCACAACCGCATCATGCGCTGCTGGCGCCGTGAAACCCCGCAACAGCTCACCAACGACGGCGAGCCCTTTGGCCTGGAGCTGGACCTCAGCGGCCTGACGCTGCCAAGCCTGCCCGACCTGGATGCGGACTTCAGCCACGTAGGCTCACTCAAGCTGAGCAACATGAACCTCAGGACTTCGCCTGAGGGGTTCCTCGCTCGCCATCAGGGCGTACGCTGGCTGGACATGTCACGCAACCAGTTGCGCGAGTTGCCGCCGGCGCTGGGGCAGATGCATGGCCTGACCCGGCTGTCGTTGCAAAATAACCAGATTCGCCTGAACCCGGAGTCGGCTGCGATGCTGGCGTCACGCAGCACCCTCAGAGCCTTGATCCTCAATTCAAACCCCCTTGATATCGCGCCGGATTTCAGCCAGATGACGGATTTGCGTTCGCTGGGGATGGGCAACACCCATATTGAAACCTTTCCCACTGGGCTGGGGGCGCAACCCAGCCTGGATGCGGTGTACCTGAGGGGCAGTCGGATTTCAACGCTGCCCGATGCGCTGATTGCCCCCTCGGACGAGGCGTTGGCGCAATCCCTGCGGGTAACCAGCGTCACTGACCTGGGCCTGAACCCCTTGTCCGCCGAAACTCAGGCGCGAATCGCCGATTACAACCGTCGGCTTACCGACCCGGAGCGAGCGGCCAACAGGTTGGTGCGCAGCACTCTGGAGGTGGCTGTGCCGCAGGCCGTTACTGGCGACTCAGCGCCGTTTCAGCGCTGGGCCAGAGGGTTGTCAACGCAGCTGCTTGCCCAACGCCGAAGCCAATGGTCCACCCTGCGTGCACTGCCAGGCGCGGACGGTTTTTTCGACATGCTCAGAGATCTGAAAGTGGCGTCCGCTGAATATGAAGATGTGCAGCGGCGGGTGTGGGAGGTGATCGACGCGATTGCCAGCCACAGCGCCGAGTCGGAGCAACTGCGCAAGGAAATGTTCGAGTGGGCGGGCCAGGCGACGTGTTGCGACCGTGCCGCCCTGACCTTCGGTAACCTGGAAATCCTGCTGATGACCAGCAATGCCAAGGCCCAGGCGTTGGATTCGACTCAGGGCGCCGCGCTGGTGAAGCTGTCCAGGGGCTTGTTCCGCCTGGAGGAAGTGGAAAAAATCGCCCTTACGGATATCGACCAGCGCCGGACTGCGATCAATAGCCGCGAAGATCTGACGGCGACGCAGAAGGCCGACGCTCTAAGGGCTCTGGAAGAAGTGGAAATCAGGCTGGCCTATCGTTACGGCCTTAAAGAGCGGCTTGACTTGCCGGGCCAGGCGCAGCAGACCAGGTTCATCCATTTCGGCAACGTCAGCCAGGCGATGCTGGATGCTGCGTACGATAAGGTGATCGGTCTGGATAATTCGGTGCATGAGTTTCAAGCCATGCTCGCCAGGGAATTCTGGCAAGACTACATCGCGAACAAATACCGCTCGCGATTCGAGGCGCAGAACCAACCCCATCACGAACAAATGAATGCGTTGTTGCGCGATTTCGAGTCCGGTGCAATCTCCAGGGCGGTGTTCGACAGTGAGGCCGAAGCACTGCAGGGGCAGTTTGCAATCGAAGAAGCACAGCTGATTCAAACCCTGTCCCGCGATGAAGTGGCGCAGGCGTTGATGCCGACCGCAAACCTTGAAGTGTTGGTGGAGGCTGTAGGTCAGGAGCTGCAACTCTCCGAGGCTCAAACCATCGAATTCAACGGCAAACAGTATTTTGTCGCGAGCATGCCGGATGCGGGGGATGGCGAGCATTACATTTTGCGGGTGCAGGCACCCCAGAACCCGTTGGCGCTGGTCAGCAGCGGGGTGGTAGCCAAGCCCGATATCCATGGGGTCTGGAAG